>DATICE010000024.1:0-7143 GCA_035456985.1 Burkholderiales bacterium | reverse complement strand
CGGCGTCGCCGCCCCGCGCGCGGTCAAGGACGTGCACGCGCTGCTCGACGAGATGCGGCTCGTCAAGGGACCCGAGGAGCTCGCCGTCATGCGGCGGGCGGCGGCGATATCCGCCGGCGCGCACCGCCGCGCCATGCGCGCGGCGCGGCCCGGCCGGGCCGAATACGAGATCGAGGCGGAACTGCTGCACGAGTTCCGGCGCCATGGCGCGCAGGCCCCCGCGTACACCCCGATCGTCGCCTCCGGTGAGCGCGCCTGCGTGCTGCATTACGTGCAGAACGACGGCATGCTGGAGGATGGGGAATTGCTGCTGATCGACGCCGGCTGCGAGCTCGACGGCTACGCAGCCGATCTCACGCGCACCTTCCCGGTAAACGGGCGCTTCAGCGGGCCCCAGCGCGAGGTCTACGAGCTGGTGCTGGCGGCCCAGAGTGCGGCCATCGCCGCGGTCAAGCCGGGCGTGCCGTGGGATGCCCCGCACCGCGCGGCGGTCGCGGTGCTGGCCCAGGGCATGATCGACCTGAAGCTTGTGGCCGGCGGGCTCGCAGAGGTCGTGGAGACCGAGGCCTACAAGAAGTTCTACATGCATCGCACCGGGCACTGGCTAGGACTCGATGTGCACGACGCCGGCGACTACAAGCGCCGGGGGGACTGGCGCACGCTTGCCCCGGGCATGGTGCTGACCGTGGAGCCGGGCTGCTACATCCGGGCCGGCAAGGACGTTCCCGAGCGCCTGTCCGGCATCGGGGTGCGCATCGAGGACGACGTGCTGGTGACGGAGACCGGAGCCGAGGTGCTGACGCGCGACGCCCCCAAGGGCGCGGCCGACATCGAGGCATGGATCGGCGCGCGCGATGGCTGACTACGATGTCCTGATCGTGGGCGGCGGGCCCGTCGGCGCCGCCCTCGCGCTCGCCCTGCGCGGGGCGGGCCTTGCGGTCGGGCAGCTCGAGGCGCGGGCCGCGCCCGCTGCGGCGGATGCGCGCCCGATCGCGCTCTCTCACGGCAGCCGCCTGATACTGGAGCGGCTCGGTGTCTGGGACGGACTCAAGGGCGCGACCCCCATCGAGCGCATCCACGTTTCCCAGCGCGGGGCCTTTGGACAGGCAATGCTCGACGCGCGGGAGGCGCGCGTGCCGGCGCTCGGCTACGTGATGGATTACGGGACGCTCGCCGCGGCGCTCGCCGGCGCACTGGTCAGCGGAGGCGGCGTGGATCGGATCCAGGCCGCGGCCAGCGCGCTCGAGGCGGGAAGCGACGCGGCGGCCGTGCGTTTTGCCTCCGGCACCGGCGTCGGTCGCGCCAGCGCGAGATTGCTCGCCGTGGCTGATGGGGGCGCGCTGCCCGCCGCAGGGGCGCGCATCCGCGATTACGGCCAGGCCGCGGTGACCGCCCGCGTGTCGTGCGAGGCGCCGCACCACAACGTCGCCTACGAGCGCTTTGCCCCCGAAGGGCCGCTCGCCCTGTTGCCCACGGGCGAGGCGCTCGCCCTGATCTGGACGACCGCGCCGGATCGCGCACAGCAGTTGTGCGCGCTGACCGAGGCCGAATTTCTGCAGCGGCTGCAGGCGGGCTTCGGGAACCGGCTCGGGCGCTTTCTCGCCGCCACGGGGCGCGCGTGGGTTCCGCTCGCCCTGAAGATTGCAGCCCATATTGCGGAACCGCGCACGGTCGTGGTCGGCAACGCCGCTCAGACGCTGCATCCGGTCGCCGGGCAGGGTCTCAACCTCGGGCTGCGCGACGCCTGGGAGCTCGCAGCATTGGTCCGGGACTGCAATCCGGCGGATATCGGCGGGCCGGAGCTCCTCCGGGCCTACGCGGCCCGGCGCCGGCTCGACCGCGGCGGCGGGATTTTTTTCACGGATTCGCTGGTACGCCTCTTCTCCAACGACCTCGCGCTATTGAGGCTTGCGCGCGGCCTGGGCCTCGCGGCGCTGGGCGCTTTCCCGCCCGCCCGGGAGTTTCTCGTGCGACGCATGATCTTCGGCGCGCGCGGTTAGAGCCTATCTCAATAATAGGCACGTGTGCGACGGAGGCGATGTGGGATGCAGCTTTAGGAGGATAGCCCGCGGCAATATGTCGATATTGCAAGGGCTACCGACAACAAGATGCGCCCAGATCGCCCCGTCCCTGCGGGTTGTGGCCAGGGGCACGCGGAGGGCGGAGCAGTGCCTGCGCCATCGGCGTAGGTGCGACCCCGGAGCGGGCCAAGCGCGCCGGATTCAATCCGCGTGCCTATGCGCGCCTCTGCGGTCGCATCCCCGCAAGCGGGGCCCCTGCTCAACGCTCCGGCGCGCCGTCTGCTTTGTTGCCCGGCTTGGCCATATCGACATATGACCTGCGCCGTGCGCCTCGCATCCATCCCGTCCTGGCCGCAACGCATCACGCGCCTATTATTGAGATAGGCTCTAGGCCATGAGAATAATACTTCTGGGCATGCCCGGTGCCGGCAAGGGCACGCAGGCCCGCTTCCTTATCGAGAGATACGGAATCCCCCAGATTTCGACCGGCGACATGCTGCGGGGCGAGATCAAGGCCGGCACGGCCCTCGGGCGGGAAGCCCGGAGCTACATGGACCGCGGCGAGCTGGTGCCCGATCATCTGGTGATCGAGCTGGTCAAGCAGCGGGTGAAGCAGCCCGACTGCGCACGGGGCTTCATCATCGACGGCTTCCCGCGCACGGTCGCCCAGGCCGAAGCGCTGCGCGATGCCGGCATCGACATTGACTGCGTGGTGGAGATCGAGGTCAACGACGACGAAATCCTGCGGCGGATGACCGGAAGGCGCGTGCACCCGGCGTCCGGCCGCACCTACCATACCGAGTTCAATCCGCCGCGAGTGCCGGGCAAGGACGACGTCACCGGCGAGCCCTTGATCCAGCGTCCGGACGACAACGAGGAAACGGCCAGGCGCCGCATCGTGACCTACCATTCCCTCACCAAGCCCCTCATCGCCTACTACATGAAGCAACGCGAGCGGGGAGAGCTGCGCGCTCCGCTCTACGTCAATATCTACGGCAAGGGATCGATCGAGCACATCCGCGACAAGCTCTTCGCCGCACTCTCCACCAGGAGCTAGCGAGCCGGAAACGCAGCGCCGGCTGTCAACGAACGATGAGGATCGTGCTCGTGGGAATGCCGGGCGCCGGCAAAGGAACGCACGCGGCGGCCCTCAGGGAGCGCCTGAAGATCGCCCAGATCTCGACGGGCGACATGCTGCGTGCCGCGGTCGCCGCCGGCACTGCCCGTGGCCGCGAGGCGGAGGGTTACATGAAGCGCGGGGAGCTCGTCCCCGACCGCCTGGTCGTCGAGCTGGTCCATGAGCGCGTGAAAGCGGACGACTGTGCTGCCGGCTTCATCCTCGACGGTTTTCCGAGAACGCTCGAGCAGGCACGGGCGCTGCGAGATGCCGGTGTCGGCATCGACATCGTCCTCGAGCTCCACGTGCCGGACGAGGAAGTGATCGAGCGCATGACCGGACGCCGCACTCACCTGCCCTCCGGACGCGTCTACCACGTCACCCGGAATCCGCCCAAAGTCGCAGGCGCGGACGACATTACCGGCGAGCCGCTCAGCGTGCGCGCCGATGACGCCGAGGACACGGTGCGCAACCGCATCGCCGCCTATCACGCGCAGACCGGGCCGCTCCTCGACTTTTACCGGCAGCAGGCGGCGGGCGGGCCCGCGGCGCCGCGTTATGTCCGCGTCGACGGCAGCGGCAGCGTCGACGCTTCCCGGGCCCGGGTATTTGCCGCCCTGGGCATCAAATGACGACGCGCGCTCCCCACCCACCGACTCGCGTAAAATAGCGCCCGTTTCAGACCTTCCCACTGTCATGACCAGGAAAAATGCCTTCTACGCCCAGTCCGGGGGTGTCACCGCTACAATCAACACCACCGCCTGCGCCGTCATCGAGACCGCGCGCAAGCACAAGAGCAGGATCGGGAAGGTCTACGCCGGGCGCGACGGCATCATCGGTGCGCTGACCGAGGATCTCATCGACACGTCGCGGGAGCCGGCGGCGGCGATCCGCGCGCTGCGCTACACCCCCGGCGGGGCGTTCGGCTCGTGCCGCTACAAGCTGAAGAGCCCGGAAGAAAGCCGCGTGCAGTACGAGCGGCTGATCGAGGTATTCCGGGCGCACGATATCGGCTACTTTTTCTACAACGGCGGCAACGATTCTGCGGACACCTCGCACAAGGTGTCGCAGGTCGCGCAGGCATTGGGCTATCCCCTCGTCTGCGTCGGCATTCCCAAGACCGTGGACAACGATCTCGCGATCACCGACTGCTGCCCGGGTTTCGGATCTGTCGCCAAGTACGTCGCAACCAGCATCCGCGAGGCCGGCTACGACGTGGCCTCCATGGCGCGCACCTCGACCCGGGTCTTCATCCTGGAAGTCATGGGACGGCATGCAGGCTGGATCACTGCGGCGTGCGGCCTGGCCCAGGACAAGGCGGGCGAGGCGCCCCATATCCTGCTGTTTCCCGAGATTGCGTTCGACGAGGAGCGCTTCCTCGCAAAGGTGACCGAGACGGTCGGCAAATACGGCTACTGCGCCGTCGCCGCGTCCGAAGGCCTGCGCCGACCGGACGGCAAGTTCCTGTCGGAGTCGGGCCTGCGTGACGCGTTTGGCCACGCGCAACTGGGCGGCGTCGCGCCGCTGATCGCGCAACTGGTCCAGGACAAGCTCAAGCAGAAGTACCACTGGGCCGTGGCCGACTACCTGCAGCGCTCCGCCCGTCACATCGCCTCTAAGACGGACGTGCTGCAGTCGTACGCCGTGGGCAAGGCCGCTGTGGAGCTCGCCGTGAAGGGGCGCAGCGGCGTCATGCCCATCATCGTCAGGAAATCGAACAAGCCCTATCGCTGGACCATCGGGGTGGCAGATCTCAAGGACATCGCCAACCACGAGAAGATGATGCCGCGAGACTTCATCACCGAGGACGGCTTTCACATCACCGCGAAATGCCGGCAGTACCTGGAGCCGCTGGTGCAGGGCGAGGACTACCCGCCGTACCGCAACGGACTGCCCGCGTACGTGAAGCTTAAGAACGTTCCGGTGGCCAAGAAGCTGAATACCGCCTTCAAGATCTGAAAAGTACCAACACAGGGAGCCGTTATGTCATATGGTCTGTTGTTTGCATTGATCTGCGCGATCGTCGCGCTCGTCTACGGGGGGACCTCGATCCGGTGGATCCTTGCCCAGCCCACGGGCAACGAGCGCATGCGCGAGATCGCTGCCGCCGTTCAACAGGGGGCGACCGCCTACCTGAACCGCCAGTACCGCACGATCGGCATCGTCGGTATCGTGCTCTTCGTCATCATTGGCGTAGCGCTCAACTGGTCGACCGCAGTGGGATTCGCGATCGGAGCAGTCCTCTCGGGCCTCGCGGGCTACATCGGCATGAACGTCTCGGTGCGCTCGAACCTGCGCACGGCGGAGGCCGCACGCAAGGGCCTGAACGAGGCGCTCACCCTCGCCTTCCGCGGCGGCGCCATCACCGGCATGCTGGTGGTCGGCCTGGGGCTGCTGGGAGTTACCGGCTTCTACTGGATTCTGCTCGAGTCCGCGGCGCACGGCGCCTCGGTCAAGGATATCGCCCAGCCCTTAGTGGGGCTCGCGTTCGGCGGCTCGCTGATCTCGATCTTCGCTCGTCTCGGCGGCGGCATCTTCACCAAGGGCGCCGACGTCGGGGCCGACCTCGTCGGCAAGGTCGAAGCCGGCATCCCCGAGGACGACCCGCGCAACCCCGCGGTGATCGCCGACAACGTGGGCGACAACGTCGGCGATTGCGCCGGCATGGCGGCGGACCTGTTCGAAACCTATGCGGTGACGATCATCGCCACCATGCTGCTCGGCGCGCTGCTCCTGTCGGCGCCGGAAGTGAGGCCTCTCGCGGTGACCTATCCTCTCGCGCTGGGCGGCGCATCGATCCTCGCCTCGATCGTCGGCTGCTATTTCGTCAAGGCGAGACCGGGCGGCAAGATCATGAACGCGCTGTACCGGGGCTTGATCGTCTCCGGCATCATCGCCGCCATCGGCTTCGCCATCGTCACCTGGACCATGATGGGGAACATCAGCGAGCAGTACGCGGAGTTGACGCCGCTCAGGCTCTTCGTCGCATCGCTGGTGGGGCTGGTGTTGACGGCGCTCATGGTGGTCATCACCGAGTACTACACCGCGACCGAATACGCTCCGGTGCGGCACATCGCGTCGGCGTCCACGACCGGCCACGCGACCAACATCATCGCCGGCCTCGGCGTCTCGATGAAGGCGACCGCCTGGCCGGTGCTCGCGGTGTGCGCGGGCATATACGCCGCCTACCAGTTCGCCGGCCTCTACGGGCTCGCGATCGCCGCGACCGGGATGCTCTCGATGACCGGCATGATCGTCGCGCTCGACGCCTATGGCCCGATCACGGACAACGGCGGCGGCATCGCCGAGATGGCCGGCCTGCCGAAGGAAGTGCGCAAGATCACCGATGCGCTGGACGCGGTCGGCAACACGACGAAGGCCGTCACCAAGGGCTACGCGATCGGCTCGGCCGGCCTCGCCGCTCTCGTGCTGTTCGCGGACTACACGCACAACCTCGAGATCGCGGGCAAGCTGGAGGCTTTCAGCCTGTCGGACCCGGCGGTCATCATCGGCCTGTTCATCGGCGGCCTGGTGCCCTACCTGTTCGGCGCGATGGCGATGGAGGCCGTCGGCCGCGCCGCAGGCTCGGTCGTCGTCGAAGTGCGCCGCCAATTCAAGGAGATCAAGGGCATCATGGAAGGGACCGCCAAGCCCGACTACTCCAGGGCCGTGGACATGCTGACGCGCGCCGCCATCAAGGAGATGATCGTGCCCTCCCTGCTGCCGATCCTGATCCCCGTGATCATCGGCTTCGGCATGAACTTCCTGCTGGGCCCCGGCGCGGGCATCCGCGCGCTCGGCGGCGTGCTGATCGGCACCATCGTGACGGGACTTTTCGTCGCGATCTCGATGTGCACGGGCGGTGGAGCCTGGGACAACGCCAAGAAGTACATCGAGGAAGGCAACTTCGGCGGCAAGGGCTCGGACACGCACAAGGCCGCCGTCACCGGCGACACCGTGGGCGACCCCTACAAGGACACCGCGGGCCCGGCCATCAACCCGTTG
>DATICE010000023.1:0-25971 GCA_035456985.1 Burkholderiales bacterium | reverse complement strand
GCCGGTTCACGACCGGGGCGGGATGCAGCCGGATCGGCCGCCCGAGCACCGCGCCGCGGCGCTTGAGGATGCGCACCGCGAGATCGCCCTCGCAGGTGTCGAGTGCAAGCCGCAGCGCGGCGGGCGAGGCCTCACCGGCGGCGCGCGGCGGACGGAACAGGACGGCGAGCGCCTGGCTGCCCTCGGTCGCGAGCTGCAGGCGGCGAGCCTCGGGCCACGTAATTTTCTGCGGCCAGGCGAGCACGGCGCCGCAGGCGTTCGAGCGCAGGGCCTGCTCGACCGTCCACAGGGTTTCGCGCGGCGAGCGCGTTCTCACCACCAGCAGCCGCGCGGGATCGATGCCCGCGGCCTGCAGGGCCGGCGCGTACGGCAGGTAGGGCGGCGCGATCCACGCCAGCCCGCGCCCGCGCGCCGACAGGCTCGCGAGGGCGGGCCCGAGGATGCGCAGCTCCCCGATCCCCTCGTGCTGCGGCAGGATCTCGGTCAACGCCGCCGCCGGCCAGCCGCCGCCTGGGAGTTCCGCATCGAGCGCGGGAAATCCTGTCGGCACGCCCGGCGTCGCGACGCTCCCCAGCGCGTTACCGCGCCAGATCGCGGGATGGGACAGGAGCCCCGCCAATGCGCTCATAGCGTCCTGCCGCTGCGGATGATCCCGACCGCGACGCCCTCAATCGCCAGGGCATCGCGCCGCGGATCGACTTCGATGGTCTTGAAGTCGGGGTTCTCCGGCAGCAGCTGCACACGGTTGCCGGCACGCTTATAGCGCTTCACCGTCACCTCGTCGTGCAGCCGTGCGACGACGATCTGGCCGGAGCGCGCCTCGTGCGTGGCGTGCACCGCGAGGAGGTCGCCGTCGAGGATGCCGGCGTCGCGCATGCTTGAGCCCCGCACCTTGAGGAGATAGTCGGCGCGCGGCTTGAAGAGAGCGGGATCCAGGCGGTAGCGCGCCTGGACGTTTGCTTCAGCAAGGATCGGGCTTCCGGCGGCGACGCGCCCGATGAGGGGGACGCCCGTGTCGGCCTTCAGGCGGATGCCGCGATGGGAGCCGTCGATCTCGATCGCGCCCTTGCGCTCGAGTACGCGCAGGTGTTTTTCCGCGGCGTTGGGGGAGCTGAAGCCCATCGCGCCGCAGATCTCGGCGCGCGTGGGCGGATAGCCGTTGCCCTCGATCGCGTCCCGGACGAGCTGGAGAATCCTTGCCTGGCGCGGGGTGAGCGGTTCCATGGGGGCGGAGGGGGATAGGTGTATATATATACACCATCCTTCCGTGCTCCGACAAGCGCCGTGCGGCGTCCCTGCTAAGCGGCTGATTCGAGGGGCTCTATGAGCGCCGGCTCGTCGTTCTTGGGCGTGTTGACGCGGGTGCTGACGGGGTGCGCCGCCATCATCTTGGCGGGGCAGGGTTTCAGCAGCGCCTTCAGTTGCACGGCTGCCTGGTTGGCGGGATCGAGCCACGCCGCGTAGTCATCCGGCGCGAGGATCACCGGCATGCGGTTGTGGATGCCCTGCATCAACTCGTTTGCATCGGTCGTGATGATCGCGCAGGAATGCACCGGGCCGTCGGGGCCCATCCAGCGCTCCGTCAGGCCCGCGAAGGCAAAGAGATCCGCGCCCACGGGGCGGACGTAGTACGGCTGCTTGCGGCCCGCGACGGCTTTCCATTCGTAGAAGCCGCTTGCCGGGATGAGGCAGCGCCAGCGCTTGAACGCGCTGCGAAATGACGGCTTCTCGGCGACGGTCTCGCCGCGTGCGTTGGCGAGCTTGTTCCCGATCGCCGGATCCTTCGCCCAGCCGGGAATGAGCCCCCAGCGGTAGAGGTCGGCGATGCGCCCCTTTTCCGGGTCCTGCCGGACGATGAGGACGTTGGTGCCGGGCGTGATGTTGTAGCGCGGGGTGAGGTCGGGCAGCAGCCCGAGCTTGAAGTAGAGCGCGATGACTTCGGGGTTGGTATGGAGCGAGTACCGGCCGCACATGGGATCTATGATAGTGCGTCCGGCACATCGCGTGCCGCCGGTTACTCGCGCGGCTTCTGGATGACGGTTCCGATCGCGCGCGCCTGGGACATCACCCCCTCCATCGTGATCGAGTCCTCGATCGGCAATCCCGCGTCGCGCAGGCCGCGCGCCGTCCAGACGTTGCAGGTGCGCTGGAGGCTGAACGTTTCCCGCCCCGGGTAGAACCGGCTGTCGCCGTAGAGCCCCGGACCGAGCGGCGCGACGACCGGTGCGCCTGTGCGGTCGTACGCGTCGTGAATGTAGCGGATCAGGCGCTCGAAGCCTTCGCGCGGAAGCGAGACTTCGATGATTTCGCTTGCGGGGAAATTCTGCGTAAGCGTGCCGCGCACGCCGACAACGTGGAGCACGCTCGGATTATTGGATCCGAATGCCGCTCTCAGCGCGTCAGTAAAGCCCTGATTACGCCCGTAGTAGTAGTCACGATCTCCCCAGCCGACCTCGAGGTAATCAGCCTTCGGGAAGTCATGAATCTCGGGCCACACGCCGGCGGGGATATCGGCGCGGCGGATCGCAATTCCCGAATGCTTGTCGTGGGCCACCAGATAGACCGCAGTTCGGGGGCTACCGTCATGGGCGAGTGGAGGGTTCGGTGCCGGGGAGGTGCAGGCGCCGAGGGCGATGCCCGCAAGGAATAAGCATATTGACCGCACCAGCATGACAGATCGCGTCGATATGGCCAGTGTACTAGCAGGGGGCGAGCAGGGAAGCCAAATGAGGCGTAAGCTATCCATGCCGTTACTGTTTCATCCGGAAGGAGGAACGCTATGTGCTATGACTACCACGAACGCCTCGCCTGGATCCGCCGCATGGAGGAGATGGAAAAGAAGCCGAAGGAAGCCGAGCTCGCAAAGGCGGAAGCGGCCCGTAGGAAGGCTGAAGGACGGCAGGCAGCGCCGGAGACGGGAACCCAGGAAGAGCCGGTTCCGGTCTGATTCTGCCGGCATGCCTCATGAACCCCGCGCGAGCGGGGTTTTTCTTCGCCCATCGGAAAATGGAGGGGATGCTTCAATGACGCTCAAGACAGCCAGGATCGAGGTCAATAACGCGGTGTTTTCGCTGCCCTACCACGTGGCGAAGGAAGAGGGCTATTTCGCCGAGGAAGGCTACGACGTCGAGCTGGTTCCCGCCGGCTCGGGGCGCGACCGGGACAAAGAGGTCCCCGACAAGCCGATCGAGGATCACCGCCTGGTCAAGTCCTACGGCTGGCACGAAGGCATCGAGAAGGGCGAGTTCTGTATGTACCGCGCCTGCGAGTGGGGGCAGATCCGCCGCACCCAGGACAGCGCGCGGAACGTCAAGGTGATCAGCAAGCGCGCCGCCGTCGCCACGCAGGCTATCGTCGTGCGCGCCGACTCCCCGTATAACGTTCCGCAGGATCTGCGCGGCAAGAGCGTCGCCGTGAATTTCCACGCCGGGTCGCACTACATCACGTTGTCCATGCTCGGTGGCGCCATGCTCGGCAAGAATGAGGTGCGGGCCGTGCACGTCGGCGGACCGAAGCAGCGCCTGCGCTTTCTCGAGGAAGGCAAGGTCGAGGCGGCCGCGGTGATGGAGCCTTGGATCACGGTTGCGTCAAAGAAGGGGCTGAAGATCGTGTGCGAGGCGTTCTACGAAGGGGCGGAAGTCGCGACGCCGGACGTCGACCCGGAGATGTATGCCGCGATCAATCGCGCGATCCTCAAGGCAGTGAACAAGATCAACCAGAACATCCGGCCTTACCTCAAGTACATGATCCGCGAAGTGCCGGCGGACATCATGAAGCTGACCGAGGACGACTTCTATCTGCCGCGCTTCCGCTACGTCGCCCCGCGCCCCTACACGCGCGAGGAGTACGAGCACCTGCACGAGTGGATGACCGACTGGGGCCTGCTCAAGCCGGAGAGCGGCTACGACAACATCGTGAACGCCCAGCTCACCGCGTCCGCGCGCTGAGCGTCACCATTTCTATTAGCACCATCCCGCCGGCGCGCCGCCGGTTCAGAACTTTTCCACCCACGGCCGCAGCTCGATCTCCCACGTCCACGCGCTGCGGGGCTGGCGCAGCACGTGAAGGTAGTTGGCCGCGATCGCGTCGGGATCGAGCAACGCATCGGGCGCTTCCGAGGGCGCGGCGCGCCCCGGCCGAGCGATGCCGCCGTCAATCACGAAATGGGCGACATGTATTCCCTGGGGCGCGAGTTCGCGCGCCATGCTCTGGGCGAGCCCGCGCAGCGCGAATTTGCCCATCGCGAACGGCGCCGACTGGGGATAGCCCTTGACGCTTGCAGAAGCGCCGGTGAAAAGAATCGCGCCGTGCTTCTTCGCGAGCATCCGCCGCGCTGCCTCCTGCGCCACGAGGAATCCCCCGAAGGCAGTGACCGCGAGCGCGCGCTCGACTTCCGCGGGATCCAGCTCGACGAGCGGCCCGCGCGCGCGGGCGCTGGCGTTGTAGACCACGACATCCGGTTCGCCCACCGCGCTCTCGACCGCCGAGAACAGGCGCCGCACCTCCACCAGGCGGACGGCGTCGCACCGGAACGCACGGGCGCCGGTTTCGGTGCATAGCGGCGCGAGTTTTTCGGTGTTGCGCGAGGCGAGCGCAACCTTCATGCCCTCGCGCGAGAAAAGGCGGGCCAGCGCGGCGCTCAGTCCCGCTCCCGCGCCGACGATCAGCGCTCGTTCGTAGTGTGGAGTATCCATGGTGGCCGGGCCCGATTGCGCGTTCCGGAGGCGGTGGTCGAAACAATACTATGATATACAGATGGCCGTTTCCTGACGGTCAAGCGCGAACGGATCTGGCATATGAGCTCCAAAGTCCGCAATCTGGTCAAGGCGCCGTTGCGCGAGCGGGTCAGCGCCGAGGAGTGGGATGCGCGCGTCAATCTCGCGGCGTGCTACCGGCTGGCTGCGCATTACCGCATGACCGACCTCATCTACACGCACATCTCGGCACGCGTGCCCGGTCCAGCGCACCATTTTTTGATCAACGCCTTTGGCCAGCTGTGGGACGAAATCTCCGCCTCCACGCTGGTGAAAGTTACGCTCGAAGGGGAAATCGTCGAGGACCCCACGGGCTACGGATTCAACCGCGCGGGCTACGTAATCCACAGCGCCGTGCACCGGGCGCGGCCCGATGTCGCATGCGTGATGCACACGCACACGCAGGCCGGGATCGCGGTTTCGGCGCAGGAGGAGGGGCTGCTGCCGATCTCCCAGCACGCAATGCGCTTCTGGAACGGCATCGCCTATCACGACTACGAGGGGCTTGCGCTCGAGCTCGACGAGCAGGTGCGGCTCGTGCGCGATCTCGGCGATCGGAAAGCGATGATCCTCCGCAATCACGGGCTGCTCGTTTGCGGGGCGTCCATTCCGGAGACCTTTGACCTCATGTACTACCTCGAACGCGCGTGCCAGACGCAGATCGCCGCGATGGCGGGCGGGGGAAAGCTCCGTATTCCTGTGCCCGCGGTGGCGGAGAAGACCGCGGCCCAGTTCAAGGCGCTTCCGTACAAACCCAAACGGCCGGAGTGGAGGGCCTTGCTGCGGATGCTGGACAAGTCAGACGCGTCGTATAAAGAGTGAGCCATCACCTGCAGGACATGGAACCCTGCCTAAGTGACGTTTTCGTTCTCAGCGACTTCCTCCCATGAACATGGGATACCGGCCGATCCCGCTGCGCGAGAGGATAACTGTGTTCAGAGCGACCGTTAGGATGGTGCGGCTCTGATCAGGGCTTGTGTCGGACACCATCGGCTTGTTACGGGGAAGGAGAACGTCAAATGAAAGCAACAAGACTGGTTGTGGCCGCTCTTCTGGCACTGAGCGGCACGGTGGCGGGGCACCAGGCCGCCGCCCAAGGCTTCTATATCGGAGGTAGCGTAGGCCAGAGCGATTTCGACGACGGCAACGCCATTCCAGACCTGATTACCTCGGGAACGGTCGACGGCACGGACACGGGGTTCAAGATCTTCGGGGGCTACCAGTTCAACCAGAATTTCGGGTTGGAGCTTGCCTGGGTCGATCTCGGCAAGGCCAGTTACAGCGGCACGTTTCAGGGCACCCCTGTCACTGGCGGCACGGTCAAAACGTACGGCCTCAATCTATCCGCCGTCGGCACCTTGCCGTTGGGTTCCTCCGGATTCTCGCTCTTTGGCAAGGCTGGCTTCTACTCTTGGGAGGCCAAGGCGAACGACGTGACCGGTGGTTTGCCATTTTCGGGGAAGCAGGACGGCTCAGACCTGTCGTATGGCATCGGGGCGAGCTATGACTTCACGAAGAACCTCGGCATACGGGCGGAATGGGAGCGATTCGAGGCAGTGGATAATATCGATCTGCTTTCGGTGGGCGTCGTCTACAAATTCTGACGACAGTCACGTAGTGAGGAAATGGTGCGTTAAAGGGGAGTCAAGTCCTCATCAGCGTTTTTTCTTTGACGTCCGCCGGCGGGCGTTTTCATTTTCCGTCGGCAGCCGCAGGAGCTTCAGCGCGTTTCCGGAGTAGATCTTGCGCTTCACCGCCGGGGAGAGCTTGAGCTTCTCGATCGAGCGGATGCCCTCGCGGATGTACATCGGCCCGCCCTCGGGGTCGAAGGGGCAGTCGCTTGCGAACACGATCCGGTCCGGACCGAAGAAGTCGAGGCCACAGCGCAGCGCGGAGGCCGATCCCCCGAGCACCGTGTCGCCGTAAAACATCCTGAAGTACTCGATCGGCTTCTTCGCCATGCGCTTGAGAAGCTCCTCGTAGTTCTCGTCGGCAGTGCGGCTGCCGAGTTGCGCCCACAAGGTCTCGGCGCGCCCGGCGAAATAGGGGATCATCCCGCCGCAATGGTGAGTGATCACGCGCATGCCGGGCAGGCGGTCGAGGAGGCCCGAGAACACGATGCGCGCCATCGCGACGCTCGATTCGAATGGCCAGCCGAGTACCTGCCAGATCTCGTACTTGGATTTCTGCTCGTTGATGTAATCGGCGCGCGTCGCCGGCCGCGCGGGATGCATGAAGATCGGCAGGTCATGGTGCCGCGTCACGCGCTCGAACACCGGGTAGAACTCGGGCTCGTCGAGCGGGCGGCCGTTGACGCTGGTGAGTACTTGCACGCCGCGTGCGCCGAGCTGCCCGATGGCGCGGTCCATCTCCTCCAGCGCAGCCGGCACGTTGTTCATGGGGAGCGAAGCGATGAACGCGGGAAATTTCCGCGGCCAGCGCGCGCACATTACCGCCATGTCGTCGTTGGCGATACGCGCGAGCTCGGGAGAAAGTTCCGGCCCGCCTAGAAGCTCGGGCGAGGGCAGGGACAGTGTCAGCACCTGGCGCACGTCGGGCCACTGATCGAGCATGCCGACGCGCGCCTCGATGTCCCACAGCATGCGCAGGCTTGTCATGCGCTTGATGATGCCCTGGTCCCTGGAATGGGCCTTCATCATCTCCAGGTAGCGCACCGGCATGACGTGATTGAAGATGTCTATTTTCATGGTCCCCCCCGCGCGCGGTCGATGAGATCGAGGCAGTCGTCCGGCAACCGGTCGCCGCGCCAGGCGACGTACTGGTCGGGCCGCACGAGCGCGAACCGCGCCTGATAGAGCTCGGGAAATCTGGGATCAGCCAGCGCGACGGTCTTGAGCGGCACACTCCGTTGTGTCGCCGCGCGCTGCAGGTGGGAGATCTCTGCGGAGTCGGCGCCCCGGCCGGCCAGCAGCGTGAAGCCCGGGCCGAAATGGTCGTAGAGTGACGTGCCATCCGGCATCCAGAAGTGCGGCGCCAGGCAGCCCGGATACGCGGATGGCTCATACTCCGTGACCTGCTCGCGCGGCGGCTGCGTGCCGTCAGGAAGGATGGCCGGCGAATCCCGGTAGCGGCCGCCGAGCACCACGCCGAGGCTGCGGAATTCGCTCAGCTTGCCCTTCAGGATGCTCGCACCGACCTCCTCGCGCACCCGGTCGCCCTCGGCGCCCGGCGCCTCGATGCCTTCGCGCGCGAGCCGGTCGCCCACCAACTCGTAGTTCTCGACCGCTTCGCGGATGACTCGTTGATGCAGCGGCTTGCGCTCGATCTCGTAGGTGCCGAGCAGGCGCGGGCCGCCCCACCCCTGAAGAGTTGCAGCGAGCTTCCAGCCGAGATCGGCCGCATCGGCGATGCCCATGTTCATGCCATGGCCGCCGGAGGGCGGGTGCAGATGGCAGGCGTCGCCCGCCAGGAAGATGCGTCCCGCGCCGTAGCTTTCCGCGATCAGGCAATGCGCGGTCCACGGATCGACGTGGACGATTTCCAGGTCGAAGCGCAGACCGCTCGACCGGTACACCACTTCCCGGGCGTCGCGGCCGTCGGAATCCACGCCATCGGGAAGCCGCGGGGCGATGAGGAACCAGAGACCGTCGCGGTCGAGCGGCCCGAAGTAGGCCGAAAGCTCGCGATTGACCATCCAGTACATGACGGCGGGGCCCTTGTCGTGCATGCCGACGAGCGCCGGAGCGCGGAACACCATATTGAGGTTCGGCGCGAGCGCGCCGTCGCCCTGCATGTTGATGCCGAGAAGGGTGCGGACCGTGCTGCGTGCGCCGTCCGCGCCAACGAGGTACTCCGCGCGTACTGTGCTGTACGCGCCGGACCTCAGATCCTCCAGCTCCGCGGACACGCCGTCGCTATCCTGCGCGATACTCTCCAGGTGGCAGTCGAAGCGGAGCTGGACGCCAGGAAGTGCGGCTGCGCGTTGCCAGAGCACTTCCTCCAGCGTGTATTGCGGGACCCATTGGCCGGGCTCCGGATAGAGGTCGCTGCGGGTGCGCGCGCAATAGAAGGCGTCCTCGAAGCGCGCGAGGGTGTAGCCGTTCAGCCGTGTGGCGAACACGATGTTCGTGGGGTAGTCCGGCGACAGCGGCGAGGCGTGGCGCAGCTCGTCGGCGATGCCCCAGCTGCGCAGCAGCTCCAGGGAACGGACGTTCGTCAGCTTTGCGCGGGGTTTCAGTCCGACGCGGTCGTGCTGCTCCACGACGATGCAGGGAACCGAGCGCAGTCCCAGGTCGATCGCCAGCGCGAGCCCGACCGGGCCGGCGCCCACGATCAGGACGGCCGTTCCTGTGCGATCAGTCACACATCATCAGGCCGCGCCGGCTAGCGCGCGAGCGGATCGGGACGCAGCTGGAACTTCACCACACGGGGCCGGTTCTGCGTGCCGCCTTCGACGTGGAACACCGTCCGCGTGGAGTAGGTTGCCCAGAGCGCCTTTCCCTTCCAACCCGTACGGGGATCGTCGATGCGGCCTTCACCCCACTTGGCGAAGAACCCCATGGGATAGGGCACACGGATCGTCACGAACCTGCCTCTGACCAGCGCGAAATACGAGTCGCTCATGTTGCCGGTCGCGATCGGGACGTTCGCTCCCAGTCCGAACGCGTTGAACTGGTCCACCCAGACGTAGTAGCTCGCCTCGGCGCTGCCGTCGTCCGGCACGCCGCGGAACTGCGGCCCGGGGAACCGGTAGAGGGTCCAGCCCTCGGGACAATGCTTGCCGGTCGCGTTCGGCCCGTTGAGCGGGCCTTTGCACTTGCTGCGGTCAAAGCCTCCGAGATGGCCGCTCGCGAGCGAGGCCCAGAACACGCCGTTGCGATCGATATCGCCGCCGCGCGGCCCGTAGCCAGGGAACGGCGGCTCGTAGACCTCCGTCAGCGCCGTGCGCGTCGGATCCGGCCCCGGCGCGACGCGAACGATGCGGCCGGGATATCCAAGTTGCGTCCCCCAGATCGAACCGTCCTGCGGGTTGTAAGCCACGCTGTAGAGGTTCGCCGCCACGCGCGTGTCCTTGGCGGGATCGGCCGGCTGACCGGGCTCGACGTGCGCGTCACGCTGGCCGTTGCCGTTGGTGTCGAGGATGAACGGCGACCAGCCCTGCGATCTCACTTCGTCGCCGGTCTCCTCGAACAGCTTGCGGTTGAACCAGCCGAAGACGCCCGGCCCGGTGACCCCGCTCGAGACCCACAGAGTATTTCCGGCATCCTCGGCGAAGATCACGTGATGCGTCGGGAAGCACGTGCTGATCAGCGTGAACTTGCCGGTCGCGGGATCGTACATGGAGAGGTGGCGGCTCGCGCTGTTCAATGGGAACACCTTCGCCGAAGGATGGTCCGAGCCCTTCCTGCAGAAGGCGGGATTATCCGGATGGCGCACACGCGCAGCCATCCAGACCCGCCCCTTCTCATCCATCATCTGGTTGTGGATGCTGGTCCGGCTGTCCCAGATCGGCTTGGACCCCCAGTAGGGCGACGGCGCCATCGGGTTCCTCACCGAGGACGGCGTTTTCGGGTCAAGCACGGGGTGTTTCACCTGGCTCGCGGTATGCGTGCCCGGGTCGAGCACGGGGAAGTAGTCCGTACTCTCCTCGGGCGCCCCGTAGAGCTTGCCTTTCGCGTTCACCCGCGGGTTGCGCCGGTCCGTCGAGATGAGATCGTGCATGTAGCCGGTGGGCGTGCTCCAGTCCCAAAGCGTCAGCATGACGTTGCGCTCAACGCCCTGCGGCCGGTCGGGCCGGGCGAACGGGAGCTCGCCGGCGGCGATGCGGTCGGTCCAGTCGGCCCAATCGGAGAGGACGCGCTCGCGATCGAAGCGGTTGAGGACGTTGATCATCTGTGTCATGGCCTGGCCGGAGGCGATGCGCCGCGCCCACGCCTCGGTGGATTTCATGTGGGCGAAATCCTTGGGCATCGTCCGCGTGCCCTTGGTGCCGAGTGCGTGGCACGACATGCAGCCGGTGGTCTTGAGTTGATTCAGCCATTCGGGCTGGCTTTTCATCGGCCCGACCGGAAACTCGTTCTTCGGCGGGATCCGGAGCATCGAATACCAGTAGATGGGAGGGTAATACTCCGCCGCCGCAGCCGCAGTGGGCGCTTCGACCGCGGTCAGATTCAGGAGCTTCCCGGGCGCGGTCCGCAGCTTGGGCGAATCCACCAGCCCGTAGCCGCGCACCCAGACGCTGTAACTCGCCTGCGGCAGATCGGGCATCAGGTAACGCCCGCGCTCGTCGGTGACGACGATGCGCGCAAATCTTGTCGGAAGATCGGTGGTCTCCGCGATCACCCAGACGCCGGCCTCCGGGCCCTTCGAGCTATTGACCACGCCGCCGAGGTCGGCTGCCCCGACATGGATTGCCTCGTCCGCCGCCTGCGGCTTGTCCATCGGCACCGCGCACGCGGCGAGAACCGCGGCGATGGCCACTGCCGCAACGCCCCCGTACAGACAGTTCCTAGTTCTCATGTGCCCGCCCCTCCGGTACGTCGCAATGAGTTTACATGAACGTTCTAGTTCTGATGCCGCGTGATGCCAGCCCCTTCAAGCCGGCTCGTTCGAACCGACATGCTGCTCCGCGTCACGAGCGCGGGATGCGATCCTTGTTCCGCGACAGCCAGCCGCCGAAGGTCTGCAGCGAGGGGTTGATCGCGCGCGCCGAATCGAGGTTGCGCACCGCGCAGAACTCCGACTCGAAATCCTGCATGTACTGGAACATGTTGGCGAGCTCCTCGGCCCCGGGTGTTCCGAGCCGGCGGTACTCCTCGGGCGTCATCGGATTGTAGTTCACCGGCAGTCCCAGCTCCTTGGCGAGCGCGGCGGCCATCTGCGCTCCGGTCAGGTGATCTCCGGCAAACGCCACGGTCTTGCCAAGCAGGTCGAAGCCTGCCTTGAAAATGCAGAACGCGCACTTGCCGATGTCCTCGGCGGCGATTCCCGCGAGGCGCTTCTCGCCCATCGGCAGCGTGAGCTCGAGTTTGCCGTCCTTGCCCTTTTTCGGCCCTATGCCGAGGTAGAGCAGGTTCTCCCAGTAGAACGAGGTCAGCATGTAGGTCACCGGGACCCCGAACTGCGCGAATGCCCGGTTGGCCTCGGCCTTGGCATCGAAGTGCGGCACCTTGTACTTTTCCATGAGCGTGGGCATGCGGTCGTCGGTGAGCGGCACGAGCTTGCGCGTGTCCTCGAGGGTGGACCACACGACGTGCTTCAGATCGGCCTGTTTTGCCGCCTGCGCCATCACGGCGGCCTGCACCAGCTCCTTTTCCGGCACGAAGTGATCCCAGAAAAAGGTGACGCAGAAGGCCCCGTAGGCGCCGTCGAACGCCGCCTTCACGGTCGGCGCGCTGTCGAGGTCGGCCTTGACGACCTCGGCGCCGAGCTTCGCCAGTTCCCGCGCCTTCTCGGAATCGGGGTCGCGGGTGAGCGCGCGCACGGCGAAGCTGCCGCTGCCGTCGCCCAGTATGGCGCGGACCAGCCCGCCGCCCTGGTTGCCGGTGGCGCCTACCACCGCGATGATTTTCTTGTCGGCCATGCCAACCGCTTTCTCGAGTCAATCGGCAAATAATAAGGGGTAAGGAACGGAAAGGACTGCTACAACTGTCACCTGACATGCGCATGATGTCATGCTTTTGGGGATCGCGCATCCTTCCTGGCGCACCGCTGCGTCATACCCGGTCGAGGGCGGCCAGATCCTCTGTGGAGAGAGCGAGCCGTGCCGCCGCGGCATTATCCTCGAGGTGAGCGATCGATCGCGTGCCGGGGATGGGGAGCATCACGGGGGAGCGCGCGAGCAGCCACGCGAGCGCCACCTGAGCGGGCGTCGCTCCGCGACGGGCGGCGACCCGCTTCAGCTTCTCCGAGCGCAAGACGCGGCCCGCGCCGAGCGGGTACCAGGGGATGAAGGCGATGCCGGCCCGCTCGCACGCGGCGAGGACGTCGTCGTCCTTGCAGCGCTCGATGTTGTACTCGTTCTGCACGGAAACGATCGGCGCGATGCGGCGCGCAACCTCGAGCTGCTTCACGGTCACGTTGGAGACGCCCAGGTGCCGGATTTTGCCGGCGCGCTGCAGCTCGGCGAGCGCCCCGATGGACTCGACAAACGGCACGCGGGGATCGGGCGCATGAAACTGGTAGAGATCGATGCGTTCGAGCCGGAGCTTCTTCAGGCTGGCGTCGACTGCCTTGCGCAGGTGCTCGGGCCGGCCGTCCTCGTCCCAGCGGTGCCTGGTGGGGCGCACGAGTCCGCCCTTGGTGCCAATTACGAGGTCCTTCGGATACGGATGCAGCGCTTCCGCGATCAGGATTTCGGACACGTCGGGACCATAGCTGTCGGCGGTGTCGAAGAAGTTGTGGCCGAGCTCGTAAGCGCGTAGCAGCAGCTTCTTCATGTCCGCGCTGTCTTCCGGCATGCCCCAGACATGGGCGCCGGCGACCCGCATCGCGCCGAAGCCCATGCGGTTGACGGTCAGGTCGCCGAGCTTGAGCGTGCCGGCCGCGGCGGCAGTTTGGGTCACTCGATCCACGATTCGCGAAGGGCGATCGGTGGTAAATTCATGATGAGGATATATCATCGGCGTTTCCGTTGTGCAGCGCGCGTCTCCGGGGCAGCAGGAGGATCAGGGCATGAAAGTCAAATCGACATTGAAGGTGATCCAGCAGAGGGACTGCAAGGGGCGACGCGGCGTCACCGACGGCCAGACCTACCAGCGGCTCGTCGGGTGGCCGGAAGTGCAGGGGACCGACCGGGTGCGGCTCGGCCGCGCCACCTACAAGCCCGGAACATATGAGCAACTCCACTGGCACCCGATCGAAGCCTGCTACTACGTGATTTCCGGGCATGCCACCGTGCGCGACATCAACGGCAAGGAATACCCGGTAAGCGCCGGCTCGATCATCTATGCGCCGGCAGGGATCGCGGGCGCTCATGAATGGGAGGTCAAGGAAGCGCTGGAGCTCCTCGACATTCGCGCCACGAATGAAACCAACCGCAAGATCCAGTACACGGTGGACAGGAAGACCAAGCGCTCCTACATCGACCTGAAAGACCTCGCCTACCGCGAAGCGATCAGCTTCAAGTCCCATTACTAGCAGGATGAGGCCGGAAATCCTCGTCCTGGTGCCGATCTACGCGCCGACGCTCGCCGCGCTCGAGCGCGAGTACTCCGTCCACAAGCTGTGGACCGAGCGCGATCCGGACGCGCTCGTGAAGGAAATTTCCGGGAGAATCCGCGCAGTGGTGACGACCGGATCCTCCGGGATCGAGAGCCGCCTGTTCGAGGCGCTGCCGCGCCTGGAAATCGTCGGCTGCTTCGGGACGCCGCACGGCGCAGTAGACCTCGCCCTGGCGAAGCGGCGCGGCGTAGCCGTCACCAACACGCCGGATTCGATCACCGGAGATGTCGCCGACCTGGCGATGGGGATGATCGTCGCTGTCATGCGCCGCATCGTGGAGGCCGACCGTTTCGTTCGGGCGGGACGATGGCTGTCCGGGCTGCTCCCTCCAGGATCGGGATTGGGCGGCAAGACCTGCGGGATCATCGGGCTCGGCGCAATCGGCCGGGAAATTGCGATGCGGGCGGAGGCGTTCGGGATGTCGGTGTGCTATCACGGGCCACGCCGCAAGGAGGGCGTCGCCTATGCTTACCATCCCGAACTCGAAAATCTTGCGCGCGAGTCCGACTGCCTGGTCGTGGCATGCCGGTCGACACCGGAGACCCGAAACCTCGTGAATGCACGCATTCTCGATGCCCTCGGACCGGAGGGCTATCTCGTCAATATCGCGCGCGGACCGATCGTGGATGAACCGGCGCTGATTGCGGCCCTGAAGGACCGGCGCATCGCTGGCGCGGCGCTGGACGTATTCTGGGATGAGCCCAGGGTGCCCGTGGAATTGACGATGATGGAGGAGGTCGTGCTCGCGCCGCATATCGGATCCACTACCCGCGAAGTTCGCGAGGAGCGCGGTCGAAAGCTGCTCGCGAACCTGCGAGCGCATTTCGCCGGCCAGCCGCTGCCGACGCCGCTTACGTGATTCCCGCCGCGCACGCCACCGCGCCCACCAGCCTGCGCCTGCTCGCGGCCGTGTTCCTGCCGTTCGCGGCGGGCTATTACTTCTCGTTCCTCTTCCGCAACGTCAATTCCGTGGTGTTTCCCGAGCTGACCCAGGCGTTCGACCTGTCGCCGGGCACACTGGGACTCCTCACCAGCGTCTATTTCCTGAGCTTCGCCGGTGCGCAGCTGCCGCTGGGCATGCTGATCGACCGCTACGGGCCGCGCCGCGTGAACGCTACGATGCTGTTGGTCGCCGCCCTGGGCGGCGTGGTGTTCGCTCTCGCGGCGGGCCTGCCGGCTCTGCTCGCGGGCCGCGCGCTGATCGGCCTGGGAGTCGCGGTCTGCTTCATGTCGTCCCTGGCGGCGTTCGCGCTGTGGTTCCCGCTGGAGCGCATGGCGACCCTGATGGGCTGGATGCTGCTGGTCGGAGCCATCGGTGCGCTGTCCGCCACCAAGCCGGTCGAGATGGCCCTGCGCGTGATCGACTGGCGCACGCTGTTTCTGGTGCTGTCCGCGTTTACCGTGTGCGCGAGCCTGGCGATCTTCCTCGCCGTGCCGGAGAAGCCCGCGGTCGCGAAAGCCGGCAAGTTGCGCCAGCAATTCGCGGTCGTGGCGGGGATCTTGCGCAACCGCGGCTTCTGGTCCATCGGGCTCACGGCCGTGTTCGCACAGGCCATCGCGCTCGGGCTGCTTGGACTGTGGGCGGGGCCGTGGATGCGCGACGTCGCCGGGCTCGACCGCGCGGACCTGGCGCATCACCTGTTGTTCGCGGCCGGCGCGTTCGGCGTGGGGGCCGTGCTGTGCGGGACCCTATCCGACGGCCTCGCGCGGCGCGGCGTAGCCCCGCTCGTCACCTATCTCGCGGGCTGCGTGGCGTGCACCATCGCGCTGATCCCGATTGCGCTCGGCTACGGGGCGGCGAGCCTTGTACTTTGGATTCTGTACATGGCGCTGTCGCCGTCCGGCACTCTGGCCTACCCCTTGCTTGCCGCGCGCTTTCCGAGAGAGATCACCGGACGCGTCATGACCACGCTCAACCTGTTTACCTTCATGCTCGCGTTCGGCGTTCAATACGGCATCGGCGCGATCATCGGGCTGTGGCCGGTGACCGACGGCCGTTACGCAATCGAGGGATACCGCGCCGCGTTCGGACTGTGCTGGGTGCTGCAGGCCGCGTCGGTGGCGTGGCTCGCCTACGCCGAGCGCGGCGCGCTGCGCCGCTAGCGGCAACACGACTCGCGCATGGCTGAGAACAGGCGAACGGCGTTTGTGACGGGTGCATCGCAAGGAATCGGTGCGGCGGTCGCGCTCGCTCTCGCCCGCGACGGCTTCGACGTGGCGGTTTCCTCGACGCGGCCGGACAAGCTGGGCGAAGTCGTCTCGGGGATTGAGGCGGCGGGAGCACGCGCGGTGCGGGTGCCTCTCGACGTGCGGTCGCAGGAGAGCATCGACCAGGCGATGGCGCAGGTCGTGAGCGCCTGCGGTCACCTCGACGTGCTGGTCAACAATGCCGGTGTCCCGTTGAAAAAATCGGCGCTGGATGTGACGCCCGCGGACTGGCAGGAGGTCATCGACGTCAATCTCAAGGGGACATTCTTCATGAGCCAGAGAATGGGCCGGCACCTGGTGAAGGCCGGCAAGCCGGGCTGCATCGTGAGCATCGCCTCTACGCACGGGCTGGTGGCGCTGGCGAGCCGCTCGGCCTACGGCATCGCCAAGGCCGGGGTCTCGCAGATGACGCGGATGCTCGCGATCGAGTGGGCGGAGCACGGCATCCGCGTCAACGCGGTCGCGCCCGGCCGGGTGGACACGCCGACGCGCGCGTGGTCGCTCGGCGAACCCGGCTACCGCGAGTGGGCGCTCGCCCGCGTACCGTTGCGCCGCTTCGGCACCGTCGAGGACGTCGCGGGGGCGGTAAGCTACCTGGTAAGCCCGGCGGCAGCGTACGTTACCGGCCAGACTCTGGTCCTTGATGGCGGACTCACGGCCGCGTGAACTGCGTGCCGTACGTCGCATAGAATGCCGGTGATATACGGGGCGGGCAGATGGACACGGGATTGAAGGGCAGGGCAGTGTTGATCACCGGTGCAAGCCGCAACATGGGGCGCGCCGCAGCGCTTGCGTTCGCGCAAGAAGGCGCGAACCTCGCGCTCTGCACCAGCCGCAAGATGGCCGAGCTCGGCGCGGTCGCGGACGAGGCGCGGTCGCTGGGCGTCCGCGTCGTCGCGGTGCAATGCGACGTGACGGACAGCGCCGCGGTCGCGGCTTTCGTCAAGCGCGCGCGCGAGGAGCTGGGAGCGGTCGATGTTGCGATCAACATCGCGGGCTACCGCAACGAGGCGAAATTCCTGGAAGGCAGCCCCGAGGCGTGGATGCGCAATATCGAAGTGAACCTGAACGGGCCGTTCAACATCTGCCGCAGCGTGATTCCGCTCATGATCGAGCGCCGCTGGGGCCGGATCATCAACCTCTCCGGTATCGCGCCCTACATCGGCGAGGGCGCGGCCAAGTCCACGGTCAAACTCGGCATCGTGGGCTTCACGCGCGGCCTGGCGCGCGAGTTTGCCGGGCACAACATCACCGCGAACTGCATCGGCCCGGGAACCATCGGCCGCGGCGAGCGCGACGCGCACGAAGGTGAGAAGGAACTGCGCCCGTGGCAGCCGGTGCGAAGGAAGGGCCGGCCCGAGGAGGTCACTGCGCTGATGCTGCATCTCGCAAGCGAGAACGCGGGCTACATCACCGGGCAGTGCTACCTCATCAACGGTGGCAGCTACTTTTCCTGAGGGTCGGGCCTCTCGCCGTCACAGCTTCATATCGCGGATGAGCTTGGCCCACTGCGCGAGCTCGGAATTGACAAAAGCCGTGAATTCGCTGGGGGGTTGGCCTTCGGGTGTCGTACCCTCGGCTTCCAGCCGTCGCACGATCTCGGGGTCCTTCAGAGTCTTTGACACCGCCTGGTATACGCGGTTGATGATGGGTTCGGGCACCGCGGCGGGCGCGAACAGCGCATACCAGCCCACCTTGACGTAGCCGGGCACTCCGGATTCGTCGATCGTTGGAACATTCGGCAACAGCGGCACGCGTTTCTTGGAAGTCACGCCGAGCGCGCGTAACCTGCCCGATTTTACAAAGGGTATCGACGAGCTGATCGAGGGTATCAACATTTGCGATTCGCCGCTCATGACGGCGATCTGGGAGGGACCGCCCCCTTTGTACGGCACCAACGTGACCTTGATCTTGGCCATGTGCAGGAACATCGCGGTGGTGACGTGGATGTTGCTGCCGCGCCCGGCGTAGGCGCAGTTGATGTCGCCGGGACGCTTGCGGGCAAGCGCGATCAGTTCCCTGACATTCCTCACGGGCAAGGATGGATGCACGACCAGGAGATTCGGCGACGATCCGAACATCGTGACCGGCTTCAAATCCTTAACCGGATCGTAGGGCAGCTTGTAGAAATTCGGGTTGAATGTATAGCTTGCGGACGTGAACAGGAATGTGTAGCCGTCGGGGGCCGCCTGCGCAACGAGCGCCGTGCCCAGCGTGCCGCCCGCGCCGGGCCGGCTGTCGATAACGATGCTGGTGCCGAGGGCCTCCGTGAGCTTATCCGACACGGCGCGGGCCAGGACGTCGGTGCCGCCCCCCGGCGCAAACGGAATCAGGAGCCGGATCGGCTTCTCTGGGTACGCATCAGCGGCAACGGTCGGCAGTGCAGGCAGGGCAATGAGAACGGCGAACAGCGAGACGCGGGCGATGCGGAACATATCCCCTCCTCGTTATGGTTTTGCTGCGCTCCCTCTTCTCGGCTTTCGGGGGCTCGCGGGCGCCCGGCCGTTTCATATCGTGGACGCCCGGTCAAAGATTAGAGCTTTTTTGCCGACGTGGGAAGGGGGCGGGGGTAATTCGAGGACGGAACGCTCTACCCGGACAGCTTGGGCACCGTAACGCCGACGAGGGTATCGCGCGTCAGGATGTCCGCGAGGCGTTCCTCGCTCCAGCCTTCCGTGCCTTTCGGGCGCATCGGGACCACCACGTAGCGCATGTCCGCGTTGGAGTCGTGCACCCGCACGGTGACGTGGTCCGGAAGCACGGTGCCGAACTCCTTCAGCACCGACCGCGGCTCGCGCACCACGCGGGCGCGGTAGTTGTCGCTCTTGTACCAGGTGGGCGGCATGCCGAGGAGTTCCCGCGGATAGCACGAGCACAAGGTGCAGACGATGACGTTGTGCACCGTCGGCGTGTTCTCCACGGCGATCAGGCGGGTTGCCTCGAGGTCCACGCCCATCTCGGCGCACGCGGCCTTGCCGTCTTTCAGCAGCCGCTTCTTGAACGCGGGGTCGGTCCAGGCGCGGGCGATGACCCGCGAGCCGCGGTAGGGAAATTCTTCCTCGAAGAGCTCCATCCTCCGGCGAATTTCCTCGGCCGTGACCACGCCCTTGGCCTCGAGCAGCTCCTGCATCGCCCGGCTCATGATCTCGTACTCCGTGGGCGGACCTTCATGCTCCGCGGCCGCCGATGCGTGGTCGCCGTGCTTGTGGTCGTGCTTCCGGTGCGCATATTGGTCGAAGTCGGTATTGCTCATGTCAGTCATCCCTCTCCATGCGGCTCACCCGCTTCCCCCGTTCCGACGCGGGCAGGAGCCAGTGCTCGAAGATCTCCATCTCGATGACGTCGCGCGCGGGGCCCCGGTAATCCGGCCACACGTGGTTCTGCTTGAAGCGCACGCGATACAGCACCTTCGCGGGCTCGCCCTCGAACCCGTAGGCGAGCTCCTCGGGGTTCGGAAAGGTGCCGCAGATGCGCTCAATCACCCCTTCCTTGCCGCGGATGTAAAAAGGCGTCCGCCGGTGCCCGGGCGGGAACGCGGTTTTGATCAAGACCCGGTCGCCGACGCTGAAGCGATGCCCGGGCGCCGGGGTGTAGGTGGACGGACGCTTGCGCCGCGCCTTCGCGCGCTTGCCCGGCCTCATCGTCCTGCGTCCTTCCGGCCCGGCGCGGTCCCCGCGGCGGGAACCTCGAAGCGCGCCCGCACCTCCGCCATCTTGGCCTTGAGCTCGGCCTCGGTAATGAAGCTCTTCTCGAGGAGCAGCGTGCGCAGGGCGAGAGTGGTGCGCTCGTGGTACGCGAGCTTGTAGTACTGGTCCCCCAGATCCTCGGCGGCCCGGCGCAGCTCGTCCACCAGGAGGATTCTCCGGTGGGTCAGCGTATTGCGCAGCGCGTTGGCCTGCTTTTCCCAGAACCTCATGCCGTGGTCGGTCGTGTCGATCGGACCGGCCGCAGTGCCGCCCATGTCGTGGGGTCCCTTGTAGAGAGGTTTGTCGCTCATGATTGAAGTAACGGGAGTCTCGCAGCCGGCGCAATTCAGAATAGCATAGTAGAACGGCAGAGCGGCCCGGAAACTTTCTTGTCCGGATCCGCGGACTCAACCGCGGTTTGCCGTGTCGCGCGGTGCGAGTGCTGCGGTGACCGCGCCGAGGATCAGCCACATCACTGCCGATACCGCGAGCGAGCCGATGGAGAAAGCGCGATCGAGATCCTCGGGCATCGAGCTGTGCACGTCGGGCGGATGCGGGGCACCCACGAGATGCGGCGCGCCGATCAGCAGCAGGCCGAGCACGCGCATCCCGGGCGGTCGTGCGAGGAAGAGGCAGGCCAGACCGGCGGCGGTGCCGAGTGCCGTTGCGATCCACCACGAATGCCGCGCCGACAGGTCCGCTGCGGCGGCGCCCGGTAGTTCGGGCGGTAAACCAAGCGCGGGCGCCGCGGAAAAACTCGCGAAACCCGCCAGCCCCCACAACAGCCCGAGCGGCCAGCTCACGCCGCCGCGTAGCGCGTAGCAACCCGCCAGCAGCAGCGCGAAACCGAATGCACCGAGGCAGTTGAACAGCAAGGTGTAGAGCGCGCGCTCCAGCCCGGCCTGTGGCTCCCACGCCGATGCCGCGCGGACGTGTTCAGCCGCTTCCAGCGTCTCGGCCTGCAGGATGAGCGGTACGAGGAACAGCTGCTGCAGCACCGTCGCGACCGCGCCGGCTGCAATACCTGCTGCGAGCGCCGGCAGGACCAACTCGCGCAGCGAGCTGGCGCGCGGCAACGCGCCGGTCAGTGACATGGGAAGTTCAGGCTATGGCGCGCGTCGTGGGCAGCGTTGTGGATTTGCTCCGGGCCGGCGAATCCTACGACGTAGAGCACGGCCAGACCGAGCGCGATTGCGGCGAGGGGCCGCCACCGCGCAACCAGCCGCTCGAGTTCCCCGGGCGCCCGCCGCGTGACCGGTGTTGAGTAGGACATGCCGATTCCCCCTTTTTCCGCTTTACAGAAAGACAAGGCGGTCGAACTTCGAGCAATCTATTCCAAGCACCGGAACGACGCAAGGCTGTTCGCGCCCCGCTAGAAACCGCTTTCCCGAATCAGAATCGCCGCGCCGTAACGCATCGCTTCCCCCAGGAAGCTGCGCGGCTCGCCGTCGATGACGCCCGAGCCGAGCGTGGCTCTTGCGCGCGCCGGCGGGCGATCTAGCTTCAGTCTCACGCGGTACAGAGCCGCCTTGGGGGACAACCGCTCCGCGTCCGCGCCGGTTGCGATCGGGCCGCCGTGGGCGGCTGCGAGCGCCGGCGTCGGGATCGAAGACGTGCGTGAGGTGTCGATCTCCTCGACCGTTCCCGAAATCGGCGCGAGCTCATCTCCGCGCGGAAAGAAACGCCCTCGACTGCCGACACGGATCCGGTCAAGGTCGCGCTCGCCCACATAGACATCGGCCACCCACGCCGTCGGATCGATCACGATGCCAAGCGGCTGCGTGGGCCGGACCCAGGTGCCTTCGGCCAGCGCCGGATCGACGTCGAGCAGCACACCGCTGATCGGCGCCCTGATCGCGAGCCGCTCGCGCTCGGCCATCTGAGCAGTCGCTTCGGCGAGCTCGCGCGCGAATTGTTCCGCGATGACCGCCCGCCGCTGCTGTTCTTCTGGCATGCCCGGCAGGCGCGCGAGCAGGCTCGCGAGCGTTTCCGCCGCAATGCGCGCGCGGCCTTCCCGGCTGCGAAGATCGGGGGAATCGACGAGGAACAGATCGGTATTGGCGGTTACGTTGCCCTCCGCAGGAGGCGCCGTGACGAGCCGCCCCGGCAGCGGAGAGTAGAGGACGTGCTGCGACGCGGCGCGCGCCCAGGCCGGTCCATCGATGAGGTTGCGCCAGGGCACGGCAAGGAGCACCACCATCACTACCACAAACAGGAACCATCCCAATTTCGCGCGGCGTGTCGTTTCGGCACGTCGCGCGTTCCATACCTGAAGTTCCGCCAGCACCGGGCGCGCGACGAACCAGCCAAGCTCCACCGCGAGCAGCACGACGCCCGCCAGCTTGAAGAAGAAGAAATAGACTGCCAGTGCAATCGCAATGAAGACGCCCAGCCGCACGACCCACGTCACGAGAGCAAAGACAATCAAGAAGGCCCGCAATCGCCCGGGGAAGAACTCCGGATCGGGCTCGTTCCAGCCGAGCAGCCGGCGGCGCAGGAACGCCCGGGCGAGCGCGGAGGCGCGTTCGTGCAGGTTCGGCAGATCGAGGGCATCGGCGAGCAGGAAGTAGCCGTCGAAGCGCATGAACGGGCTCGCGTTGATGCCGACGGAAATAACCCAGCTGGTGGTGGCGATGAAAAAAAGCGCATCGCGCAGGGCGCCTTCCGGAACGATGCTCCAGCCGAGCGTGGCGAGGGCCGCGAGCGCGAACTCGGCACCGATACCCGCACCCGCAATGGCGAGGCGCTGGCGCGGATCGGATAGCTTCCAGGACTCGGCCGTGTCGGTGTAGAGCATCGGCCACATCACCACGAAGGCGACCCCCATGTGCGAGACCCGGACGCCGTAGCGCGTGGCGACGTAGGCATGCGCGAGCTCGTGCACGCTCTTCGCTACGGCGAGCGCGGCGAGATATCCGACGAGCCCCCCTGGCGTCAGGCTCGCGCCCAGCGTCGTCGTGAAGGCATCCCATTGCCGCGCGGCGAGCACCAGCCCGAGCACACCGGCGAGCGCGATCAGCGCAACGGCGGTCGGTCGCAGCAGAAACGAAACGTAGGGCAGCGTCGCCTCGAGAAAGCGCTGGGGACGCACCAGCGGGATGCGGAAGAAAAGATAGCCGTGGAGAAGGTGGTGCCACACACCGCGGTCGCTCAGGCGACGCTGGGCGGCAAGGCGCGCCGTATCGCGCGCGTTCGCCGCAAGCAGCAACTGGTGATGCTCGAGGAAGAGCACTAGCGCCGCGACATCATTGGCGTCCGGATTCAGCGGCGTTTCGGAACGCACACGCGAGAGGAGTTCCTGGGCATCGCGCGCGTCCCAGCGCGCCAGGAGCTCGAATTCGAGCCAGCCGATGCGATAAAAGCGGTTGCGTGCGGGGTCGTGGATCATCCACGACGGCGAGCCGTCGCGGTTGGCCGAGGCATTTTCGAGGCGCAAGTCCTCGCGCAGCCGGGGCAGCACCAGCGGCCGTTGCCGCGGTGTTCCCGGCAAGCTCAGAGCCCAGTCCATTCGCGCGCCGCGGCGAGCGGCCGGCGGAACAGGACGTAACCGAGGAACACGCGGCGTCCGTAAATCTTGGCTGTGCCCTTGAGGCCGACGCGCGCCTCGGCGGCGGGACGGTCAAAGGCGCCGCGGATGCGATAGGAGGCGACTCCTTCGGGAGAAAGTGTCGCCTGGTAGCTGGTCTGGGTGAGCCGCGCCGCGAGCGGGGAAAGCGGCGCTACGTGCAGAAACAAACGCATCTCGGCGCCCGCATTGAGATTGATCGCATCGGCGACCGGCAGCCATACGAGAATCCCGGCATCCTTCGGGTCGGCAAGGAGCAGGATGCGCTCGCCCGTCACCACGGGCCGGCCGATCCAGTCGTTCGGGTCGCCGTAGATCGCCACGCCGTCGGCCGGGGCACGGACCTCGACGCGGGCGAGCATTTCATCGAGATAAGCCACGTCCGCCTCGCGCTCCCGCACCCGCCCCTGCATCGTGCCAAGCTCGCCCTTCGCCTGGTCGCTGTCGAATGCCTTCTGCGTGGAGAGCAACGCGTCGGCGCGCGCCACGGCGAGGGCCTGGGCCCCGACCTCGCGCCGGTTGCGCAGCGTGGTGTCGTCGAGCGTGAAGATGACCTCGCCTTTCCGTACCGGCTGGTTGGGTTGCACCGAGAACGACTTCACGACCCCGTCCATGGGCGCCGCGATCGCCTGGGCCTCGAGCGCGATGACTTCCGCGGGGGCCAGCACGCTTTGGCGCACCGGCACGAAGAGAGCGAGCACAGCGGCGAGTGCCAGCAAGCGCCACCAGTTGCGCTGCGCGCCGAAGCGCCGCCACCACCGCGTCAGCCGTCCGGCCTGGTTCGCGATCGCCCACAGGCTGTAGCCGTAGCCAGCGTGCAACCGGGCAAAGAGGGCCGTGTGCTGCTCCGTCCACAAGTCGTCGCGGACGTAGAGTGCCAATCCAAGGCGCGCCCCGTCTGGCGCCAGCAACGGGCACGCGAGCACGTGCCGCGGCCACCACTCGTTCCAGCTCTCGGCAAGCTCTGCGGGGAGGTCGCCTGTGGAGATTGTGCGCGGGGCATTCCCGAGCCGCGGCCAGAGCGAGGCGGCCACCGCAGCGAGCCACTGCGCATACGGCGCATCTTCTTCGATCGCGGCAAGCCCTGAGACGACCTTAAGGCGCGGCTTGCCGAACAGGTCGGAGCGGAAAATAACCGCCTGCCGGAACGGCGCGAGTTGCCAGGTTTCGTTCGCGATGACAAAGAGAAGCTCGGGCTCCGTCAGGACGGCGCGTGCACGCGCCTCAAGCTGGAGCATCGCGGCGAGCGGATCCGTCGCCAGGCCGGCTGCGGTCATCAGGGGAGGTCGAACTGGGCGGTGCCGCTCATCCCTGGTAGCAGTTCCGGGCCCGGCTTTTCAACCGAGGCTTCGAGCTCGATCGTCTGGCTCGCCGCGTCGACGCGGGCGTTGATCGCGGTAACGCGGGCCCGATAGACCCGGAGGGTTTCGTCGATAGCGACCGTGAAAATCCTGCCGTTCGTAAGCCAGGCGAGCCACTTGGAGGGCACATTGAGACGCAGCTTCGGCGGCGTTGCCTGCACGATGTCGACCAGCGGTTGTCCCGCCGTGACGCTCTGGTGCGGTTTCACGTGGACCTTGGCGACGCGCCCGTCGAACGGAGCGTTCACGATGCATTGATCAGCCTGCGCCCGGTACAGCGCGCTCTGCGCCCGCGCCTTGTCCAGCGCCGCTGCGGCGAGCGCGACGTCGACTTCGGCCGCCGCCTGCAGGCCCTGCAGCCGGAGCTTGGCTTCGTGATTTTCGCGCGCCGCGGCGACCTCGGCGGCTCCCATGGCGACCCGCGCGTTCTGTTCTTTGCAGTCAAACACCACCAGAGACTTGCCTTTGGCGAAAGTGGAGCCGAGCGACGCGTTCAGACTGAGGATGCGCCCGAGCATCGGGCTCGCCAGGCTTGTCTCGATTTGCGGCGCGACCAGCACCCGCACCGTATACTCGCCAGCCGCTTCCCGCAGAACAGGCTGGGCCTGTGCTTGACTGTAAATGCTGATTGCCGCCAATCCCATTGCGAGAATGAGGCGCGCACGTCCCATCCCACCTATTTTGCCCCACCTGCCGACGGTACGGCCAGCGCGGGATCCATGCCCCACACGCTGAGGGATTGCAGCTGGGCGACCGTCGCGGCCTCCGAAAATGCCGATAGAGTCGAGGGCATGAGGCGCGAGCCGATGGCACTCACGTAGCGGGAACTGCGTGCGATGCTGCCGTCGGGCCGGATAAACGAGATTCTCCATTCACCGCGCCGCACGCCACAGCAGTCCTCCGCGTACCCGAAGCGCATCCGCAGCGTCAAGGCATTGGGGTTGGCTGAGTCGACCACGTAGTCGGCGCGCCTCAGCGCCAGCTCGACCGCCCTGCGCGCCTCGTCAGCCAGCTGTGGATCGGGGATGTTTTCGATCTCGACCCGCAGGACCGGCAGGGGCCGGCGCAATTCCCGCGATGCGGCGACAAAGATGTCGCGTTCCCACGCCTGGATCTCCGATGCCACCGACTTCGCGAGGCTCGCAATGTCGTCGCTTTCGATGCGCTCGGGCAGCACGTCGAGGCCGAGCGAGTTGTAGGTGCGCCCGTAGGCG
>DATICE010000022.1:0-2227 GCA_035456985.1 Burkholderiales bacterium | reverse complement strand
CGGCTTCGAGGTGCTCGAGGGAGACGGTGCGAGCGCCTTCCAGACCCCGCTCGCGACCGGGCACAAGTTCAACGGCTTGACCGATCAGTTCCTGACGACGCCGCCTGATGGGCTGCGCGACCTCTACCTCAAGCTCGACCTCACATGTGGGTAGTCCCGGTCAAGCAGCGAATCGTCTTGCCATCGTTTCCTCCTGACCGTTCGGATCCGTGGTCCGAGCCCGTTATCGCAAGCGGCGTCAAAGCCGCATCACCTCACATCCGGTCGCCGCATCGAGCGGCTGCACCAACATCCCCCATGCTCGGGGCTTCGGGCTCAGGAAAGCGGGACCAATCTTGAAACCACGGCATGTCTCAGCCCAGGCCGAGCACGGTCCGCCCACCCTGATCCGACGAGGCTGATCAGGCCTCGTGGATTTCGTCGACAGGTTGTTTGGTTGGCCTCATGCGATCTTCAAGCGAGCCCCTTGCGGCAGCTCGCCGTGACAGACGTACCGCCAAAGCGCGATCAAGAGCTTGCGCGCCATCGCGACGATCGCAATCCGACGAATGCGGCCCCGATGGTCTTGCACGCGGGCTCGAAACCAGCGACTCAACGCGGCCTCCGGCTGATACCTTAGCCACAGCCAGGCGAGCTCGATCATGGTGCTGCGCAGCCTGCGGTTACCTGCCTTGGAGATGCCTTGCTCGCGGTTGATCTGACCGCTGCGCCACGGACTGGGCGCCAAGCCTGCATACGCGGCCAACTGGCGCCGGTTGCTGAAGCCGCGGAACAGCCCCTCGAGCCAGATGACCGTGGTGAATTCGGGACCGATGCTTATCAGGTTCAGCAGGAGCTTGGCCGGGGTGTTGGCCTCCTGTGACTGCAGCAACGCATCGCGCGCCGCTTCGACCTCGTCGATTTGCCGCCGCACCAGCTCGAGCCGATCCAACTCCCGAACGATCTCGGCCTTCAACCGGGGCGGCAGGGGACGCCCATCTCCGGTGTGCAGGGCCGCCAGGCGCTCGCGGCAATCCCGCCGCAGGGGTTGGTAGTCACGAATGCCCTGGCTGGCCAGCAAGCCCTTGATGCGGTTGCTGTGTTCGACCCTTTCCTTGAGCAAGGTCCGACGCTCGCGTGACACGCGGCGACGGTCCTCCTCCGCCGGGGTCGGTGGCACCACCATCGAGCAGACCCGCGTCTCGCCGCGCTTGAAGGCCGCGAGCGTCCGCACCAGCATCTCGCCATCGACCGTATCGGTCTTGGTGCGCCGATGACGCCGGGGCACCGCGATCGAGGCGGGCTCGACGACATGGCTCTCGATCCCGTTCGCCACCAGGAGACGATGGATCCAGAACCCGTCCAAGCCCGCCTCCTGGATGACCACGATCTCGACCGGCATGCCAACCCGCCGCGTCGCCTTGCTCCGCAGGTGCGTCAACAGATCGAGCAGCGCGCTGCCATCACCGCCAGCCACCGTATGGCTTGAGAGCTTGGCGCTGCCTGGCGACAGTGCGGTCACCAGCCATCGCGATCGGCTCAGTTCCAACGAGACCAACAGGGTGGCACGATCGAGCGCGGTGGCGGCAGGGTTCTGAGCAGCGGCGTCGGTGGTCGGCATTTGTCGCCTCCTCGATGTGGATGGACAACCTTCTGCCAGTACCCTTCCTGGCCGTCGTCCACCCTCATAGGATCTTGATCTGCCGCTCGCGACCGCCGCTCTGCCCGCGCGAGCGGTGCTTTGCGGTCTTCTCCGCGATCTTTTCCGGCTGCCGCGAGTGCTGCTTGCCGCGCCGCGTATCGCTCCGCTTCTTCGCCGTCGTCTCGCGGTACTCCTCATCCGAGAGCGCCTCTCGCGCCCGCTTCGGCAGGTAGCGCTCGGCGGTCTCGATGCTCCTGCGCCCCGAGGCGGTGCCCCAGTCCTCCTCGGTCCATTGCTTGAGGCTGTTGTCCGCGCGCTGCTCGCCCAGGTAGCCGCCGCCCCGCTCCTGATATTCCCGCGTGGCGAGTTGCGCCTTCCGTGCCGACCATTGACCCGGGCGTCCGCCCTTGTCGGCTTCGGTCACCTCCGCCTTGACCTTCTGCCAGAGCTTCGGATCGGTCTTCTTCGCCCTCGACCTGCTCATCCGCTGCCTCCGCTGTCCCCGGTTCCGTCAACGCCCGATGCGCTTGCGCATTCCGCCGCAAACAACACTTCGAGCGGATCGGCATGATCGCCGGAGCCGGGTCGAGCAAAAGCGATTTCGTG
>DATICE010000021.1:0-15004 GCA_035456985.1 Burkholderiales bacterium | reverse complement strand
CCGTGCCGCACGTCAGGGCGAACCGGCTTCGCGGGCTCGCCGTGACGAGCCTCAAGCGCTCCGGATACATTCCCGAGCTCCCCACTCTCGACGAGAGCGGGCTCAAGGGTTACGAGATCGTCGAGTGGTATGCCGTCGCGGTGCCGACCGGGACTCCCAAGCAGATTATCGGAAAGCTCAGCGGCGAAATCGCCGGCATCATGAGTTCCTCGGATATGAAAGAGAAACTCGCGCGGCAGAACGCCGATCCGGCGCCGGGCAAGCCCGAGGAGCTGCGCGCCTTCCTGAAAGCCGATCTCGCGAAGTACGCCCGTATCGTGCGGGACGCCGGCATCAAGCCCGAGTGATCCGGCGGGAGCGAGCAATGGCCGCGGAGAATACAGAGGCGCTCAAGAAGAAGCTACTCGCGATGGTCGACCGCGAGGAGCTCGTCAGAATCGCGTGCGATCTCGTCAACATTCCGTCTCCTACCGGAGGAGAAAAGGCGTGCGCCGATTACATCATCGGCCGTTACGAGAAAGCGGGTATCAAGGTTCTGCCGCAGGTCTTCGAGGACACGCGATCGAACGCAATCGGCGTGATCAAGGGCAGGGGGGACGGCGCTACCCTCATGTTGAACGGCCATATGGACACGTCCTACACCGGCGAAGAGCAGTATCTTCCCGATCGGCCCGGCTACAAGCCGAAGGCGGTCGTTGACGGAGAATGGATCTACGGGCTGGGCATCTACAACATGAAGGGCTCGCTCGCCTGCTTCATTCATGCCGCGGAAATCCTCAGGCGCGCGAAGGTGGAGCTTGCGGGCGACGTGATCATCGCCTGCGTTGCGGGCGAAATCGAGAAGTCCCAGGTCGATCGTTACCAGGGGCCGCTCTATCGCGGCGGCGCCTGCGGAACCTGGTATGCGATCACGCACGGCGCGGTCGCGGATTTCTGCGTGGTCGGCGAGCCCACCGGAATGACGCTGATGCACGCCCATGGCGGCTACGTGTGGAGCCGGATCACGCTGGTCGGCGATCCGATGCATACCATTTTCGGCCATCAGCGCAACAACACGATCAACAACATGATGAAAGTCATGCACGCGATCCAGGCGTGGGGCGACGAGTACGAAGCGCGTCGCGCGAAGTACGGAATGCCCGCCCACGTCACGCTGTCGGCGATCGAGGGCGGCTGGCCGTATCGCTGTTCGCGCGTGCCGGTCTATTGCACGCTCTACGTGGACACCCGCCTCATGCCCGGCCAGCAGCCGATCGAAGTGCAACGGGAGATCGAAGCGGTGGTGGCGCGGCTGCGCGCGGCGGATCCCGATCTGGCCCAGCTGCAGGTCGAGACGAACGTATTCATGAACCAGTGGGGGTCGGAGTGCCCGGCCGATGAGCTCATCTACAAGGCCGTGTCGGTGGCGCACCAGGAGGTGCACGCCAAGGCGGTCGAGATCACGGCGGTGCCGTTCGCCTCCGATGCCTGCGAGCTCGTGTGTCACGGCATCCCGAGCTTGAACTACGGCGCGACTGGCCGCACCCGCACCCTCTCGGACGTGCACCACCATGGCGAAGGGCAAAGCGACTGGAACCCGAAGCAGGGCGAGCACGTGTCGGTCGCGGACATGGTCTCGACCACCAAGGTCTATCTGACGCTGATCCTCAATCTTTGCACCGGGACGCGGGACGCGCTGGGGATCAAGCCGCGGGATTCGCATTCCCATTGAGACAGGCCGGGCAGATGCCTGCGTTCAGGCCGCTCGTCCATACCAAGCCCAAGGAGGCCCTATGACGACCAAGCATGATGTCAGCCACAAGCGGCGGTCGCTGCTGAAAGGCATCGGCGCCGGCACCCTCGTGCTGGCCGGAGCTCACAGCACGCGCCTGCAAGCGCAGGCGAAGCTGCGCAAGATGGAAATCTTCATCGGAACCACGCCCCATTTCGGCAACGTGATCATCGGCGCCGAAAAAGGATTCTACGAAAAGGAGGGTCTGCCGGTGACGATCACCAACTTCGCCAGCGGCTCGGTCGCGGCCGACGCCTTCCGCGCCGGCAAAGGCCATCTCGTGGTGACCGGCGACCTGCCCGCGATGCGGCTGTGGAACCAGGGCAACATCGGCATCTGCCCGCAGGCCAATTACGGCGACCTTTCGATCATCGTCGCCCGCAGCCATATCAAGTCCGCCGCCGACATGCGCGGGCGCAAGATTGGCGTGCTGATCGGCTCGACGTCGGAATTTTTCGCCCAGATTTATCTTACCCGCGGCAACGTCAAGTTGAACGAGGTCGATCTGATCAACCTGCGTCCGGCCGAAATGGTGACCGGACTCGCGCGCGGCGATATCGATGCTTTCGTGATCTGGCAGCCGTTCGGCTGGCGCGCGCTCGCCGCGGTGAAGGATGCGCACATCCTCACCACCGGGCGCGGCTATTTCCACGAATGGGAGGCGGTTACGACGACGCGCGAGTACGCCAACTCCCACGCGGCCGAGATCGGCGCGTTCCTCAGGGGGCTCGACGCCGCCGGCAAGTGGATCCCCGGTAATCTCGATGAAGCGGCCAAGCTGGTTGCAGCCCAGATCCGGCTCGACGATCCCCGGCTCGCGCGCGACATGATGGAGAAGATCGACTGGAACATTGCCTACAGCAAGAAGTTCCGGCAGGACATGGAGTTCATGAGCAAGTTCATCAAGATCAAGCTCGATTGGAATACCATGTTCGACCAGCGCTTTCTCGCCAAGTTGGGCTCCGGCTATGTCGAATAGCGCGCCCGCCGCGCCGGGCGAGCGCCGGCAACCGCGTCATTTCGCGGCGCTGGGCTAGTCCGCGTCTGTCGGCTGCGCCGGCAATGCCCGCACGTCCGCACCCTGCGGCCGCGCCCGCCCTCCCGCCCTGGACCTGGTTGCGGCTGGAGGCCGTCACCAAGGTGTTCCGTGATACGCGCGGAGGCGAGTACACGGCGGCCCGCGACATTTCGATCGCGATCGATCGCGGCGATTTCTACTGCCTGCTGGGGCCGAGCGGCTGCGGCAAGACGACGCTGCTCAACCTGATCGCCGGTTTCGAGCAGGTGACTGCGGGCGCGATCGCGTTCGCCGGGGAGGGGCACGGCAAGCCGTGGCGGCGGACGATCCAGGGCCCCGGGGTGGAGCGCGCCATGATCTTTCAGGACGTGGGGGAGGCGCTGTTTCCCTGGCTCAACGTCGAGGAGAACATTCTGTTCGGGCCCCGCATGGCCGGCGTACGGCGCGAGGACTGCCTCGCCAAGCTGGATCTCTATCTGCGCATGGTCGGTCTCAGGGAGGATGCGCACAAGTTTCCCTTCGAGCTCTCCGGCGGCATGAAACAGCGCGTCCAGATTGCGCGCGCCCTGATCATGGAGCCCGAAGTGCTGCTGATGGACGAGCCGTTTGCCGCGCTGGACGCCATCACCAAGCGCCTGCTGCAGCAGGAGCTCTCGCGCATCTGGCAGGAAACGCAGAGGACCATCGTTTACATCACGCACGATCTGATCGAAGCGCTGCTGCTCGGCACGCGGGTGGCGGTGATGACGGCGGGTCCCGCCGCCACGATCAAGTGCGAGTTTCGCGTCGATTTGCCGCGGCCGCGCAGCGCCACCGCTCCCGACTTCGTCGAATTCACGCGCCGCCTGGAAGCGCTGCTGCACGAGGAAGTGTACGCGGCGCGCAAGGCGATGGGCGAGGCAACATGAGCGGCGAGCATCCGACCCGCGTCGCCCGACAACCCGCGCGACGGGCAATTCGTGACGAGAAAGTGGCGCGCATCCTGCGCCAGGCGGCGATGGCGACCATCGCGCTTTGCGGCTTGCTGGCATTGTGGCACTTGTCGGTTGGCAACCTTTTCAATCCGGCACTGGTACCCACGCCCGGAGCCACCTTCGCCAAGGCCTGGACGATGATGAAAAGCGGCGAGCTGTTCATGCACGTCGGGGTGAGCCTGAAGCGGGTCCTGGTCGGTTACGTAATCGGTTGCGCGTCGGGCATCGCGATCGGCGCCATCATCGGGCGTTTCTGGCTCGCGCGTGAGCTTGCGGATCCGGTGCTGGAGTTGATCCGGCCGATTTCGCCGGTGGCGATAGTGCCCCTCGCCATGCTGTGGTTCGGCATCGGAGAGATGTCGAAATACTTCATCATCATTTACGCCACGCTCATCATCGTGCTGCTCAATACCGCCGCCGGCGTCTCCCGCACGCCGGTCACCCGCATTCGCGCCGCTCGCTGCCTCGGCGCCGCGGAGCACCAGGTCTTCCTGAAGGTGATCCTGCCGTCTGCCGTGCCTTATATCCTGACCGGCATGCGGGTGGCGCTCGGCTTTTCGTTCATGGGCATCGTCGCCGCCGAACTGATCGGCGCACGGGAGGGCATCGGCTTCCTGATCATGAACTCGCAGCTTCTCCTGCAGACCGACCAGCTGTTCGTGGGACTGCTGACGCTGGGCGTCGTCGGCCTCGTTGTCGACCGGATTTTCCGCATCCTGCTGGCGCGCAGCATGCGCCGTTACATGCAGTTTCACTATGAAGTTTGATGCTGCCATGATCGGAGCGACGGATACATGGGAACGATCCTGACCAAGCCCGTTACCGGGGCGGTAGCGTGGAAGGGCGTGGAACTCGCTCGGACTGAATCGTGGATCTACCGACTGTCGCCGGGCACGGTGAATGAAATCGAAGCGGCCTTGCGCGCGGTCGAGCGCGAAGCGTTGCCGGTAACCGAAGTGACCAGCGCGAATTTCCCGCTGCCCCGCTTCGGGGCCGAACTCCGGAAGATCTCCGGGGAACTGGAGTCCGGGCGCGGCTTCGTGCAGATCAAGGGCTTGCCGATCGAGCGCTACACGCTGCAACAGGCGAAGCTCATCTACTGGGGCATCGGCGCCTACCTGGGACGAGCGATATCGCAGAACGCGAAAGGAGATCTCCTCGGTGACGTGCGTGACGAGGGCCTGGACATCCGCGCCAGCGGGGTTCGCGGCTACCAGACGAGTACGGCTTCCCCGTTTCACGTCGACGAGACGGACGTGGTGGGGTTGCTGTGCTGGCGGCCGGCGAAAGCGGGCGGGGAAAGCCTGATCGTGAGTTCCATGGCGCTCTACAACGAGCTTCTCGAGCGCCACCCGTGGTACGTGGGCGTGCTCTACAATCGGTTCAGCTACGACTGGCGCGGCGAGCAGCCGAAAGGCCGGCCGCCGATCTACCGCTGGCCGGTATTCGAGTTCTACCAGGGCAAGCTTTCGTGCCGCTACTCCCGCCGCATGATCGAATTCGCGCAGAAGACGACGGGCGTTCCGCTGAGCGACATGGAAAGGGAAGCCTTCGACGTCCTGGACGGGCTGATCGGCGAACTCCAGCTCAAGATCGATTTTGAGCCCGGAGACATCCAGTTCCTGAACAACTACGTCATCCTTCACAGCCGCACGGCCTTCGAGGATTACCAGGAGCCGGATAGAAGGCGCCATCTCCTCCGCCTGTGGCTGACCGTTCCCGGCTGGAACCGGCTTTCGCCGGAGACGTTAGGTGAGCGCGACGTACGCTTCGGAGTACCGGTGGCAGAGCGGGCGGCGAGCTGACACGCCTTCCGCCCGCAGCCATGGTAGTCCCGGCCGCAGAGACCCCCTGCGGTTCAGCTGCCGGCGCGGCGACGGATTTCGCGGATCACCGCGCTGTTGTCGAGCTCGCCTTCGCCCGCGGCGACGCAGCCCTGCATCAACCCGGTGTAGGTCTCCGCGAGCGGCAGGCGTTGCCCGAGACGGCGCGCCTGCCCGGCCATCAGCGCGAAGTCCTTGAGCGATTGCGTGACGAAGCCGTGCGGCGCGAAATCCCCCTTCACCATCTTGGCACCCTTGATGTCCATGACCTGGGAGTAGGCCGCCGATTCGCGCGCAACGGCGAGGAATGCCGCGGGATCGAGCCCCATGCGCTCGGCGAACACCAGCCCTTCGGCGAGGGCGGCGCGGTTCACGCCAAGGATCAGGTTGATCGCGAGCTTGGCGCGCGCGCCATTGCCGGCCGCGCCGACATGATGCCGTCGCGGGCAGATCGCGTCGAGCACGTCGCCCGACCCGTCCGCTGCCGTGCGATCGCCCCCGATCAGGCCCAGCGCCTCGCCGCGCGCCGTCTGCTCGCTGGTCCCGGATACGGGTGCTTCGACGAAGCGCAGCCGCCCGCCAGCGAGCCGCACCGCAAGGGCGGCGATGCGGTCGGGATCGCAGGTGCTCATGCAGATCACGGTAAGGGGAGGGGCCTCCTGCGGCCGTGACGCCACGAGTCCACGCAGGACCTCGGTCGTTTCTTCCACCTGCTCGGTGTTGAACACTGCGAGCACGGCCCTGTCACAAGCGCCGGCGATCTCTGCGAGGGAGCGCGCGACGCGGCCGCCGAGCGCCGTCAGGCCGGTGAGCTTCGCCGCGTCGACGTCGTAGCCCAGCACATTGAACCCGGCCGCTAACAGGCGTTTTGCGCAGGCCGTTCCCATCAATCCTGTGCCGATCACGCCGACAGGCTTGCGCTCTTGTATCATGCATCCTCCCTCGTAGCGAACTGGCGAGACTCCGGTAGTTTCGCCATTTTACGAGCGAGCCGTCACGCGTCACGAGTCACGCTTTCTCGGTCTATAATGTCGCCCCGAGCCGGCATAGCTCAGTGGTAGAGCAACCGCCTTGTAAGCGGTAGGTCGTCTGTTCGAGTCAGACTGTCGGCACCAGCGTCATGCGGTGCCAGTAGCGCAGTTGGTTTGGAGTAGGGCGGGCTTCGCCGCGACGCGGCCGGTGGCGTATGGGAACCTTTGGGAAACTCCCGGTCCAATAGCGCGGGAGCCAGGGGAGGTCCGGCGGCCCCATTGAAAGCCGCATGGCCGGACATATTTAAGGGTGCAGAAAAACAGGGCGGCGCCGTCTGGCGACCGTTTGCGGAGGTTGCATGATCAAAGTCGAGAACCTGGTGAAGGCCTTCGGCCCGAAGCTCGCGGTGAACGACATCTCGTTCACGGTCGAGCGCGGCGAGGTCCTGGGCTTCCTCGGCCCCAACGGCGCCGGCAAGTCCACTACCATGCGCATGATCACGGGATTCATCCCGCCGACGTCGGGACGGATCACGGTCGGCGGCCACGACATGCTGGAGGACCCGCTGCCGGCAAAGCGCCTGATCGGCTACCTGCCCGAGAACGCTCCGGGCTACGCCGACATGACGGTGCATGGCTTCCTCAATTTTGCCGCCGAGCTGCGCGGGCTGCAGGGCGAGGCGCGCAAGCAGGCGGTCGGCCGCGCGGTCGAGCAATGCTTCCTACAGAACGTCCTCTATCAGACCATCGACACGCTCTCCAAGGGCTACAAGCACCGCACCGGCCTCGCGCAGTCGCTGATCCACGACCCCGAGGTCCTGATCATGGACGAGCCGACCGACGGGCTCGATCCCAACCAGAAGCACGAGGTGCGCGGCCTGATCAAGCACATGGGCGAGAACAAGGCAATCATCTTCTCGACCCACATACTTGAGGAGGTCGAGGCGGCGTGCACCCGCGTCATCATCATCGACCGCGGCCGGATCGTCGCGAACGGGACGCCAGCGGAATTGAAGGCGCGCTCGCCGGAGGGCCGCCTCGAGGACGTATTTCGTGCGATCACGCTCCCCGACACCGTCAAGGGGCACTGAAGCATGAATTCCTGGACCAACATCAAGGCGATCGTGAAGCGCGAGCTTGGCGGCTATTTTGCCTCTCCCATCGCCTACGTATTCCTGGTGATCTTCCTCCTCCTCGCCGGCTTCTTCACCTTCACGGTCGGCAGCTTTTTCGAGCGCGGCGAGGCTTCGCTCGTGTCGTTCTTCACCTGGCATCCCTGGCTCTATCTTTTCCTCGTGCCCGCAGTCGGAATGCGGCTGTGGTCGGAGGAGCGCCGGCTCGGCACGATGGAGCTGCTGCTCACGATGCCGGTGACGACCTGGCAGGCGATCGTCGGCAAGTTCGCCGCTTCGTGGCTATTTCTCGCGCTGGCGCTGGCGCTCACCTTCCCGGTCGTCGTCACCGTGAACTGGCTGGGCGACCCCGACAACGGGGTGATCGTCGCCGGCTATGTGGGAAGCATTCTCCTCGCCGGCGCCTATCTCGCGGTGGCGAGCATGACTTCCGCCATGACGCGGAACCAGGTGATCAGCTTCATCCTGTCGGTGCTGATCTGCCTGTTCCTGATCCTCGCCGGCTACGAGCCCGTGACCGGACTGCTGTCGCGCGTCGCGAGTCCCCGGGTCGTCGAGGTCATCGCCGCCTTCTCGGTGATGACGCACTTCGAGGGCTTCCAGCGCGGCGTGCTCGACACGCGCGATATCGTTTTCTTCGCCTCGGTGATTGGGTTCGCGCTCTTCACCACGGGCGTCATCATCCGCAACCAGAGGGCGGGGTAGCGCCATGAGAAACAAGCACCTCGCAACCCTGCTCTACTCGACCGGCGGCGTTATTGCGTTGCTCGCGGTGCTGATCGTCGGCAATTTCATCGTGAGCGCGTTCAACCTGCGCGCCGATCTCACCGAGGGCGACGTCTACACGCTGTCGCCCGGTACGCGCAAGGTGCTCTCCCGGCTCGAGGCGCCGGTCAAGCTCCGCTTCTACTACTCGCAGGGCAGCGAGGCGGTGCCGGTGGGACTGAAGACCTTCGCCAAGCGGGTGGAGGACCTGCTGAATGAGTACCGCGTGGCCGGACGCGGCAAGGTGGTGATCGAAAAATTCAACCCGGAGCCGGACTCCGACGCCGAGGATTCCGCCCAGCTCGACGGGATCGAGGGCCAGCTCACCAACACCGGGGAGAAATTCTATCTGGGTCTGTCGATCGCGTTCCTCGACCAGAAGGCGGCGATCCCGGTGCTCGCGCCGGACCGCGAGCGGCTGCTCGAGTACGACATCACCCGGGGAATCGCTCAGGTGGGCGAAACGAAGAAGCCGGTAGTCGGAGTGATGAGCGCGCTGCCGGTGCTTGGACGCTCCCTTGACCCGATCAAGAAGCAGCAGCCGACGGAAGCGTGGGTGCTGATCCAGGAGCTGAAGAAGATCTTCGACGTGAAGGAGGTCAAGCTCGACGCGCCGAAAATAGACGACGACATCAAGGTTCTGCTGGTGATCCATCCGCGCAACCTTCCGGAGGAGACCGAGTACGCGATCGACCAATACGTGCTGCGCGGAGGCAAGCTCATCGCGTTCGTCGATCCCTACGCCTACTTCGACCAGCAGCCCGACTTCCAGAACCCGTTCGGGGGATCGCAGGCGGGGCAATCCACCTTCTACAACCTGTTCAAGGCGTGGGGCATCGATATCGACATGGGCAAGGTGATCGCGGATCTCAGCTACGCGAGCGGGGCGGGACCGCGCCTGCTGCCGACGCTGCTTTCGCTCAATACCCAAGCCCTCAATCAGGATGACGTGGTGACGAGTCAGGTCGGCACGCTGCTCTACGTTTTCGGCGGCACGTTCAAGGGCAAGCCCGCCGAAGGTCTCACTCAGACCGTGCTCGCCCGTACCTCGAAGAACGCGATGCCGGTCGATCTCATCATCGCGACGCTATCCGGCGAGCCCTCCACGCGCGGCTTCCAGCCCACCAACGAGGAAATGCCGCTCGCGATCCGCCTCACCGGCAAGTTCCACACGGCGTTCCCGCAAGGCAAGCCGCAGCCCTTCGTGCCGCGCGCGGACCGGAAGAAGGGCCAGGACGAAAAGAAGAAAGCCGAGGACAAGACCGAGCCGCAACTGAAGGAATCGAAGGAAGAAAACTCGGTAGTGCTGGTCGCCGACGCGGACCTGCTCTCCGACGGAGCCGCGGTCGAAGTCCAGGAGGTGTTCGGCCAGCGCGTCGTCATTCCGCGCAACGGCAACCTCGCGCTCGCGCTGGGCCTGGTCGAGCAGCTCTCCGGCGACAGCGCGCTGATCAGCCTGCGCAGCCGCGCCTCTTTCAGCAAGCCGCTGACGGTGATCCAACAAATGGAGGCGCGGGCGCAGCAGCAGTATCTCGGCAAGATCAAGGAACTCGAGGACAGCCTCAACCAGACGCAGGAAAACCTCCAGAAGCTGCAGAAGTCGAAGGCCGGCGTCACCAGCACCATCCTCACCGCCGAGCAGCAGGCCGAGCTCGATAATTTCCGCAAAAAGGCCGCCGAAGCCCGGCTTGCCCTCAAGGAGCTGAGAAAGCGGCTGCGCATCGAGACCGACACGCTCGAGTTCTGGACCAAGGTCGTCAACATCGGGCTCGTGCCACTGCTGGTCGCGCTTGCCGGACTCGCGCTCGCGCTCACCCGGCATCGCCGACTCAAGCGCGCGACATGAACCGCAAGCATTTCCTCTACCTCGTCGTCGTACTGGTGGTCCTGGGGGCCGCGGGTTTTGCGCTCTTCTGGCAGGACATCGCTGCGTATCGCGCGAGCGGCGCCAAGATCGGCGCCAAGCTCCTGCCCGGGCTCAAGATCGCTGATGTCGCGGAAATCCGGCTGCAGAGCCCGAAGCACCAGGTCACGCTGGCGCGCAAGGAGAAGCTGTGGGTAGTCCAGGAGCGCGGCGGCTATCCCGCCAGCTTCGGGGAGATCAGTGATCTCATGATCAAGCTGGTCGAGCTCAAGGTGACGCAATCCGAGCAGGTCGGGGCATCGCTCCTGCCGCGGGTCGAGCTCGCGGACCCGGGCGCAGGCGAGGGCGGCGGCACGCTCATCGAGTTCCGGGATGGCGCGGGCAAGGTGCTGGCAGGGCTCATCCTGGGCAAGACGGTCCTGAAAAAAGATCCCCTCAATCCGCTGCCGGCTGCGAAGGACGGCGTGCCCGCCGGGCGCTACGTGCGCATCGTCGGCGCCAAGGACACCGTGGTGGTCGTGTCGGATCCGCTCGGCAAGGCGGAGGCCGACCCCGGCAAGTGGCTCAACAAGGATTTCTTCAAGGCCGAGCGCATCCGGACGCTTGCCGCCGGGCCGGAAGGCGCCGCCCCGCACTGGAAGATCGCGCGTGCCGAGGAATGGGGCCCATGGAAGTTCGCGGCAGGCGGCGGCGAGCTCAACCCGAGCGCAGCGGTCTCCGCCACCAACAAGCTGGGCGCGCTGTCGTTCGATGACGTCGCGCCCGATGCCGCAAAGGAGGCTGGCGGAAAACCTTACCTCCTCGTTGCCGAGACCTTCGACAATCTCGTGTACACGGTGAAGGTCGTTAGAAAAGGCAAGAGCGACGAGCATTACGTCAGTTTCACCGTGAGGGGCGAACCGCCGAAGAGCCGTGTGCCAGAAAAGGGCGAGAAGCCGCAGGACAAGGAGCGGCGCGACAAGGAATTTGCCGAGAGCCGCAAGAAGCTCGAGGAGCGCATTGCCGCGGAACAGGCACTTTCGAAGTGGACGTATGTGATCGGCGGGCGCGAGCTCGAGCCGCTGCTGAAGACGCGCGGCGACATGGAAGCGTCCCGGCGCGAACAGGCTCGCCGCTAGGAACGCACCGCTTGCTGGCGTCATCCCCGTGGAGACGGGGATCCAGCATTGCCTGTAAAGCCTGGATTCCCGCCCGCGCGGGAACGACGAATTCGTGGCGAATTTGCCTTGGCGCAGGCCCGGCCCCCGGAGCTATACTTATTCAATGGAAATTCCCGCGCGTAACTCCCTGATAGTCCTCGTCTGCCTGCTGCTCGCGGCCTGCAGCACGACGACCGTCAGGATGTACGGCAACCAGTCGACGAGCGGTGGAACGACTGTTACAACCACATCGAGCCAGGTCAGCGGTTCGGCTCAGGGGTCGAATTACAGGGTTTCCTTTTCATCCGGCGGACGCCCGGTGTCGCCCACGGCGCCCGGCGGCCACGTATACGCGAGTGGAAGCGCGGCGTACGTGGTGATCGGCGTTGTCGTGCTTGCCGATCTCTGGAACTACTTCCTGGGGGCACCCCCGGCGAAGCCGCTTGCCCCCGGCACCCGGATCGCCGACACCTGCTCCTGCTACCAGAAGCCCGTGAGTAGTGAATAGTGAGTGGTGAGTAGACGAGCCCCCGGCGAATCGCGTTCACCGCACAGTGCACTCCAGTCCACTCACCACTCACCACCCACGACTCAAGCCTTTGTGAAGCTCAGGGAAATCCTCAAATCGCCGGTGCTCCCGCTCGGCAAGAAGTGGGAAATCCGGAAGCGGACGGACGGCTACGAGTCCGACGTCACGGCTCTCGCGCGCGCCATGCTCGAGGACGAGGCGATACGCGAGGACCAGCGGTGGGCGTGGGAGCGCTGGCGCAACGACGCCGACGCCTTGAAGTAGTGATTGCGGACGAGTGACGGGCAGGGCGACGGACTCCCTCGGACGGCAAGCATGAAGGTCACGAAGATCATCGGGGTGCTCCTCGTTGTCGCAGGGACGCTCGGCCTGATCTACGGGGGCTTCAGCTACACAAAGGAAAAGCACGACGTGAATCTGGGGCCGCTCAAGTTCTCCATGGAGGAAAAGGAGAGGGTCAACGTGCCCGTGTGGGCGGGGGCCGGAGCGATCGCCATCGGCGTGATCCTGCTTCTGGTGGGGCGAAAGCGCTAGCCGCGCGACGCGTGATTGACCGGGCAAGGCTCCCGCCACCCGTCTCCATCACCGCATCACTTTTGCCGGTCCGCGACTCCAGCGTGCTGGGAGTGCCGCGGCGTTCTGCAGCGTGCGCGTGCGGTAAAATCGAGAGTCAAGATGCCGCGCAATCCCGAACCGGCCGCAATCGCGGCGTCAGTCCAAGACACCAGCTTGTTTCAACCGCCTGCCGTCCCCCGACTGTCGAATCGTCGCGCGGCGCGCGCGCGCAAGGGAGCGTGACGCATGTCGATCGGCACCGTGCTCCTGATCGTGCTGTGCAACATGTCGAGCTTCCGCGCGAGCAAGGTGCTGGTCACCCTGTTTGGAATCGAGCTCGGGGCATCCCAGATTGCGATCGGGGTCATCATCGCGACGTATTCGCTGCTTCCTGCGCTGCTCGCCGTGTACGCCGGCCGGCTTTCCGACCGGCTCGGGGTGCGCTGGCCCATGCTCGCGGGCTCGCTCGGCGTCGCCGCGGGACTGCTGCTGCCGTGGCTCGCGCCCGGGCTGCCGGCGCTCTACGCTTCCGCCGCGCTGATCGGCGCCTCTCACATGTTCTACAACGTTTCTACCCAGAACCTGATCGGCTCGCTGGGCGGTGCAGAGGAGCGCACGCGCAATTTCAGCAACTACGCGCTTGCCATGGCGATCGGCTCGTTCATCGGGCCGCTATTCGCCGGGTTCTCCATCGACTTCGTGGGGCATGCCACGGCCTACCTCTATATCGCCGCGCTGCCCCTGGTCCCGGCCCTGATCATGGCCTCCGCGCGCAAGGTGGGCCGCGGCCCGCGGCTGAAGACCGAAGATGAGCAGGCGGTGCTTTCGACGAGCCTGCTCGCCATCCCGCTGCTGCGGCGCACGCTGATCGCAAGCGCGGTGGCGGTGACCGCGCAGGATCTCTTCCAGTTCTACATGCCGATCTACGGGCACGCGGTCGGGCTTTCGGCCTCCGCGATCGGAGTGATCCTGGCGATGTCCGGCATCGCGGCCTTCGTTGTGCGCATCGGGCTGCCCGTGCTGGTGAAGCGCTGGGGGCCGGACACGGTTTTCAACGGTTCGCTCTACATTTCGGCCGTGACCTTCCTGCTGTTTCCCCTGTTCAGCAGCGCGCCCGCGCTGGCGGCGATTGCGCTCGTCCTCGGGCTCGGCATGGGCTGCGCGCAGCCGGTGACACTGATGCTCATCTTCAGCCGCGCGCCCGAGGGCCGCTCGGGCGAGGCGCTGGGCCTGCGCGTCACCATCAACCAGATCACGCACATCGCCGTGCCCATCGTGTTCGGCACCATTGGCTCGGCGTTCGGCGTCGCGCCGGTGTTCCTCGCCAACGCGCTGGTACTGACGGGCGGCGGGCTGCTGAATCGCGCGCGAAAGGCATTAGAATGACGCGTTCGATTCCAGGGGGAAGTCAGTGAAGATCGCAATCCTCGACGATTACCAGGACGTATTCCGCACGTTGAAGTGCTATCCCCGGTTGAAGGGCCACGAAGTCGCCGTCTACCACGATTCGGTGAAAGAGCCCGCAAAGCTGGCGGAGCGATTGAAGGGCGCGGATGCGGTGGTTCTGCTGCAGCAGCGCACGCCGTTTCCGCGTGCCGCGGCCGAGCGGGCGACGACGTTGAAGCTCATCAGCCAGACCGGCCGCAACGTGGGCCATATCGACGTCGCGGCGTGCACAGAGAAGGGGATTTTGGTATGCGGCGCCGGGGGCGGGCTTCCCAACCACACGGCCGAGCTGACCTGGGGCCTGATCTTTTCCGCGCTCCGCCACATTCCGGACGAAGTGCAGCGCCTGAAGGCGGGCCGCTGGCAGACGACGATCGGAACGGCGGTGGTGGGAAGGACGCTGGGAGTCTACGCCTACGGCCGCATCGGCAGCATCGTGGCCCGGGCGGGAAAAGCCTTCGACATGCGCGTGGTCTGCTGGGGGCGCGAAGGCTCGACCGCGAAGGCGCGCGCGGACGGCTTCGAGGTTGCGCCGAGCCGCGAGGCGTTCTTCGAGACCGCGGACATCGTCAGCCTGCACATCCCGCTCAACAAGGAGACGCGCGGCATCGTCAAGCACTCGGATCTCGCACCCATGAAGCCGACCGCATTGATCGTCAACACCAGCCGCGGGCCGATCATCGAGGAGGGCGCGCTGGTGCGGGCGTTGAAGGAGGGCCGGCCCGGCTTCGGCGCAGTGGACGTCTACGACGACGAGCCGGTGCTGAACGGCAACCACCCGCTGCTCAAGATGGACAACGTGGTGTGCACGCCGCACCTGGGATACGTGGACCGGGACACATACGAGAAGTACTACGGGGTGGCGATCGACAACATCCTCGCCTTTGCCGAGGGCAAGCCGATCAACGTGCTCAATCCCGAAGCCATTAAGAAATCGTGAGTCTGGGAGGAAGGGAATGGCAAAGATGAGATGCGGCGTTGCGGCGGTGCAGGCGCTGCGCGCAGCGGGCGTGAGC
>DATICE010000020.1:0-17451 GCA_035456985.1 Burkholderiales bacterium | reverse complement strand
GCGCGGCGAATGATGATGATGCCGGTGACCGTGTCCTCGCGCAATAACGGGACAGCGAGCACGGTCCGGTAGCCACCCCCACCCTCGCGAAGGAAGACCAGGGATTCCGGGTACTCCTCTTGAACATGCGGTTCCAGGACGTCGTGAATGTGGATGCTCCGACGTTCGCGGGCGGCGCGGCCCATGAAAGACTTGTCCGACACCTTGAGGCCGGGAGCTAGCGTCACCGGCATTGACCCGACGTGCGCGACGAGCCACATCGAGTCCCCGTCCACACGACGGATGAGAACGTCGCTGGCGTCGCACAGGCGGGCGGCGCTGTCGGCGATGGCATCGAACACCGGCTGCACGTCGGTCGGCGAGCTGGAGATTACCCGCAGGATGTCGGCCGTCGCCGTCTGCTGCTCGAGCGCTTCCTTCGTCTCGTTGAACAGCCGCACGTTCTCGATCGCGATCACGGCCTGCGCGGCGAAGATCTCGAGCAGCTTGATCTGCTTCGCCGTGAAGGGTTTCAGTTCGAGCCGGCGCAGGACGATTGCCCCGATCGCCTTGTCTTCTCTCAGGAGCGGCGCCGCTAGAGCGGTCCGGATTCCGAGTGACCGCATGTAGCCTGTGTGTTCATCAGGCCGCGCTAGGACATCCTCGACGTGTACGGTGCGTTGCTCACGCATAGCGGGGCCGCTTACGGTGCCGGATCCGATCGGGCGTGGCGGTGCCGGAACGAGCGTGCCATAGTGGGCGACGGCCCGGTGCACTTCGCCCTCGATGAGCCGGATTACGACGTCGTTCGCCCCGCACAGGCGCGCCGCGCTCACCGCCACGGCATCGAGCACCGGCTGAATATCCGTCGGCGAGCTGCTGATAACGCGCAGGATGTCAGCGGTCGCGGTCTGCTGCTCGAGAGCCTCCCTCAACTCCGCGGTGCGCTCCTCGACCTTGCGCTCGAGGCCGACGTAGAACGATTTCAGGTCGGCGGCCATCTTGTTGAACTGCTCGGAGAGCGCTTCCAGCTCGTCGCCGGTATGGATGTCGATGCGCTGGTCGAGCTGCCCCGCGCCGATTTGCGCCGCACCTCTCTGCAGCGCGCGGATGGGCGTGACCATGACCCGCGCGAGATAAACGCTGGCCAGCATGGAGAGCACGAGCCCGGCGATCAGCAGCAGGCCGATTCGGAGAATGGATGCGTAGAGTGGCGCGAAGGCCTCGACGAGCGGCAGCTCGACGAACACCGTCCAGTCGAGCGTCGGGATCGAGGCGTGAGCAGTCAGCACCTCCTTGCCCGCGAGGTTGCGCGCGATCGGCGTGGCTTCGTCTTTCTCGCGGAGCGTCCCTGCAACCTGCGATAGGTTCGAGAGATCCGTCTTCTTCAGCACCAGGCTGATGTCCGGATGCGCGATCAGCGTGCCGTCGGCGTTCACGACGTACGCCAGCCCCGCCTTCCCGATCTGGATGCGCGAGACGACTTCCCACACGAACTTGAGGTTGACTTCGGCGACGGTGATGCCGCCTGCCGCCCCCCCGGCGGGACGTGAGATCGTCATGTACGGCTCGGTTTCCTTGCGGAAATAGACCGGGCTGTACCAGGTCTTGCCGCCCTTGGCGCCGGCAAACTTCGGATCCCTGGTGAAATCGGTGCCCGAGCCAACGACGTCCATTGCAAGCCGCGACACGCGCAACTGCTCGCGGCCGGACCGGTCGAGCCACGCCACCTCGGTGATCGCGGGCGCCTGGCGCAGCAGCTTCAGGTACTCGTAGCGGCGCTGCTCGATGACGTTGCCGCCGGCGGTGGCTTGGGGCAGGGCGGTCCAGCCGAGCTGGTGCTCGATCTCGTTGATGTACTGCTCGATGCGCGTTGCGGCGGCGAGCGCCTTCTCGTGCTGCAGCGTGATCAGGTGATCCTGGTTCTCGCGGTAGGAGAAGTACAGGCTGACCCCGCCGCTTGCGAGGAGCGCCGCGCTCACCAGGATGATGATGAACGCCGCGTACTTCGTGAACAGGCGCCAGCGCGGGGTCATTCGATCACCCTGTCCGCGCGCGCAAGCAGCGCCGGCAGGAAAGTTATGGCCGCCGCCCGCGCGGCACGCAGGTTCACTACGAGTTCGAGGCGCATCATTTCTTCTACCGGCAGGTCGCCGGGGCGCGCGCCCCGCAGGATGCGGTCTAAGTGGTGCGCCGCTCTGCGGTGGCTTTCGAAGTAATTGGGCCCGTAGGCAATTAGGCCACCTTCGTCGGCGATGTCACTGATACCGTAGATAGCCGGCAGCCGATCGCGCGCCGCGAGTTTGATGATGTTGTGCCGGTCGGCGAAAAGCCGAGCCGTAACGGGCACCAGTACGGCGTCAGCGCCCTGTTTGCGCATATTCACGAAAGCGCGCTCCAGATCCGGTGGCCCGCTCACCCCGATCCTGATCACCGAGATGCCGAGACGTGCCGCGGCTTGGTCCAGTTCCTCGAAGCCTGCCTCGCCTTGTCCAGTGGCGTCGTAGAGCGCCGCAACGCGCTCAAGCCGTGGAATTGCGTCCTTCAGGATTTCGAGGCGCTTGCCGGCAAGCGGCGCGGTGCCGGACGCGACGCCCGTAAGCCGCCCACCCGGTCGGGAAAGGCTATTCACGAGGCCCGCCCCGACAGGATTGGAGATTGCAGCAAAAACCACGGGAATCGAGGCCGTCTGATCGGTGACGGCGAGTACCGCTAAATAGGTCGAGGCGAAAATTGCATCAGGTTTGGCTGCAATCAATTCGGCTGCTAGCCGGCGCAGCATGTCGGACTCGCCTTTGGCATCGCGTGTAAAGATGTGAATGTTCTTACCCTCGATCCAGCCGCGTTCCTGCAATCCTTGTTTTAGGGCCTCATGGTAGACAGCGCCCCCAGCCGTCAGAATGCCAACGCGCACCGCGCGCCGCGACTGCGCGCGAACGTTGTACGGTGCGACGATCCACGCCATGACAGCCAGGATGAACGATCGGCGCGCTGGGCGGTGCGAAGCACCCGTTCGTACTTGAGGAGTTGAAGCTGCACGAGAGCGCCCGTCATTGAGGGTCATTCGATCACCCTGTCCGCGCGAACCAGGATCGACCGCGGTATCGTGATCCCAAGTGCCTTCGCGGTCTTCATGTTGATCACCAGCTCGAATTTGGTCGGTTGCTGGACCGGCAGTTCGCCCGGGTTAGCTCCTTTGCGGATCTTGTCTAGGTACCCAGCTGCCTGTCTGCCCAGATCAACGAAGCTCGGTCCATACGAGGCCAACCCGCCGCGTTCAACCCACATAACCTCGTGGAACATGACGGGCACGAGCTTCTCCCGGGATTTCTCGATAATGCTTTCAGCGGAATTCACGACCACGCTATCGGGAACGATGAGGATGGCATCTGTTGTCTTATCGTCGATCTTCTGGAGAGCTTGCAACACCTCGTTATTGTTCTTGATGTGATGCTCGCGCAGGCGCATCTTCAGCTGTTTCGCGGATTTTCTGGCGACCGCCACCGCTCCCTCCGAAGTCGGGTTCCCTGGGTCGAAGATGACAAGCACCGTACGGCAGGTCGGGACGAGTTCTTTAAGTACCTCGAGGCGTTTCCCTGTGATCTGCGGGAGGAGGTGAGAGAATCCCGTGAGATTGCCCCCTGGCTGTCGCAGGCTCTTTACAAATCCCGCCGCTATCGGCTCTCCCACTTGCGTGAATACGATGGGCACGTTGCCGGCCGCCTCCTTTACCGCTTTGGTTGCGACTGTCCCCGCGCTGACGAAGATATCAACGCGCGCCTTGACCAGTTCCCGTGTCGCTTCGAGCGCGGCCGAGTATTGACCCCGGCCGCTGCGGATTTCAAGAACCACGTCGCGGCCTTCGACATAGCCCAGGTCTTTCAATCCCTGCCGAAGACCGATCACCACTGGCGCGTCCTCCTGATGAGCGAGGTGTACTACGCCGATTTTCCAAGGAGCATCGGATTTGGGCGTCGTTGCTGCCACGGCATGTGCGGCGCCCGCCAACGTCAGGGACAATATGATGTACCAGCTTGCGCGCCGTCGCAGGAAGCTCACTCGATCACCCTGTCCGCGCGCAGGAGGATCGAGCGCGGGCACGCAAGGCCGCGAGGGACAACTGGATCTTGGCAGTTCACCTGCAACCCCTCCCACCGTCAGGGCAGGACGCCGGAGGTCACACCACATCATAGTCCTGCGGAGCGGGGGTCCTTGCGGACTGTTGGGAGTTGCGCGTGCGGAACATTTACATTCTGCGGTGCTTCGCCCTGCTGCACCGCCGCATCACTAGGCGATCGATGCGTTCGGGATGAGATTCTCGATCAGGCGCACGGCGAACGCCGGATTGCGCCCAGCTCCTCCTTGGTCAACACGAACCGGTCGTCCCTGGCGCTCATCGGGATAGAGCCTTCCGGCCGCCGGCGCAAGCGGCTTCGAGCGCATCCAGGAACATGCCGGCGACGTTGAAACCGGTCTGCTCGGTGATTTCCTGGAAGCAGGTCGGGCTGGTGACGTTGACCTCGGTCAGCCAGTCGCCGATCACGTCGAGGCCGGCGAGGAGCAGCCCTTCCTTTGCGAGCACGGGACCGAGCGTGTCGGCGATCTCGCGATCGCGTTGAGTGAGGGCTTGCGCGACGCCCGTGGCGCCGGCGGCGAGGTTGCCGCGCGTCTCCCCCGGCTTCGGGATGCGCGCGAGGCTGTGGGGCACGGTCCGGCCCCCGATCACGAGCACGCGCTTGTCGCCTTCCTGGATCTGCGGAATGTAGCGCTGGGCCATGATGGTGCGGCGGCCGAAATGCGTGACGGTCTCGATGATGACGTTGACGTTGGGATCGCCCTGGCGCGCGCGGAACACCGACGCGCCCCCCATGCCGTCGAGGGGCTTCAGGATCACGTCGCGGTGCTCCGCCAGGAATTCCCGGATGAGGGTCTCGCGCCGCGTAACCAGGGTGGGCGGCGCGAACTGCGGAAAGCGGGCGACCGCCAACTTCTCGTTCCAGTCGCGGATTCCGCGCGGGCGGTTGTAAACGCGCGCGCCCTGCATCTCGGCCAGCTCGAGGAGGTAGGTGCTGTAGACGTACTCCATGTCGAACGGCGGGTCCTTGCGCATGAGCACGGCGTCGAAGTCCCGCAGCGGCACGGCGGCGGGGTCCTCGGCACGGTACCACCGCGATTTTTCGCCGGTCAGGTGGATTCGCCTCGCGCCGCCGTGCACCGTGCCGTCGCGCAACGCGAGGTCCTCCTGCTCCATGGCGTATAGCGCGTGCCCGCGCGCGGCCGCCTCGCGCATGATCGCGAAGGTGGTGTCCTTGTAGACCTTGAAGGAGTCGAGGGGATCGACGACGAACGCCAACTTCATTGAAACAGCTTACCTCACGGCCGCGCGCGGCTCGGCGGCGGCTTCGGGAACCGCCGTCCCGGTCTGCTCGAGCTCGATCGCGGCGGCGAGGAGCGCGAGCCGGGCGATGATGCCATAGGCGTAGAAGCGGTTCGGCGGGCAGCCGGGATCGTCGGGATTGGGCGAGGAGCACGGCGCGGCGAAGGCGAGGGGAGCGAATTGCATGCCGGGCGCGTTGAGGTTCTGGTCTTTCCCGCGCTCGGTGTGCACGCGGTAGAAGCCCCCCACCACGAAGTGATCGACCATGTAGACGACCGGCTCCGCCACCGCTTCGTCCACGCTCTCGAAGGTGTAGACGCCTTCCTGCACCATGACCTCGTGCACCTGCAGGCCTTCCTTCACGACCGCCATCTTGGTGCGCTGCCGGCGGTTGAGCCCCCTCACTTCGGACGGGTCCTTAACCGTCATGATGCCCATGCCGTAGGTGCCCGCGTCCGCCTTGACGATGACGAACGGGTCCTCCCGGACGCCGTATTCGCGGTACTTCACGCGAATGCCATCGAGGATCTCGGCGACGTAGCCCTCCAGGCATTCTTCGCCCTTGCGTTCCTGGAAGTTGATCCGGCCGCATTTCTCGAAATAGGGATTGATGAGCCACGGGTCTATGCCGAGCACCGCGGCGAACTCCTCCGCCACCTTGCGGTAGGCCTGGAAGTGGTTCGACTTGCGGCGTACCGTCCAGCCCGCGTGCAGCGGCGGCAGCACCGGCTGCTCCAGGTTCATCAGGATTTCGGGGGTGCCGGAGGAGAGATCGTTGTTGAGGAGCACGACGCAGGGGTCGAAGCCGTCCACCATCAGCCGGTTGCCGCGGCGCTGGAGCGGCTCGAGCGTGAGCTTCGAGCCGTCGTCCAGCACGAGCTCGGTTGGCCCCGTGACCTCGGCGAGGAGGCTGCCGATGCGCACGTTCAAGCCGGCGTGACGCAGGATCGTCTGCAGCACCACGACGTTGCGCAGGTAGAACTGGTTGCGCGTGTGGCTCTCGGGGATCAATACCGCGCCGCGCGCGTCCGGGCAGACCTTCTCGATCGCGGCCATCGCCGCCTGCACGCACAACGGGTGGAATTCCGGGTTGAGGTTGTTGAAACCGCCGGGAAAGAGATTGGTGTCCACCGGCGCGAGCTTGAAGCCGCTGTTCCGGAGGTCCACCGAGCAGTAGAAGGGCGCCGTACGCTCCTGCCACTTGCCGCGCAGCCAGCGCTCGGCTTCCGGCTGGGAGGCGAGCAGGCGCCGCTCGAGGTCGGCGAGCGGTCCGGCGAGCGCGGTCGTCAGTCGCGGAATGGCCATGTTGGTTTCTTCTCCTCGGAGGGGCTCTATTTTACCGGTTCTGGCCCAAAAAAACGGGCGCCCGCAGGCGCCCGTCGCGACACTTTCTCTAAAGTAGTCTTACGTGTGATACGCGGTTTCGCCGTGGGAATTCACGTCGAGGCCCTCGCGTTCTTCTTCTTCCGTCACGCGCAGGCCCACGATCAGGTCGGCGATCTTGTAGGCGATGAACGCCACGATGGCCGTCCAGACGATGGTCACGCCAACGGCCTGCGCCTGCACCCACACCTGGCCGGAGATCGAGTACTCGGCGGCGGTGATCATCTTGCCGGTGACCCAATCGGCGGTGAAGCCCGGCCCGCCCAGTGAAGGAGCGTTGAATACGCCGGTCAACAGCGCGCCCAGTATTCCGCCCACGGCGTGCACTCCGAACACATCGAGCGAATCGTCCGCCCCGAGCCAGCGCTTCAGCTGGTTCACTCCCCACAGGCACACGAATCCGGCGGCGGTGCCGATGACGAAGGCGCCGGGGATGCCGACATTGCCCGCGGCGGGGGTGATGGCAACGAGCCCCGCGACGACGCCCGAAGCGGCGCCCAGCATGGAGGGCTTGCCTTTGAACAGCCACTCGCCGATGGACCACGCCAGCACTGCGCACGCGGTGGCGAGGAAGGTGTTCATGAAGGCGAGTGTGGCCGAGTTGCCGGATTCGAGGGCCGAGCCGGCATTGAACCCGAACCATCCCATCCACAGGAGCGAGGCCCCGATCATCGTCATCGGCAGATTGTGCGGCGTCATCGCTTCCTTGCCGAACCCGATGCGCTTGCCGACCAGGTAGGCGCCCACCAGGCCCGCGACGCCGGCGTTGATGTGCACCACTGTCCCGCCCGCAAAGTCGAGCGCACCCCATTGCCAGAGCAGGCCGGCCTTGGCGTTCAGCCCGTCAACCAGCTTGGGATCGGTGTAGGCGTCCGGGCCCATCCAGAACCACACCATGTGCGCGATCGGCGCGTAGGCGAAGGTCAGCCACAGCGTGACGAAGATGAGGACCGCTGAGAACTTGATGCGCTCTGCGAACGCGCCGAGTATGAGGCAGCAGGTGATTGCCGCGAACGTCGCTTGGAAAGCCACGAACAGCAGCTCGGGGATGACGACCCCCTTGCTGAAAGTGGCACCCATGGCGAACTCTCCCTTCACGGAGTCGAAGGTGCCGCCGAGAAAAAGTCGGTCGAATCCGCCGAAGTAGGCGTTGCCCTCGGTGAATGCGAGGCTGTAGCCGTAGATGCACCAAAGCACGGTGACGAGCGAGAAGGTCACCAGCACCTGCATCAGCACCGAAAGCATGTTCTTGGCGCGCACCATGCCGCCGTAGAAGAGGGCAAGGGCCGGCACGCTCATCATGAGCACCAGCGCGGTGCAGGTCAGCATCCACGCCACGTCGCCCTTGTTGGGCGTCGGCGCGGGCTTGGCCTCTTCCATGGCCGGCGCGGGCTTGGCTTCCATCTTCATCTCGGCCGCCGGCTTGTCCTGCGCGAACGCGGCTATCGGCACCGTGTTCAGCCCCACGACGCCGAGCATCGCCAGCACCGCGATGAACTTCCTGAATAGGTTTTTCATTGGCTTCTCCCTGTTTCTATAGCGCGTCCGCGCCGGTCTCGCCGGTGCGGATGCGGATGGCCTGCTCGAGATCGAGGACAAACACCTTGCCGTCGCCGATCTTGCCGGTGTTGGCGGCCTTCTCGATCGCCTCGATGACCTGCTCGAGGATCTCGCTCTTGATCGCGGCCTCGATCTTGACCTTCGGCAGGAAGTCCACCACGTATTCGGCGCCACGGTAGAGCTCGGTATGCCCCTTTTGCCGCCCGAAGCCCTTGACCTCGGTGACGGTGATGCCGGTCACGCCGACGGCGGACAGCGCCTCCCGTACTTCGTCAAGCTTGAACGGCTTGATGATTGCTGTGACGAGTTTCATGACGTTTCCCCGTGAAAATGGGACCGGCCGCGTGGCCGGCCCCGTCTAGCGTCGTTAGAAAGTTTTCTGGACGAATACCGAGACCGCTGAGTCGCCGAGTTTCCTGCTGCCGGCGGACGACGGCGTCGTGTAGAACGACTCCTGCTGACTGCTCATGCTGGTGTCCGTGTAGAACACGCCGACGGTGAAGTCCTTTGGCAGCGAATAGGTCACCCCGAGCTTCCAGTCCTTGTACGATGCGTTGTCGTCGTTATCGAAAGACCCGGTACTCCCGGTGAACTCCTGCATGCCGTAATGGCCGATCAGGGTCAGCTTTGTGTTGGGGATAGGATAGGTCGCGGTGAAGTCGAGGTAGTAGGTGCCATCGGCGTTCCGCACGCCGAACACGTCACTGGAGAGCGCGTAGGAAAGCTTCGCGCTCAGCCACTTCCAGGTGAGCGCCCCGTACACTTCAAGCGTGTCGGCTTCTGTAAATCCGGGCGCGGCATCGCCTGGATACCAGTAATAGAGCAGCCCGACGTCGTAGCCGAAATCGCTCTTGCCGATGCTGCCCTTGAAGCCGCCGTAGATATCGAGTTCCAGGCTTCCGCCCGAGCTGTATGCACCGGTGTCGCGCAGCACGCTGACGTTCGATCCCCACGTGCCGGCGTAGAAGCCGCTCGCGTGGCTGTAATCCATGCCGCCCTGCAATGCCGGCTCCTCGTCGGTCTGCGTCAGGCCGCGGAAGATGTACTGGCTGAAAAGCCCGATGTTGCCGGTAATGGTGTGCGGTGAAGCGGGCGACTGCTGCGCCTGGGCGACTCCCGATCCCAACGCAGCGGCGGTGAGACCAGCGATAACGGATTTCCTGAACATGACTGTCCCTTTCATTGTTGACGGAGCAAAATAATGCGAGCGTCGGATCAGCACGGATCGTGCCAGTCCAAAACTTCCTTTAAAACAAGACGCTATGAAACCAGCAGGGTTGCAGAGGAAAACTTGCGCACCGCGATGGTGCGCGCACAGGATGGGTTCGCACTAAGACGGAGCGTTCAATAAAATCGGAACTCCCATGGCCGACACGAAGTTATTCGAGGACATCGACCGCAGGATGAAGGAAATCCTCGCGCGCAGTCCCGCCGCGGACCTCGAGAAGAACCTGCGCGCGTTGATCGCATCGGCGTTCAGCCGCCTCGACCTGGTGACGCGCGAGGAGTTCGACGTGCAGCGCGAGGTGCTCGCGCGCACGCGCGCGAAGCTGCAGGAGCTGGAAGCCAAGCTCGCCGAGCTTGAGAAACGCCCGTAACCCGCGTCGTCCAAGACCCGGTCTCACCCGTTAAGCCCCCAGGGACTTGCCGAGGGGGTGGGGCCAATGTCGCTCGCTGTCGTATACAGCCGCGCGCTGGCGGGGATGGACGCGCCGCCGGTGACCGTGGAGGTGCACCTCGCCAACGGCCTGCCGAATTTCACCATCGTCGGCCTCCCGGAGGCGGAGGTGAGGGAGGCGAGGGACCGCGTGCGTGCAGCTTTGCAGAACGCGTGCTTCGAGTTCCCGGCGCGGCGCCTCACCGTCAACCTCGCGCCCGCGGATCTGCCCAAGGAATCGGGCCGCTTTGATCTTCCGATCGCGCTTGGCATCCTGGTCGCTTCCGGGGTGCTGCCGGCCGCGCCGCTCGCGGGCTGCGAGTTTGCCGGGGAGCTCGCGCTGACGGGAGAGCTGCGTCCGGTCCGCGGCGCGCTGGCGATGGCACTTTCGGCCGCGCGTGACGGCCGCGCGTTCATGCTGCCGGAACCCAACGCGCGCGAGGCGGCTCTGGTCGAGGAGGCGGTAGTCTATCCGGCGCGTTCCCTGCTCGAAGTGTGTGCGCACCTGACGGGACGTGCGCCGCTGGCGCGTTGCTCCGAGCGGCCCCGGGTGAATGGCCGGCGCCACCCCGACCTGCGGGACGTTAAGGGGCAACTGCTTGCCAAGCGCGCTCTCGAGATCGCGGCGGCCGGCGGGCACAGCCTGATCATGGTCGGGCCACCGGGAACCGGCAAGTCCATGCTGGCCGAGCGGCTGCCGGGAATCCTGCCGCCCATGACGCGCGAGGAAGCGCTCGCCACTGCGGCGATGCAGTCGCTCGGCGGAACGGGCTTCGATAATGCGAACTGGGGCATACGGCCGTTCCGCGCTCCCCACCATACCGCTTCCGCGGTGGCGTTGGTCGGCGGCGGCAGCCAGCCGCGGCCGGGGGAAATCTCGATGGCGCAGCATGGCGTCCTGTTCCTCGACGAGCTGCCGGAATTCGATCGCAGCGTGCTGGAAGTGCTGCGCGAGCCGCTCGAGTCGGGCCGCGTCAGCGTTGCGCGCGCCGCGCGCCGGACAGAATTCCCCGCCGAATTCCAGCTGGTGGCGGCGATGAACCCGTGCCCGTGCGGCTACCTGGGCCACCCGAGCGGGCGCTGTCGCTGCACGCCGGACCAGGTTCTGCGTTATCGCAGAAAGATTTCGGGCCCGCTGCTCGACCGCATCGACCTGCAGATCGAGGTCCCGGACGTGCCGCAGGAGGATCTTGCTGGCGGAGGGCGGGGCGAGTCCTCGGACGCGATCCGTGAACGGGTTGCCGCCGCGCGCAGCCGGCAGCTCGAGCGCCAGGGTCGGCCCAACGCGGTGTTGTCATCGGGCGAAGTCGAGCGCTTTTGCGCGCCGGACGCGCAAGGCGCGAAGTTGCTCGAGCAAGCGGTCAGCCGGTTGGGATTCTCTGCGCGTGCCTACCACCGGGTGCTCAAGGTCGCGCGGACCATCGCGGATTTAGCGCAGGCACGGGAGCTTGCCGTCGTCCACATCGCGGAAGCCATTCAATACCGCCGTTTCGACCGGCCCCGCGACTCTTGACCCCCATTCGCGCGCCGGATAGTGTCACCCGAGCGCCACGGTTCGGCGAGTCGAGTTCGCGAGGGAGGTGCAATGCCATTTTTCAAGCTGGAGGACATGCCGGAGTCCCTCATATCGCCGGGACATTCCGATGCGTACGGGCCGACGATTACAGGCAAGGAACTGGAGCTCGGTTACTACGCCGAGCCCAAGGGCAGCGGCGCCAGGCCGCACCATCACCCGAGCGAGCAGATCATCATGGTCCTCACGGGACGGCTGCGGGTGCGGATCGGCGAGGAGACCCGCGACATCGGGCCGGGCGAGGTGGCCCTGATCCTGGGTAACCAGGAGCACGAGCAGGAGGCGCTCGAGGACGGCACCCGCTTCGTCAGCTTCAAGACCGCGGCCGGCGCGCAGCCGGTCGAGCAGTAGCGCGATCGGAACGAGGGGGCGTCGCCATGGCAGTGCTCGGTCTGGGATACATCGGCGTCGAGGCGCGGGAGCTCGATGCATGGCGCGCGTTCGGGACCGACGTGCTGGCGATGCAAGTCATCGCGCGCGGCGCGGACGCGCTCACGCTGCGCATGGACGAGCGCTGCCACCGCGTGCTGGTGCAACGTGCCGAGCGCGACGGACCGGCGTTTTTCGGTTTCGAAACCGCCGGCGCCGAGGCATTGCGGGAAGCCGCCGGCAGGATCGAGGCGGCCGGCTTCAAGGTGACGCGCGGGAGCGAGCGGGAGCTGCTGCTCCGGCGCGTCCAAGACATGGCCTGGTGCCGCGACCCGGCGGGCAACCGCATCGAGCTCTTTCACGGCCAGGCAGCAGGGGACGGGCCGCTTTCGCTGCCGCGCCCGCACGGGGGCTTTCGCACCGGACGGATGGGGATGGGGCACATGGTCCTGCACGCCGAGGACATCGACGCCATGAGCGCCTTCTACCGCGACGTGCTCGGCTTGCGGCTGTCCGACTACATGGTCAAGCCCTACCGCCTGATGTTCCTGCGCGCCAACCCGCGCCACCACAGCGTAGGGCTGCTGCAGTCCGGGCATAACGGGGTGCATCACGTCATGTTCGAGGTCCTCGCACTCGACGACGTGGGGCGCGCTTACGACTTCGCTCTCGAAGGCTGGCGCATCGGTCAGACGCTCGGCCGCCATTCCAATGACTGGGTCCTGTCGTTCTACGCGTTCTGCCCGGCCGGGTTCATGATGGAGTATGGATGGGGCGGGCGCTTGATCGACGAGGCGACCTGGACGCCGCGCGAGGTCACGCACGGCGGCAGCATGTGGGGCCACGACCGGCTGTGGCTCGACGAGGAGCAGCGGCGCGGGGCGAACGATGTCCGCCGCGCCGTCATCAAGTCCGGACTCGGCGCGCCGCTGCAGATCACGCGCGGCCAGTTCAACGAGGTGGAGTGAGGGCCTGACTAAAGTTTCAGCGCCGCTGCTCGCGGCAACGCTCGCCGGGCTCGTGATGCTGGGCCCGTTCTCGGTCGACACCTACCTGCCGTCGTTCCCGGCGATCCAGCGCGAGTTCGCCGTGACGCCGCTCGAAGTGCAGCAGACGCTCACGGCCTATCTCATCGCGTTCGCCGTGATGACGCTGTTCCACGGGGCGCTGTCGGACTCGTTCGGACGGCGCCCGGTGATACTCGCCTGTCTCGCGATTCACGTGCTCGGCTCGATCGGCTGTACCTTCGCCCAGAGCTTTCCCCAGCTGCTGTTCTTTCGCGGCGCGCAGGGCTTCTCGGCGGGGGTCGGATGGGTGGTGGGCCGCGCCATTGTCCGCGAGAGCTTTCCCGGCCACGACGCGCAGCGCCTGCTCTCGCTCATCACCATGATCTTCGGGCTCGCCCCCGCGCTCGCTCCGATCATCGGCGGATGGTTGCAGGGCGCCTTCGGCTGGCGCGCGGTATTCGCGTTTCTGACGCTCTACGGGGCGCTGCAGCTCGTGGTGTGCGCGCGGGCGTTGCCGGAAACGCACCCGCCGGAGAAGCGGCAGCCGTTTGCGCCTGCGCCGCTCATCAAGATTTACCTCGCGCTTGCGAGCAGCTCGCGGCTTCGCCTGCTATGCCTCGCGGTCGCGCTGAATTTTTGCGGGTTCTTTCTCTACGTCGCCGCGGCGCCGGCTGTCATCTACGGCCTGCTCGGGCTGACCGAGCACCATTTCCCGGTGTTGTTCGTGCCCGGCGTGCTCGGCGTAATGCTCGGCGCGTTCCTATCCCACCGGATGGCGGGCCGCACGTCGCGCCAGCGCACGGTGCGAACCGGCTATTTCGTCATGTTCGGGGCGGCGGCCTTCAACGTCGGCTTCCATGCGCTATATCCGGCCGCGCTGCCGTGGACCGTACTGCCGTTTGCGGCCTACGCGGTCGGCATGGCGCTGGCGGCGCCGAGCGTGCAGCTACTGGTGCTCGACCTCTTTCCCGAGAACAGCGGCACGGCGTCCTCGATGCAGGGCTTCACGCACGCGGTCTTCACCGCGTTCACCGCGGCGCTCGTCGTGCCGCTGCTCTCCGGCAGCGGGCTGACGCTGGCGCTCGGCTCGCTCGGGTTGCTCGCGCTGGGCTGCCTGTGCTGGATGAGTTTTCGCCGCATTGATGCACCTGGCGGCGAGATTCGCTGAGGCTACGCGGTCAGCACTGCTCCCACGGCAGCCCTTCGTAGCGCCAGCCGGTCCTGGAGCCGCGGTGGTGCTGCTCGTCGAGCTCGCCTTCGAAGCCGTGCAGCACGTTCCACACTTTCGTGAAGCCGGCTTCCTCGAGCGCGCGGCCGGCATCGAGCGAGCGGTTGCCGCTGCGGCAGATGAGGACGATCGGGCGATCGACGCTCGCCGCCTTCTTCACGTGCGCGACGAAATTCGGGTTTACTTCCCAGTTCGGGCCGTCGTTCCAAGGCACGAGGATCGCGCCCGTCGGGTGCCCCACGAACAGGTACTCCATCTCGCTGCGGCAATCGATGAAGATCGAGTTCGGGTTCTTCTTCAGGAACTCGTAGGCCTCTCTCGGCTCGAAATGCTTCATTTCCGTTTTCCACGTCTTGCGGCGGGACCGAAATTATAGTCGCAACCCGCTCCCGCCGGCCACATGGCGTAAAATTACCGCCTTTTGCATCAGGGTCTTACGCCACTTAATCCAGCGCTTTATGGCTCACCGCATCGCACAGCTCGAAGCTCTGTTGAGGGATCGCATTTTGATCCTCGACGGCGCCCTCGGCACCATGATTCAGGGCTACCGGCTGTCGGAGGCGGACTACCGCGGCGAGCGCTTCGCCGATCACCCGCAGGACCTCAAGGGCAACAACGATCTGCTGGTGCTGACGCAGCCCGGCGTGATCAGGACGATTCACTCGGAGTACCTCGCCGCCGGTGCCGACGTGATCGAGACCAACACCTTCAACTCGACCGCGGTCGCGCAGTCCGATTACGGCCTTCAGCACGTGGTGCACGAGCTGAACCTTGAGGCGGCGAAGCTCGCCCGTGCCGCGGCCGACGAGTGCACGGCAAAGAACCCTTCGCGGCCGCGCTTCGTCGCCGGCGCGCTCGGGCCCACCAACCGCACCGCGTCGATCTCGCCCGAGGTCAACGACCCGGGCTTCCGCAACGTCACCTTTGACGAGCTGAGGTCCGCGTATACCGAGGCGGTGCGTGGTCTGATCGAGGGAGGTGTGGATCTCCTGCTCCTCGAAACCATCTTCGACACGTTGAATGCCAAAGCCGCGATCTTTGCGATTGAGGAGGTGTTCGAGGAGAAGCGATCGCGGCTGCCGGTGATCGTTTCCGGCACGATCACCGACGCGTCCGGCCGCACGCTCTCCGGGCAGACGCCGGAGGCGTTCTGGAACTCGGTGCGGCATGCGCGCCCGCTGGCGGTGGGACTCAACTGTGCGCTCGGCGCGAAGCTCATGCGCCCCTACATCGAGGAAATCTCGAAGATCGCCGACACCTACGTCAGCGCCTACCCCAACGCGGGCCTGCCCAACCCGCTCGCGCCGACCGGCTACGACGAGACGCCGGAGCAGACCGCGGCCTATCTGCACGACTTCGCGAAGAGCGGCTTCGTCAATGTCGCCGGCGGCTGCTGCGGCACGACGCCCGCGCACATCCGGGCGATCGCGGAAGCGCTCGCCGGCCTGCCGCCGCGCAAGGTGCCGGTGATCGAGCGCAAGACCCGGCTCTCGGGCCTGGAGCCGCTCAACATCGGGGACGATGCCCTCTTCGTCAACATCGGCGAGCGCACTAACGTCACCGGCTCGCGCGCGTTCGCGCGGCTGGTGCTCGCCGGCAACTACCAGGAAGCGCTGTCGGTCGCGCGCCAGCAGGTCGAGAACGGCGCACAGATGATCGACGTCAACATGGACGAGGCGATGCTGGACTCGAAGCAGGCGATGGCGACCTTTCTCAGCCTCGTCGCCTCCGAGCCGGACATCTCGCGCGTGCCAGTGATGATCGACTCCTCGAAATGGGAGGTGATCGAGGCGGGGCTGAAGTGCGTGCAGGGCAAGTGCGTCGTGAACTCGATCAGCCTGAAGGAGGGCAGGGACGAGTTCGTGAAGCACGCGAAGCTCGCGCGTCGTTACGGCGCGGCGGTGGTGGTAATGGCGTTCGACGAGAACGGGCAGGCGGACACTCTCGAGCGCCGCATTGCAATCGCCAAACGCACCTACCACATCCTGGTGGACGAGCTCGGCTACCCGCCGGAGGACGTGATCATCGACCCCAACATCTTCGCCATCGCGACCGGAATCGAGGAGCACGCGAACTACGGGAAGGACTATATCGAGGCGACGCGCGTTATCCGGCAGACGTTGCCCTACGCGAAGGTATCGGGCGGGCTCTCGAATATCTCGTTCTCGTTCCGCGGCAACGACCCGGTGCGCGAGGCGATCCACACGGCGTTCCTCTACCACGCGATCCGCGCCGGCATGACAATGGGCATCGTCAATGCCGGCCAGCTCGGGGTCTACGAGGAAATCCCGAAGGACCTGCTCGAGCATGTCGAGGACATCATCTTCAACCGCCGCCCGGACGCGGCCGAGCGCATGGTGGCGTTTGCCGAGAACGTGAAGGGGACCGCGCGGCACGGTGCCGAGGACCTCGCGTGGCGCAAGAACAGCGTTGAAGAGCGCCTGAAGCACGCGCTGGTGCAGGGCATCGCCAACTGGATCGTCGAGGACACCGAGGAGGCGCGCGTCCACTACGGGCGCCCGATCCGCGTGATCGAAGGACCGCTCATGGACGGCATGAACGTGGTGGGCGATCTCTTCGGCGCCGGCAAGATGTTCCTGCCGCAGGTGGTGAAGAGCGCGCGCGTGATGAAGCAGGCGGTGGCGCATCTCGAGCCGTTCCTGCAGCAGGAGAAGGACCAGCTGGGCGATGCCCGGCCGAAGGGCAAGATGGTCGTCGCGACCGTGAAGGGCGACGTGCACGACATCGGCAAGAACATCGTCGCGGTGGTGCTCCAGTGCAACAACTACGAGGTGCTCAACCTCGGCGTCATGGTGCCGGCGCAGAAGATCCTGGAGACGGCGCGGCGCGAGAACGCCGACGCCATCGGCCTCTCGGGGCTGATCACGCCGTCGCTGGAGGAAATGTCGCATGTCGCGCGCGAGATGGAGCGCGAGGGCTTCGAGGTGCCGCTTCTCATTGGCGGCGCCACCACCTCGCGCACTCATACCGCGGTCAAGATCGCGCCCAATTATTCAGGGCCCGTGATATGGGTGGCGGACGCCTCGCGCAGCGTTGGCGTGTGCAGCAACCTGCTCTCCGACGATGCGCGCGCGGGCTACGTCGCGGAGGTGAAATCGGAGTACGAGCGCGTGCGCCGGCAGCACGAGGGCAAGACGGGCCTCGAGCTCGTGACGCTCGCCCAGGCGCGCGCCAATGCGTTGAAAACCGACTGGACGGAGTACGTGCCGCCACGGCCCGAGGTCATCGGCACGCGCCTGCTCAAGAATTACGACCTCGCCGAGATCGCGGAGCACATCGACTGGGCGCCGTTCTTCC
>DATICE010000019.1:0-3967 GCA_035456985.1 Burkholderiales bacterium | reverse complement strand
AACCGTAGGCGCGCGGCAGGATTTCGTCGCCGAACTTGAAGGTCATCTGGGTCTGCGCGTGCAGCGCGGTCGGCATATCGAGCGGCGAGTTGTAGCCGTCCTTGTCGGCGCACTGGAACCAGACATATTTGGCGCGCGTATCGGCGCCGATGATCTTGAGAAAATCGCGCAGCGGCGTGCCGGTCCAGCTTCCGATCGCGCTCCAGCCTTCGACGCAGATGTGGCGCGTCACCTGCGAGATCTGCGGCTGCAGCGCATAGAGCTCGGGCAGCGTCCAGGGCTTCTTGTCGCGCACGAGACCGCCCAGCTCGAGCTTGTAGCTGGCCGCGTCGACGGACGGCGCCTGGTCCATGCCGTAGAAGGCGTTGAACGGAAATGGCATCGTGATCGCGCTTTCCGGAAACTCGGGCGCGAGCCGGGCAGGGTCGAAAATCCATCCCTGCACCCGGTCGTTCCAGCGCGACATGGCCCACAAAACTTTCTGCACCGAATCCGCGTCCGTCACGCTGCATCCCGAGAGCAGCGCCAGCGCACCGAGGCTCAATCCCCGTCGCAGGAACAGCCGCCGCTCGATTTTCTCGATCTGCGGCCGCGATTGGCCCTCGAGGCTCGCGCGCATGCCGGACAGCCGCTTCACGTCAGTCCCCCGTGGCCGCATCCGGAAGGCGGAGGCGACCGGTGAACATCGTGGGCAAGGTGCGCGGAACCAGAACGGCCATGACCACGTGGACGATCACGAACAACACCAGCGCCGTCATCGCGAAGAAATGCACGTAACGGGCGCCCTCGTAATCGCCCATGAGCAGGCCGAGGGTATAGAACTGCACGGGCTTCCAGAGCACGAGCCCCGAGAGTACCAGGATGATGCCGATCGCGATCGCGCCCAGGTACGCCGTGCGCTGCGCGGCGTTGTAGACCCGCAGGTCCCCGTGCGCGAGCTTGCCGCGCAATGCGGCCGCGAAGTCGCGCCAGGCCGCCGCGGGCGTGACCGGAAGCAGCTTGCGGCGAAAATGGCCGGAAGCGACGCCGTAGATCACGTAGATGAGGCCGTTCGCGGCAAGCAGCCACATCGCCGCGAAATGCCACTGCAGCGCCCCGGCCAGCCAGCCGCCCAGCGTCCAGTCGTTAGGAAACTTGAAACCGAAGAGCGGCGAAGCGTTATAGATGCGCCAGCCCGACGCGACCATGATCAGGATCGCGAACGCATTGAGCCAGTGGGTGATCCTTACAACCAGCGGATGAATGCGGACGGTTTGGTCCTGAATTTGCGTCACGTGCCTGCCCCCGTTCGCTATTTACGCAGGGCGGCTTAATTTGGATGCGATATCCCGCCGGCAACGCCAACGATGGAGCGGGATTCCCGGAAAGTCACCGGGTGACCAAAGCGATCAGCCCTTCGCCTCGCGCATCGCCCGCACTTTTTTCGCTGCGGGGCGCTCCCAGCAGCGCTTGTGCCACGCCTGCAGGCGCGGCCATTTGCCGAGGTCGAGGGTCAGCGCGCGATAGAGCGCCGCCGCGACGTTGAGGTCACCGACCGAGAATGCCGGGCCGGCGAGCCATTCCGACCTCGACAGCGCGGTCTCGAGCACGCCGAACGCCGGCTCGATTTCCTTCCACGCCTCCGCGGCGATCGCCGGCTTGCGCTCGGCTTCGGGGAGATCGCGGGTATGCCGGCAGTAGTTCACGATCTGGCGGTCGAGGCGGTCGGTTTCCCACAGGCTCCATTGCAATGCGAGCGCCTCGTGCTTCGGATCCGCGGGATAAAGCGGGCTCCTGTGCTTCTTCGCGAGATAGAGGTTGATCGCCATCGACTCCGACAGAATGAACCCGTCGTCGTCTATCGTCGGCACGCGCCCGTTGGGATTCAACGCCAGGTATTCCGGAGTCCGCGTCTCCGGCGTGCGCGGCAGCCAGTCCTTGTGGTCGTAGGCGAGACCCAGTTCTCCCGCCATCCACAGCACGCGCAACCCGCGGGACTTGGCGGAACCGTATATGCGAAGCATGTCTGTCTCCCTGATTTCGGCAAAGGGCGATGGCTCGCCCGCGGGTTGAAGTATGAAGGAGGATGGAAGAAGGAGGAAATACCCGGGCTGGCATTGCCCGGCATACCCGATCGGCGCGATCCTTGATCCTGATCAAACCGATGGAGCGCCGCGCGCCGATAATTGCCGCCATGGCCGATCCCGTCGCCGTGTGGCATGCGGAGCACATGCGCTTCGCGAGCCTGCTCGACTTCATCGAGCAGCAGATGACTGCGTTCCACTTGGGGCAGGATCCCGACTACGACCTGCTGCGCGACGTCGTCTACTACCTCCACCATTACGCCGATCGCTACCACCACCCGCGCGAGAACGTCGCGTTCGCAAGGCTGGTCAGCCGCGACCCCTGGTTTGGCGTCGTCATCGGCCGCATCCTTCAGGAGCATCGCGCGCTCGAGAACGCCGGGGCAACCCTGCTGAAGCACCTCGATGACATCCTTGAGGATGTGGTCATCCCGCGCGAGACCGTCGAGGCTGCCGCGGCGACCTATCTTGTGTATTACCGCCACCACCTCGCCTCGGAGGAAGCCGAGATCCTGCCGCGCGCCGCCCGCATTCTCAAGCCGGATGACTGGGCCGCGATCGCGGCGGCGGTTCCAGCAGCCCCCGATCCCCTGTTCGGCGACGACGTCGCCGAGCGCTACCGCGAGCTGCGCAGGCGGCTGAAGCCCTCGACGACTGCCTGAGGTTCCGTTGGGTTCGGGGCGCCTGCGCCGGACGCCTTCGCAATCTGCTTCCTCAGCTTCTTCGCCCGCTTGGTTGCCGTGGCGAAGCGGTTGCTGGCCTTCTGCCTCCTGTGCCTGTTCCTCAGCATCTGGGCGGTAGTCAATGGCGTCTCCGGTTTCCGTATGTCGCGCGTGCCGCGACCGGTAGGCAAGGCGGCCTAGCCGCCGATGCCGTCCTGGGCAGCGATGGCCCGGTCGACGGCGCATTTCCATTCCTCGCGCGTCGATGTCCCGGCGGCATGCGCATTCATCAAGGCGATGGCCACGGTCAGCGTTTCCGAGTCGAAGGCAGCGATCTCGGCGCGCCGGAACTCGCCCCGCCCATAAGCCAGCGCCGACAGCAGGCGGGTGAGAATCCGGGACTGCGAGAACGCGGGGTTGTTCTCGATCCTTCTCACCGCCGCGTCCAGCGGATCGCCGATCAGGGGAAAGCTACGAAAGCGCGTGACGTGCCGCAGCTCGTCCAGGAACCGGGCAACCGACAGGAACTCGGTCGCACCGGCCGCCCGTCCCGACTCGCGGACCAGCTCGCTCATGCCGGGTCACACGCCGAAGCGCTTGGAAGCCAGATTGCCGATCGTCAGGCACGCCGCCGCGCTCGCCATCGCGATGAGAAGCGAATACATGCTGAAGTCGTTCGGGGTCTCGGAGGGAGCCCCGAGCATCGGCGCGAGCACGTTGCCGCCGAGGAATCCGCCCACGACGCCAATGACGACCGAGACGACCATGCCCCGCTCCTCGTTGGCCCTCAGGTAGGAAAAGCCTATCCAGCCGAGCGCGCCTCCTGCCAGGACCCACATAGCGATGTTCATGTATACCTCCGAAAAAGGGTAACGTGCGGTTGCACAGCGTAGGCGAACCCATCGGCCGGCTCTGTACGCCAACGCACATACGGCGCGGAAATCCTGAAGTAATTTTCGCCCGTGTCCATCGCCAACAGCCTGCTTGCCGCATTGCCCGGCAAGGACTACCAGCGCCTGCACGCCCGCCTGGAACCCGTCACGCTGACCTTCGGCGAGGTGCTCTATAGTCCCGGGGAGCCGATCCGGCATGTCTACTTTCCGAGCAACGCGCTGGTGTCCCTGCTCACGCTGGTCGAGGGACACATGGCCCTGGAAATCGGCCTGGTCGGTCGTGAAGGCATGCTCGGGATACCGCTCGCGCTCGGGACAAGCGATTCGCCGGTGCGCGCCCTGGTGCAGG
>DATICE010000018.1:0-2729 GCA_035456985.1 Burkholderiales bacterium | reverse complement strand
GCCGAGATCTTCGCGACCACGAGCTTGCCGCCCGGATCCTGCGTGGACATTCCCAGCCAGGGGCGGGGTGGATGCGGGCTGCGGCCGGTCTTCAACATCGAATCGAAGATCGGGTTGAGAAGGTCGATCGGCACGAACATGTTGACGTGGATCATCTCGCCGCCCACCTCCTGCTGCACGAGGAGCGAGCCGGTGCCGATGAGGTTCCCCAGCGCATCGAGCAGCGCCGCGCCGCCCCACTGCGGGTGCGCCGGCGCGGTGAAGAGCGCCTCGTCGAGCAGGTATTCCCAGTAGCCGGCGAATTCCTGCTTCGCGATCACCCGGGTCCGGAGCGAGTGGGCGCGCCCGCCGTGGCCGATCACGAACGCCGCATCGCCGACCTTGACCTCGGCCGCGCTGCCGCGCGGAAGGTGGGGAGCGTCGAGCTTGCCCAGGGGCTGGATCAGGCCGAAGCCGGTCGCCTGGTCGTAGGCGAGGGGATAGCCGGGCACGGAGGCGCCGCGATTGGTGGTGAGCCAGATCTGCGAGGCCTCGTTGATGAGGTAGCCGATGGTGAGCACGAGCCCGTCATCGCGGATCACCGCGCCGTAGCCGCCGCGTTCAGTGCCGAGCGTCCGGGCCGAGTAGGCATCTTCCGGGACTTCGGCGCGCACCAGCACGACCGCGTCGAATGCACGCTCGAGGTCGAACTGGATCTCGCCGGACTTCGGCTGTACGGATTCGGGGAACGCCCAAGTCTGCTCTTCGGCCATGCCGCAATTTTGACACGAAGTGCGGCATCGGAGCTCCGGCGACGACGGTGGAGCGGGGATCCCGCGGATGGACGGTGTATCCTCCGCAAAACGAAAGGAGATTTATGGCCAGACTGCCTTCCATCACCGGCAAGAACCAGGTCCCCGCCGAGCACCACCCGATCGTGGACCGCATCGTGCAGAGCCGCGGCGCGATCCAGGGGCCGTTCACGATGCTGCTCAATTGCCCGCCGCTCGCCGAGCACGTCATGACCCTGGGCCACTACGTGCGCTTCGGGGGCGAGCTCGACAAGCGCGTGCGCGTCCTCGCGGCGATGACGGTCGCGCGGGAATTCGACGCGATCTACATCTGGGGCGCCCAGACCGGCCAGGCCAGAAAGCTCGGCGTGCCGGAAACGACCATCACCGCGATCCGCGAGAAGCACTCGCGCGGGCTCCCGCCGGAGGATGCGCAGATCGTGGATTTCACGCGCGAGCTCATCCGCAAGCATCGCGTCGGCGCGGCGGCCATGAAGGCGCTGCAGGAGCGCTTCGGCAACTTCCAGCTGGTCGAGCTGACCGGAACCGTCGGCTACTACAGCCTGCTCGCGATGACCGCGAACGCCTGCGAGCTCGAGCCCGCCCCGGGGGCGGAGGTCCTGAAGGTGTAGCCATGTTCGACATCCGTCTATCGCCGGAGCAACGCGAATTCCGGGACCTCGCGCGCAAGTTCGCGCAGGAGGAGGTGAAGCCCAAGGCCATGGCGCTCGATCGCGAGCCCGAGTGGGAAAAGCGCGTTCCCTGGGATCTCCTGAAGAAAGGCTCGCAGCTCGGTTTCCGCACCTTTGTCCTCCAGGAGGAGAACGGCGGCTCGGGCATGTCCGACCATCTCACCTCCTGCCTCGTCGCCGAGGAACTGGCCGCGGGCGAGCTCGGAACGGCGTACTACTTCATGCTCACGGCGCGGCGCGCGCGCGACTGGTTCGAGCTGCGCATGACGCCCGAGCAGCGGGCCTATTTCATCCCGAAGTTCGTCAAGGACGACCTCTATTTCACGACGGTGGCGATCCACGAGCCCGAGACCGACTTCGGCTTCGACTACTTCACCGAAACGCCGGACAACGTGCGCTGGAACACGCGCGCCGTCGAGCAACCGGACGGCTCGTGGATCATCAACGGGACGAAGGCGTTCCAGACGGTCGGATACCTCGCGAAGCTGATCGTCACGAGGGCGATGACGCCGGCCGGCGTGCAGTCCTTTCTCGTCGAGGGTGATGCGCCGGGACTCACGCGGCGCCCCTTGTCGAAGCTCGGACGGCGGGTCGGCGACAACGCGGCGGAGATCCATTTTGAAAACGTGCGCGTTGCCAAGGGGCGGATCATGCCGCCGTCGCCGAAGGGCCGCACCGACATGGGCACGCATCCGACGATCGCGGCGCTCACGCTCGGGCTCGGCCGCGCGGCGTTCGAGGAAACGCTGAAGTACGCGCAGGAGCGCGTTTCCGGCGGCAAGCCCATCATCAAGCATCAGGCGGTGGGCCTCGCGATCGCGGAGATGGCGATGAATCTGCAAGCGGCGCGGCGTCTCCTCTGGACGGCGGCGTGGGTGAAGGATCATCCGGAAGCGATTGCAGACGGCAGCGTGGAGAACCTGCCCTATGAGCATATGGCGCTGGCCTTTACGGGAACCGCCGTTCAGCGGTTGACCGAGCAGGCCATCGAGCTCTTCGGCGGGGCGGGCGTGGTCCAGGGCATGCCGATCGAGAAGTACGTTCGCGACGCGCACGTGCAGAAGCACGTTTCGTTTCCGTTTCCGTCGCGATTCAAGATCGCCGAAGCGCTGGCGGGCTTCAAGCGGAAGGTGCCGCCGTCTCACGGCGGCGACTAGGGCGCCAGCACGATCTTGCCCATCGTTCGCCCCGCCTCCATCAGCTCGTGGGCGCGCGCGGCCTGCGCGAGCGGCAGCAGGGTCGGCGGGGGCGGGCGCAGCCGCCCGGC
>DATICE010000017.1:0-6463 GCA_035456985.1 Burkholderiales bacterium | reverse complement strand
CGGGCGCCCGAGGGCGCGTGCGCCGCGCTGGCGCCGATGGCGGCGTGCAGCAACGGCGTCACCCGCAGGTCATGGCTCGGCCGCAGCTGGCAGGCGAGACGCACGTTGGGCGGGGCCGCGATGCGCTTGAGCACGCGCCGCTCGAGCTCGGACGGAGCCGGCAGGAGCGCCGGATCGCCCGCGACCCGGATGCGGCAGGTTGAGCAGCGTGCGCGCGCGCCGCACACCGATGCGTGGGGCACACCAGCCGAGCGGCTCGCCTCGAGCACCGACCAGCCGACTGGCACGGAAACCTCGCGGCCGTCGGGGTAGCCGACTCGGACCTTGGCGCCGCGTCGCGCGAGCTGCGCGCGCAGCAGGCGCGCGGCGAGCGTGAGTCCGAGCAGCGCCCAGACCGCGATCGAAATCGCGTCGCGCACCTGCACGAGCGTTGCGCGCTGGGCGGGCGAGGGCGCGCCCACTTCGAAATTAAAGCGCTCAACGAAGCCCGGTTCGCTCGCGAGCGCCGAGACTTCGCGCCCGGCCTCGGCGACGCCGAGAAACGCGAGCACCGGCAGCAGCACGAAAGCGGCCAGCACCGAGGGGAACCATCGTGCATACCACCGTCGCAGCCGCAGCCAGTAGTGAAGCCCGATGCATCCATGGATCCAAGCGAAGATGAACAGCCCCCACTGGCGCATTCCGGCCCAGGGATCCTGCACCCAGATGGTCAGGAGCACCTTGGTGTACATGTCCTCCGTATCGAACATCGCGTTGGCGATGCGGGTGCCGGCAAGGTGGTACGCGAGAAGCGGCGGCACCGCCAGACCGAAGACGATCTGCATCGCCTCCCACGCGGGCATGCGCAGCGTGCGTCGCCGGTAGAGGAGCCACAGGCCGAGCAGCCAGTGCGCGAGCAGCGCGCCTAAGAGCGCCGTTTCGGCATGCGAATAGCGCCAGAGTTCGAGAAACCAGATCCTCCCGGCCTCCATGGCGTCAAGCGAAATGAGACCCAGGGCATGGTTGCCAAAATGGGTGACCAGATAGGCGAACAGGATGAGCCCGCACCACAGGCGCAGCGGCCTCACCCATGCTTCGCCCGGCCTTTTGGAAGTCATGCCAAGTTCCTGTAGAGCGCGCCTTGCCTGCAGGCCCGGCGCTTGTGACCTCAGCGTTCGCGTCCTCGCAACGCCGGGCGGACTCTAGGCCGCTGTGGGACGGGGGTCAAGGCAGCGCCCGTGCTCGCCTACTCGTGCGCGCGGCGATCGGGGCTGTCAGACCCCCTCGCGGAGTGCCAGCACGTTGTAGGCGAGCACCGGCCGGCTGAAGCCCTTCAGCGTCAACTCGCCGACCGGCGCGACCTCGATCTGCGCCTCGGTCTTGGAGAAGACGCGCGGCGCGATGAGAATCTGCCCATCGCCGGCCTCGCCGCACAGGCGCGCGGCGAGGTTGGTCACCGTGCCGATGGCGCCGTAGTCGAAGCGGCCCTCGAAGCCGATGGTGCCGATGGTCGCGTAGCCGCCGGCGATGCCGACGCCGAAGCCGAGCGCGTAGCCGTGCTTCTGCCACCCCTTGGTGAGCGACGCGATGGATTCGCGGATGCGAAGCGCCATGCGGATGGCCTGCAACTCGTGGTTCTCTACTGGCAGCGGAGCGTTGAACAGGATCATGACGCCGTCGCCGGCGAAGTGCTCGATAGTGCCGTCGTAGGCCATGATCGCGCGTCCCAGCTCGGCGTGGTAATCGCGCAGGACGCCCATCACCTCCTCGGGCTCCGCGGTCTCGGTAAAGCCGGTAAAGCCGCGCAGGTCCACGAACACCACCGTGATGTCGCGGCGGCGCGTCTTGAGTGGGTCGTCGGCGTCGCCCGACATGATGAGGTCGCTCACCTTGGGCGAGAGGAAGCGAGTGAGCTTCGACATCTGCCCGATCTGTGCCACTTGCTCGGTGACGCGCGTCTCGAGCCGCGCGTTCCATTCGGCGATCTGCGCTGCTTGCTCCTCGAGCAGCTTATTCTTGTCGCGGATCTCGGCGTACAGGGCTTCGAGGATGCGGTTTTTTTCCGTGATCAGCTTGTTCGCCTCCTCGGTGCGCCGCGTGGCGTCGAGCAGGTCGCGCTCAGCCTGCTTCTGCTCGGTGATGTCCGTCATCACCGTGACCGTGCCGCCTGCCGCCGCGCGGCGGCGCAGAACACGCAGCCAACGGCCGTCCGGCGTATGGTCCTCGAAGCTCTTGCCCGACGGGTTGCGCAGGCTCTCCAGGCGCCTGGCGACCAGGGCCTCCACCTCGCCCTCGCCGTAATAGCCGTTTTTTGCCAGATAGCCCAGCAGGTCGGCGTACGGCCGGCCGGGTTGCAGCAGCTCCGGCGGCACGACGTACAGCTCCTTGAAGCGGTCGTTGCAGAATACGATCCTCTGGTCGTCGTCGGTATAGGCGAGCGCGCCAGGCAGGTTGTCGAGCGCGACATGGAGCCGCGCCTCGCTATCCGCAAGATCCTGTTCGGCCTGCTTCTGCTCCGTGATGTCGGTCATCACCGTGACCGTGCCGCCTGCCGCCACCCGGCGGCGCAGAACTCGGTACCAGCGACCGTCGGGTGTTCGGTCCTCGAAGCTCCTGCCCGTTGGATTGCGCAGGCTCTCCAGCCGCCGCGCCACCTGGCCCTCCACGTCGCCTGGGCCGTAATAACCGCGCTCGGCGAGGTAGCGCAGCAAGTCGCCGTAGGGGCGGCCGGACTGCAGCAGCGCCTGCGGCACTGCGTAGAACTCCCTGAAGCGGTCGTTGCAAAAGACGATTCGCAACGCGTCGTCCGTGTAGGCGAGTGCGCCCGGCATGCTGTCGAGCGCGACGCGCAGCAGGCTTTCCGCAGCCGCCGGCTGTCGACCCGCCGCCTTTACGCCAGGACTCCGCGCCATGAGGCTCCCTCCCGCGTTGGCAGTTTATCCGGGAAGGGCAAGGCCCGGTCAACGCGCTGCGGCGTTGCTGGAACGGTACGCTTCAACTCCAGATGGATAGTCGGTTTAATCGCTATTTTTTTACTGACCGGCACTCTATCGCCCCGGCTAGCGAACCGTCAATCGCGTGAAAACTCGCTCACGCCCCGCGGTTTTCCCTGCAATCCTGCTCGAGCGCCCGGAGATCGCCGGGTTCCAAAGTGAAATCGAGAATATCCCGAGGCTGCGGGTGTGGACGGATGATTTCAGCAATCTTATCCGGATACTGAAAGTAAGCAATACCCAGGCGCTGTAAGCCCTGTAAGCCCGCTGTGCTTTCTTCGACTAACTGCCGAATCCGCGGCCATTCGGGTTGCGGCCACCTTAGTCGAAAGGAGATAAGTGTCATGAGTATCAACAGCAAGCAGGACCAATCGGTCTGGCGGCGCTCGGCATTGGGCGCGGCCATCGCGGGTGCGTTGTCCCTCGCGGCGACGGCGGCGTACGCGGGGCAATGTCCCGCTGACAAGGTGGTCGCCGACGGCAAGGGCCAGAAGCCCAGCACCGCCGCGGCCAAGGACGTGACCGACACGGTGCTTCGCTCCACCGATCTCTCCAAGGAGAAGGTAGCGGTGCAAGGCCGGCAGTTCCGGCTGCGCCGCCTCGAGATCAAGCCGGGCGGCATCGTTCCGTGGCACAGCCACGGCGACCGGCCGGCGCAAATCTACATCGTTTCGGGCGAAGTCACCGAGTACGCCAGCAACTGTGCCGTCCCGATCGTGCACAAGGCGGGCGAAGCGTCCTCGGAAGCCCGCGGCACGTCGCACTGGTGGAAGAACACCGGGAAAACCGTTGCCGTGCTGATTTCCGCCGATCTCTTCCCGGTCGAAGAGATGAAAACCGAGCGCATGATGTAACAGCCGTCCGTGCGGGAGCTCGATTGGAGAGGGCAACGCCCGTCTGAAACCCGGACGGCGTCCCTCTCCCCCGCGCCCTGACTGCAGATTGGAGAGGCAATGATCAGCGCGAGCGACACCCCAGCATCGTCGCACCTGCCCGTGGCTCACGGCTCGACGGCCGTGATTGTGCGGACGTTCGTGATCGGATTGATGGCCTTTCTCACCGTCGTCGACCTCTTCGCCACCCAGGCCATCCTGCCATCGCTCGCTAAGGCCTATCAGGTCAGCCCGGCCGCCATGGGCTTCGCGGTGAATTCCAGCACGATCGGGATGGCGATTGCCGGATTGGCCGTCGCGTTTTTCAGCCGGCGGATCGACCGGCGGTGGGGCATCGTCATCGCCCTGGCCCTGCTTGCGATCCCGACGGCGCTCCTCGCCGTGGCGCCCGACCTCACCACCTTTACGGCCCTGCGCATCACGCAGGGACTGTGCATGGCGTCGGCCTTTGCCCTGACGCTGTCCTATCTCGGCGAACAGTGCAGCGCCGAGGATGCCGCCGGGGCCTTCGCCGGCTACATCACGGGCAACGTCGCGAGCAACCTGATCGGCCGGCTGATGTCGGCCGCGCTCGTCGACCATCTGGGCCTGGCGGAGAACTTTTACGTGTTTGCGGCGCTCAATCTCGCCGGGGCCGTTCTCGTCTACTTCTACCTCGGCCGGACCGCGCTGCCGGCGGCAACCGGAGCGGCCGCCCGTTCACCGATTTCGATCTGGACGGAGCATCTGCGCAACAGCCGCCTGCGGGCGAGCTTCGGCATTGGATTCCTGATCCTCTTCGCGTTCATCGGCACCTTCACCTACGTGAACTTCGTCCTGGTGCGCGAGCCTCTCGCGATCGGCATGATGGCGCTCGGATTCGTTTACTTCGTCTTTCTACCCTCGATCTTCACCACCCCGCTGGCGGGCCGCGCGGTGAGCCGCTTCGGCACCCGGCCCACCTTCTGGGGCGCGCTGGCAGTAGCCGGAGCGGGGCTTCCCCTGCTGCTGCTGCCGAGTCTCGCCGCGGTGATCATCGGCATGGCGCTGGTCGGGGTGGGGACGTTCTTCGCGCAGGCGACGGCGACCGGCTTTGTCGGCCGCGCCGCAACGACCGACCGCGGCTCGGCAAGCGGGATCTATCTCGCCTGCTACTTCCTCGGCGGTCTCGTGGGCACCGCGGTCCTGGGCCAGCTTTTCGATCGCTTCGGCTGGGCCGCCTGTGTCGCCGGCGTCGGGCTCGCGCTCGTTGTGGCCGCCCTGCTCGCGTTCCGGCTGACGATGCCCGCGCAGCCGGCGCGCGCAGTTTTCACGGGAAATCGAGTCGCACCATGACCATCCGCGAATTCGTGGAGATCGCGGGCGATGCCACGGAGATCGCCGGCGTGCTCCTGATCGTCGGCGGGCTCGTGGTCGCGAGCGCGCGCTATGCGCTTGCGTGGAAGGACCCGGGCGTGTCCCGCTACCGGCACTACCGCCACGACCTTGGGCGCGCCATCCTGCTCGGGCTCGAGGTGCTGGTCGCTGCGGACATCATCCGCACCGTCGCGTTCACCCCGACGATGGACAGCGTGATCATGCTGGCGATGATCGTCGCCATCCGGACGTTCCTGAGCTGGAGCCTCGCGCTCGAACTCGAGGGCCGGTGGCCGTGGCAGCGGGCGGCGGAGCCGATCGCACCCAACCCCTAACCCAACCGAAGGAGAAATCCATGACCGCACGCATCACCAAGCTGGTTCCGGCCGTATTGCTTTTGTTCGCGTTCGTCCTGCCTTCCACGGCGGGAGCGCAGGACGACGGCGTCGTCAGGGTCAAGAGCGCGTATGCCTTCGACGACACGATCGCCCGCCTGAAGAAGGACATCGCGGACAAGGGGATCATGCATTTCATGACCGTCGATCAATCAAAGCTTGCCGCGGACGCCGGCATCAAGATACGCCCGTCCTCGCTGCTGATCTTCGGCAATCCGCCGCTCGGCACGCAGTTCATCGCAGCGAAGCCGCAGGCCGGACTCGACTGGCCGGTGCGGCTGCTCGTGCAGCAGAACGAGAAGGGGGAAGTCTGGCTCGCCTACACGGATTTCATCTGGATCGCGCGCCGCCACGGCATCCGGGACCGTGACCAGAAACCGTTCGCGACGGCCTCGGGCGTAATCGCCTCGATCACATCGAGCGTGAAGGCCAGATAACGCGCCCTAAGCAGGCGCCACGTTCCGCCGCGTCATAACGTCCGCGCGGCATAGGGGTCGCCGTCACCTCGATGCGAGTGCGGAGGGAACTGGTGAGGAAGGCCGTCCACCAGTTCCACCCCGTTCGCGAGCCAGTTCTCGGTTTCCCGCGCCGCCCGGTCGATCAGCTCGCCGGTGGCGCGGAAGTCGAGCGGCGAAGTCGCGAGCGGACAGAGCGGGGGCACGACGGTGATTTCCGCGTCGCGGGCGAAGCGCTGCACGGCGCTGACCAGCTTGCCCACAGTGAGGATGTTGAGCCCGTGAAGCGCCATGTCGATCGCCCTGCCGGGAGGGGTCTCCATGGTGCAGGAATAGCCGGTCGGGAGCACGTACACACGCTTCGCCCCCAGCTCCACCGCCGCTGAAACCGGCGTGTGGTTGGCCACGCCGCC
>DATICE010000016.1:0-7972 GCA_035456985.1 Burkholderiales bacterium | reverse complement strand
ACGCTACGTCCTGGCGATAGCCCCGTCGGACCTCGAGCGCTTTCGTGCCATTTGCAGGCGCGAACGCTGCCCGTTCGCGGTGATCGGGGAGGCGCGCGCGGACGGGCAGCTCGTCGTAGCCGACCCGCTGTTCGGCAACCGCCCGGTTGACATGGAGCTAACGGTCCTCCTTGGCAAACCACCCCGAATGACTCGCGACGTTACCCGCCGGCGACGCGAGCTGCCTGCGTTCGAGACGCAGGGCATCGATCTGCGCGAGGCGGCCTACCGGGTGCTGCGGCTGCCGGCGGTGGCGGACAAGAGCTTCCTCATCACGATCGGAGACCGTACCGTTGGCGGTCTCACTGCGCGCGACCAGATGGTGGGACCGTGGCAGGCGCCGGTCGCGGACACGGCGGTGACGCTGTCGGGCTTCGACACCCATCGCGGGGAGGCATTCGCGATGGGCGAGCGTACGCAGCTTGCGGTGGTCAGTCCGGAAGCCTCGGGGCGCATGGCGGTGGGCGAGGCGCTTACCAATATTGCAGCAGCGCCCATAGCCGACGTGAGCGATATCAAGCTCTCGGCGAACTGGATGGCCGCGGCCGGACATCCCGGCGAGGATGCCGCGCTGTTCGACACCGTGCGCGCCGTCGCGCTCGAGTTGTGCCCGCAGCTCGGAGTGAGCATCCCCGTCGGCAAGGACAGTCTGTCCATGAAGACCACGTGGGACGACGGCGGCGTGCGCAAGGAAGTCACCGCGCCGCTTTCCCTCATCGTGTCCGCGTTCGCGCCGGTCGCTGACGTGCGCGGTACGTTGACGCCCCAGCTGCGAACCGACTGCGGGGACACCGTTCTGGTGCTGGTGGATCTCGGAGCCGGTCTCTGCCGCATGGGCGGCTCGGCGCTGGCCCAGGTCTACGGCGAGACCGGCAATGCGGGGCCGGATGTGGATGCGGGGCGGCTGAAGGCGTTTTTCGGGGCTGTCCAGCAGCTCAATCGGGACGGCAGGATACTCGCCTACCACGATCGTTCCGACGGCGGCCTCTTTGCCACGATATGCGAGATGATGTTCGCCGGCCGGGCGGGAGTTGCGCTCGAGCTCGGTAGCATTCCGGGCCGTGCGCCTGCGGCAGAGTTTCTATTCAACGAGGAGCTCGGTGCGGTGCTGCAGTTGCGGGCGGGGGATGCCGCGGACGTGAAGCAGATCCTGGCGAGCGCGGGCCTGGGGGCGTTGTGCCACACGATCGGCAGCATCCGCCCTGAGCGGCGGCTGCGCATCACGGCTGGCGGAAAGACGCTCCTTGACGAGGCGCTGGCCGAGCTGCGGCGCGCCTGGTCCGAGACGACGTTCAATATGCAGAGGCTGCGTGATAATCCGGATTGCGCGCGGCAGGAATACGAGCGGCTCCTCGACGAGGGGGACCCGGGCCTGCATTCCGCGCTGACTTTCGAACCCGCAGAAGACATCGCGGCGCCGTACGTGAGCCGCGGCGCCCGCCCGCGCATCGCCATCCTGCGCGAGCAGGGCGTGAACGGACACGTCGAAATGGCCGCCGCCTTCGACCGCGCCGGGTTCACGGCGGTCGACGTCCACATGAGCGACATCATCTCCGGCCGCGCGAGCCTGAAGGACTACCGGGGATTCGCGGCGTGCGGCGGGTTTTCCTACGGTGACGTGCTCGGCGCAGGCGAGGGGTGGGCGAAGTCGATTCTGTTCAACTCCCGGGCGCGAGCCGACTTCGAGGCGTTCTTCAAACGCGCCGACACTTTCGCGCTCGGCGTATGCAATGGCTGCCAGATGATGGGAAACCTCCGCGAGCTGATCCCGGGGGCGGAGGCGTGGCCGCATTTCGTTCGCAACCGCTCGGAGCAGTTCGAGGCGCGCTTCGTGATGCTGGAAGTGCAGCGCTCGCCCGCGCTCTTCTTCGACGGCATGGCGGGGAGCCGCATGCCGATCTCGGTGGCGCACGGCGAGGGTTTCGCGGAATTCAGGGATGCGGCGGCGCGGGAGGCGGCGCGGCCGCTGGTGTCGCTGCGTTTCGTGGACAACCGGGGCGCCCCGACCGAGTCCTATCCGTGCAATCCGAACGGCTCGCCCGGCGGTATCACGGGGCTGACCACGCCCGACGGACGCTTCACCGTCATCATGCCCCATCCCGAGCGCGTGTTCCGCGCCGTGCAGAACTCCTGGCACCCCGCCGATTGGGGCGAGGACGGGCCGTGGCTGAGGATGTTCAGGAACGCCCGCCGCTGGTGCGGCTAATGCGGCCTCGGAACTGTAGTCGCAAGGGTTATCGAATCGCTTCGGTCGCCTGCGCGCCTCCGGGGTCGCACCCGGAGCCGGGCACCTGCTCCGCCCTCCGGCGCGCTACTCGATTTTGGCCTTGGCGCGCAGGTCGGTGAAAACCTTGTTGATGGTTTGCTGGCGCAGCTGTTGCTCGATCTGGGGCTTGACTTCCTCGAACGATGGAAACTTGGAGGGGCGCTCGTCGTCGACCCGGATCACATGCCAGCCGAATTGGCTTTTCACCGGCGCATCGGTCATCTGGCCTTTCTTCAGCTTGGTGATGGCCTGCCCGAACTCCGGAACGTAGCGCGCCGGGGTCGCCCAGTCGAGGTCGCCGCCGCGGCCCTTGGAGCCCTGGTCCTTGGACTTCTCGCCGGCGAGCTTCTCGAAGTTGCCGCCCTTCTTGATCTGCGCGATCACCTGCTTCCCTTCGTCCTCGGTCTCGACCAGGATGTGGCGGACCTTGTACTCCCTGGCGCCGGCTGATGCCTTCACGCGCTCGTATTCCTTTCTTATCGCGTCCTCGGTGACGGGGTTCGCCTTGATGTAATCCTGCAGGTAGGCGTTGATCAACACCGCCTGCCGTTGAAGATCGATCTGCGTGACGACCTCCGGCCTCTTATTGAGGCCCTTCTTGATGGCCTCCTGCGCGACGATTTCGCGGTTGATCAGTTCCTGGCGGATGGCGTCGCGCATCTCGGGCGTGTCCGGCCGGCCCTGGGCGGACATCTCCTTCATCAGGTGATCTGCGCGCGACTGCGGGATCGTTACGCCATTGACCTTGGCCAGGGCGCCGTCCTGGGCATGCGCGGCGGGGAAGAGTGCCAGGCCGGCCGCGAAAATTGCACATTGAGTGAGCTTCATCGGAATTCCTTTGCGGTTGACAGGATCAGATCTCGCCGGGCGCGTAGGCCTTGATGGCGAGCGCGTGGATTTCGCTCTTCATCATCGACCCGAGCGCCTCGTATACCATGCGATGACGCAGTTGCGCCGGTTTGCCCTCGAAGGCCCGCGCGACGATGACGAGCCGGTAGTGCCCGCCGCCGGAGCGCGCGCCCGCGTGGCCGGCGTGCGCGGCGGACTCGTCGACGACTTCCAGCGACTCGGGCGCCAGCGCCGCGAGGCTCGCTTCGATGCGATCGGCGACGGTCACCTCAATCGGCCTTCCTGTCCTCGATGTAGCGGGACAGCATGAGGGCCTGCAGCACGATGAACGCCAGCATCAGGCCGATGCCACCGAACAGCTTGAAATTCACCCAGGCGTCGGTCGAGAAGTTGTAGGCGACCGCGAGGTTCAGCGCCCCCATCAGCGCGAAGAAGGCGATCCAGCTCGCAAGGAGCCTTCCCCATACCGCTTCGGGCAGCGTTACCTGCGCCTCCATCATGGCGCGGATCAGGTTCTTCCGGAACCCAAGTCCCGCCACCGCCAGCACGGACGCGAACAGCCAATAGAGCACGGTCGGCTTCCACTTGATGAAGGTTTCGTCCTGCAGCAGGAGCGTCGCGCCGCCGAACACCACGATCACGGCGAGACTTACCCACAGCAGGTTGTCTACCCTTCGGTGGCGAACCCAGGTCCAGCCGATCTGCACGAAGGTCGCCGCGATTGCCACCGCCGTCGCCACGTAGATGTCGTACACCTTGAAGGCGATGAAGAATAGGACGACCGGGAAGATGTCGAACAGAAATTTCATCGGCGCATATTATACCCGCTAAGAGGCGCACGGCGAACCGGAAGCAGTGCACAGTCAACGGGTTACGGCGGCCGCGCGGCGCACGGCGCACGAGGAATCAATCGGGAAGGACTTTGCCAGGATTCATGATGTTTTGCGGGTCGAACGCGCGCTTCAGCGCGCGCATCATCTCGATTTCCAGCGCCGCCTTGTAGCGCGCCAGCTCTCCGCGCTTGGCCTGCCCGACGCCGTGTTCTGCGCTGAAGCTGCCGGCGAAGCGCTGCACGACGTCGAGCACGGCCCGGTTGACGTCGGTCGCCGCGAGGGCGGCGGCATCGCCTCGATTGCGTCCCGGGACAAAGCAGTTGTAGTGCAGGTTGCCGTCGCCGATGTGGCCGAAGCAGAGCACCTGCGCACCGGGAAAGTCCCGCTCGAGCGCGGCACCGGCCTCCGCGATGAACTCCGGGATGCGGGAGACCGGGATCGAGATGTCGTGCCGGTAGGGCAGGCCCTCCTTCTGCGAAGCCTCGGGGATGGTCTCGCGAATGCGCCAAAGCGCCGCGCGCTGCGCGCCGCTTTCCGCGATCGCGGCGTCGAGCGCGAGCTTGCGCTCGACGGCCCGCTCCAGCGCGCGCTCGAGCTCGGCGCGCAACGGCCCGTCCGCGCTTGCTTCGGCAAGCTCGGCAAGAACATACCAGGAGTGCGCGCGGCCGAGCGGCTCGCGCGTGCCGGGAATGTGCGCGAGCACGAGCTCGACGCAGCGGCGCGAGATGATCTCGAATGCGCTGATGCGGTCGCCGCATTCGTCGCGCAGCAGCGCGAGCAGCTCCACCGCCGCGGCGGGCGCCGCCACCGCGATCAGGGCGGTGACCGTCGTGCGCGGGACCGGAAAGAGCTTGAGCACCGCGGCGGTGATGATCCCGAGCGTGCCCTCGGAGCCGATGAAGACCTGCTTCAGATCGTAGCCGGTGTTGTCCTTGCGCAGGCCGCGCAGCCCGTCCCACACCCGGCCGTCGGGCAGTACGACCTCAAGGCCGAGCGTAAGATCGCGCGCATTACCGTAGCGCAGCACGTTGATGCCCCCCGCATTGGTCGCGAGATTGCCCCCGATTTGGCAGCTGCCCTCCGCGCCGAGGCTGAGGGGAAACAGCCGGCCCGCGTCGCGCGCGGCCTGCTGGATATTCGCCAGGATGCAGCCTGCCTCCACGGAGATGGTGTTGTTGAGCGCGTCGACGCCGAGGATGCGGTTCATTCGGCCGAGCTGGACCACGATCGCGCCGCCGGCCGCGGGCGGCGTGGCCGCCCCCGACATGCCGGTATTGCCGCCCTGCGGCACGATGGCGGTGCCGGTGTCGGCGCAGGCCTTGACCACGGCCGCAAGCTCCCCGGTTGTGGCCGGCCGCACGACCGCCGGCGCCGCGCCCCGGTAGAAGCCGCGCCAGTCTCCGAGATACTGTTCGAGGTCCTTCGGATCGGTCACCAGGCCTTGCCGGCCGACGACTCCACCAATCCGCTCGAGGAGGGAGACAGTAGCGGCGGACCGGGCGGATCGAGTCATGAGCGAATTATAAGGGTTGGGTGTGTGCTACCATCCAGCCGCCCCCAGGTCTTACGGGAAACTCGCGGCATTCGGTGCGGGGGCAGCGCGGCGCTCGCCGATTCCAGAATTGGACGCTCGCGCCGTCTCAGGGGGAGCGCTAGACAATGGCCGATCGGATCATCCTCGCCTGCACCATCCTGGTCGCGGTGGTTTATCTCTACGCCACCACCCTGATTCCGTCCCTCGAGATCGGGGATCCCCTCGGCCCCAAGGCGTTTCCGCGCCTGATCGGGATTGCGTTGTTGATCGCCGCAGGCATGCTTGCGCTCGAGATGTGGCGGGAACGCGGAAGGGACGCCGCGGCGGGCGCCGGCGCGGCGCTTTTCGACCCGCGGGTCGTGAAGGTGCTCGCCGTCGTGGTGTTTTGGGCCGGGGTCTACTACGCCACGCTGGAAGTCCTGGGCTACGTACTCGCGACCTCCGCTTTCCTGTTCCCGCTGATGGCCTGGTTTAATCGCGGCAAGTGGCTTGCCAACGCGCTGTCGGCGGTTGCCTTTGCGGCGTTGACGTACTGGCTGTTCGTCGCGCTCGACGTGAGGCTGCCGCGGGGCCTGCTTCCTTTCTAGGGTACACGTGGATACCCTCACCCACATCCTGAACGGCTTCAACGTCGCGTTGCAGCCGATCAATCTTTGGTACACGTTCCTCGGCTGTTTCCTCGGGACGATCATCGGCGTGCTGCCCGGCATCGGGCCCTCCGCGACCATCGCGCTGCTCATCCCCGTGACCTACGGGATGAATCCGACCTCCGCCCTAATCATGATGGCGGGCATCTTCTACGGCGCGCGCTACGGGGGATCCACCACGGCGATCCTGATCAACACGCCGGGCGAGGCCTCGTCGGTGATGACCGCAATTGACGGTTACCAGATGGCGAAGAATGGACGCGCCGGTGCGGCGCTCGCGATCTCGGCAATCGGCTCGTTCATCGCCGGCACGATCGGCGTCGTCGGACTGACGCTTTTCGCCGTGCCGCTGACGACCATGGCGCTCAAGTTCGGCCCGGCGGAGTACTTCACGCTGATGTTCTTCGCGATGACGGCGGTGTCCTCTCTCGCCGGAAAGTCGCCCGCGAAGGCGATGATCTCGACCATCCTGGGGCTCATGATCGCCACCATCGGGATCGATCTGCAGAGCGGACAGCCGCGCTACACGATGGGCGTGCCGGAGCTGCAGGACGGTGTCGGCTTCGTCATTGCGGTGGTGGGATTGTTCGCGATCGGGGAAGTGTTCGCGACGATGGAGGACATGACCAAGGGCATACGGCCCGAAATCATCAAGCTCAAGGGCCGCATCTGGTTGACGCGCGAAGAATGGAATCGCTCCGTGATGCCGATTCTTCGCGGCAGCGTCGTTGGCTTCGTGATCGGCGTGCTGCCGGGCGCCGGGGGGACCATTGCGTCGATCATGTCATATGTGTGGGAAAAGCGCGTTTCCAGGCACCCTGAGCAGTTCGGCCAGGGCGCGGTCGAAGGGGTCGCCGGTCCCGAGGCGGCGAACAACGCCGACACCGCCGGCGCGCTGGTGCCGCTGCTGACGCTCGGCATCCCGGGTGGCGGCGCCACGGCGGTCATGCTCGGGGCTTTCATCATGTACGGGATTCAGCCCGGGCCGCTGCTCTTCCAGAACCGTCCCGACCTCGTGTGGGGCCTCGTCGACAGCATGTACATCGGCAACATCATGCTGCTGATCCTTAATATTCCCCTGATCGGCCTGTTCGTGCGCCTGCTCTACATCCCGGGCGGAATCCTGATGCCGCTGATCCTCGCGATCTCGACCATCGGCATCTACGCCATCAACGGCAATCCGGTGGAGCTCTATTTCGGTCTTCTCTTCGGTGTGGCCGGATACGTGTTCCGCAAGGTCGACATCCCGCTTGCGCCGATGATTCTTTCGCTGGTGCTCGGCGGCATCATGGAGCAGTCGTTCCGGCAGGCGATGACGATCTCGGGCGGCAATCCGAAGGTCTTTGTCGGAAGCGCGATTTGCGTGACGCTGGTCGCGCTGTCGATCATCTCCATCTTCCTGCCTGTCATCCTGAAGCGGATCGAGGCGCTGGGCACAAGGGCCAAGGCAAGGTAACGTCGCTACGGGGCGCGCAAGGGAGCGGGTGGCCATGGGCAAGCGTATCGTCGTAATGGGGGCCGGCGCTGTCGGCGGCTACGTCGGAGGGCATCTCACGCGCGCGGGGCACGACGTGACCCTGATCGACCCTTGGCCGGAACACGTCGAGGCCATGCGCCGCGATGGCCTTCAGCTCTCCGGGCTGACGGCAGCGGAGCGGCACACGGTGCCGGTCAACGCTCTGCATCTGACCGAGGTGCAGGGTTTCGTCAGACAGAAGCCGATCGATGTCGCGATCGTCAGCGTCAAGTCGTACGACACGGAATGGGCGACGCTGCTCGTCCGGCAGCACCTGGCGCCCGATGG
>DATICE010000015.1:0-14640 GCA_035456985.1 Burkholderiales bacterium | reverse complement strand
TGGCCATCACCACGATGACGCCGATGATCAACACCAATAACATGATGAGTTGCATGCCAGGAGCCCCCTCAGCCATTCACTTTACCGCTTGCGACCGGCTTGCGGCTGTGAAGAAATGCACCGCGGGTGTCGCGCGGCGTCCCACTCCCTGTCGCTGTTCCCCGACAGTGCGTCGCCGGACTAACGTGCCGCGGGCTTGGCCGCGGCGCGCTCGACCCAGACCGCCATTTCGTCGAGCAAAGCAGTCGTCGCCTGGTTGAACGCGGCCACGGCGGCCCGCGCATTCTCGTCCGCGACCGGGGAGCCTTGAACGAACCTGCGCCGTGCAATGAGCGTCCGCTCGATGGCATCAACGAGCACCGCCGTGGCCTCGATCCGCACGCTCCCCGGCTTCCCGGCGGCATCGTGGTAGAACTCCTCGAGCCGGATGTGCAGGATAACGTCGCCCCTGACGCCCGCCGTCGTGGCCGCTACGGCGCGGAATCCGCCGTCCGCCTCGAGCCGGCGCGCAAGGAGCTCCCCCAGCGCGCGTCCCGGCCGCTCCGTCCATCCCGCGAACTGGTAGTAGGCGCGCTGCCCAGGCGCCCGGCTGAAAACGAGGTTCTGGGTATCGTAGAACTGGCTCGTGAATGCGGGGTTGACGAGCAGTACGCGGTTCGCCGCCGTGTCGGGTTTCGCGGCGCCTTCCGGAGCAAGGTCCTGGAGCACGTAGTATTCACGGGGTGGGACTTCCGGAATCGACACGCACCCCGCCACTGCTCCGAGCACGGTGGCGATGGCGGCGGCGCTCTTCATCGCATCCGTTCCCCCGGGCCGAGCTGGGCCGCGCCCGGGCCCAAAAACACGGCACGCGGATCCTGCAGCCGGTCGGCGGCGCGCGCGAAAATCTCAGCGGTCGCCCGCAGCTCCTGGGCCGTGGCGCGGATTTCGAGCGCCCCGGTATCGGCTGTGTGATCAAGCCGTTTCGCCAGCGCCGTGGTTTCGCGCTCGAGCGCCCGCACCGCGCGCGCGAGCTCGCGCATTGTCGCTTCAGCCTGCTTGAACGCCGGCTGCGCGCCGGCACCCACGCGCTCCACCGCCGCCGCGATCTCGCGGCTCGACTTGCCGAACTCCATGGCGCTTTTCGCCAGAGCATCCGATACATCATCCAGCCTGCTCATGCGGGTTGCCATGGCACCCGACAAATCGCGCAGATTGGCGAGCGTCGCGCCGAACGTCTCTCGATTTTCCTTGTTGAGGAGCTGCTCCACGCTGGAAAGTGCGGCGGCGCCGGTGTTCGCCAGCCGGTTCATCGCATTGGTGAACTGCTCGATATCCGACTGCCCCTCGGGTATCACCGGATAGGTTTCGCCGGGCTGTACCGCGGCGAGCTCGGGCCCCGGGTCGCCCGGCGTACCGAGATTGATGCGCGCAATCCCGGTCAGGATGTTGCGGTCAACCACCGCCACCGTGTTGGTGCTCACCGGGGTGTCACCGTCGATGCGGATGATGACCCGGACCCGGTTGATATTCTTGCTCGAGATCGAGTAGCTTTCGACCCGTCCCACCTTTACCCCGCGCATGTTGACGTCGCCGCCAACCTGCAGCCCTTCGAGCGTTTGACGCTCGAAGTAGATCGTATAGTAGCGGGAGTCCGGTCGAGCGCCGGTGCGCGCAAGCCAGGTTACCGCCAGCACGATGGCGATGATCAGCGCGAGGAGCGTCGCCCCTACGCTCGTGTAGCGCGTTTCAGGTTCCACGGTTCATCTCCGGTCCCTCGAGCATTGTGCGCACGCGGAAGTAAGACTGCAACCACGGGTCGTCAACGTTCATGACGTCCTTCACCGGCCCGTCGGCAATGACCTTCCCGTCCGCGAGCGCGATCGTGCGATCCGCGATTCCGAGCAGCGTATCGAGGTCGTGCGTGATCAGCAGGATCGTCAGCCCGAGGTCGTCGCACAGAAACCGCAGCAGACGATCGAACGCCCGCGCGGTGATCGGATCGAGGCCCGACGTGGGTTCGTCCAGGAACAGCACTTCGGGTTCCAGCGCGAGCGCCCGCGCCACCGCGGCGCGCTTGCGCATGCCGCCCGAAAGCTCGCTCGGCATCTTGGTCGCCGCCTCCACGGGCAGCCCCGCCAGGGCGATGCGGAGCCGTACCAGCGGGCCCAGCAGATGCGCGGGCACCCTGGAGTGCTCGATCAGAGGGGTCGCAACGTTCTGTGCAACCGTGAGCGATGAGAACAGTGCCCCGTCCTGGAACAGCATTCCGAAGCGCTGCCGCAGCGCGGCAAGTTGATCCTCGGGGGCGCTCCACACATCCGTCCCCAACAGCCGCACGCTTCCCGAGGTCGGGCGGTGCAGCCCGATGATCTCCCGCAGGAGGACTGTCTTGCCGCTGCCGCTGCCGCCGATCAGGGCGGCGATCTGCCCGCGGGGCACGCTGAACGACACGCCGTCGTGCACCGTCTGCGCATCGAAACGGGTGACGATCGCGTCCACTTCGATAACCGGCGCGCCGCTCAATATCCCAACTCCTGGAACACAATGGCGAAGAACGCATCGAGGAGTATCACCGCCACGATACACTGCACGACGGTCGAAGTGGTGCTGATGCCGATGGAGCGAGAGTCGCGGCTCACGCTCATTCCCATGCGACAGCCGATGATCCCAATGAACACCGCGAATACCGCCGACTTCGTGAGACCGACGATGACGTGCTCCAGCCGCAGCGCCCAGTGCACCCGGTCGATGAAGGTCGTGGGCGTGATGTCGAGCAGCGGATTGGCGACAGTCATCGCACCGAGCATGCTGGATACGTCGCCCACGAACACCAGCAGAGGCAACGCGACAATCAGGGCCAGCAACCGCGGGATCACCAGCACCTGCATCGGCGAGAGCCCCAGCGTGCGGATCGCGTCGATCTCCTCGGTGAGCACCATGGTTCCGAGTTGCGCCGTGAACGCTGCTCCGGACCTCCCGGCGACGATGACCGCCACGATGATCGGCGCGAGCTCGCGGGTGGTGCCGATCGCCACCCCGTCCACGACGAAGATGTTGGCGCCGTATTTCTCGGCCTGCATGCCGAAGAGGTAGGCAAGCACCACGCCGATCAGGAAGGTGACGAGCACGACAACCGGGATCGCCTCGACACAAACATGATGAAACTGGGCGGCGAGTTCCCTCAGGCGCAAAGCGCGCGGGTGCAGCGCGGCGTATCCGAGCGCAACAGCGGTGCGTCCGAGAAAGTCGAGATGGCCGATCATCAGGCCGCGAAACTCCAGCACATGCATGCCCAGCACCGCGAGCCAGCCAAAACGGCGCCGCGGGGCTTCGGCACCGATATCGCCGAGCCGTCCCAGCACGGCCTCGATCACTCGCAGGTGGCTCACGCTGAAGTTCGCGAGACGTGCGACGCTCGCGCCGGCGCCGTCAATGCGCCGCAGCAGCGAAAGCGCCGCCGCAGTATCGAGCGTGGTGAGAGCGGCACCTTCGAGCACGAGAGCCGACGCTGGAATGCCTACGGCGCCCAGCGCGGCGTCGATCCTGGCTATCCTGGGAAGGTGCCACGCGCCGGCGAGAAACAGGGTGTCCTGCCCGTCCGCCTGCTCCAGCCAGCAATCACGAGCGGAAGCGCTCATCCCGATTCAACTGTCCGAGTTCACACCGTGAGGCCCGCGCACAGTTTACTTCCTCCCGAGCTGCTGCAGTGCCTGCTCGAGGCTCAGCTTGGCGTCGGGATGCCCTTGCGCAGCGGCCTTGCTCAGCCACGCCAGCGCCTCTTCACGGTCTTCCTTCACTCCCTTGCCAGCCCAGTAGTACTTGCCCGTCATCAGCTGCCCCCACCCGTCGCCGAGCCGGGCCGAAGCGAGGAAGTCCTGGAACGCGAGCTCCGCCCTGCCCTGCTGCTGGTAGCGCCAGCCGCGCTGATTGAAGGCGTGATTCGAGCCGGGGTCAACCTCGATGACGAGACTCATCAACTCGATTGCCTCCTCCGCGCTGCCGGCACTGGAAGCGACTGCGACTGCCCGCTCCAGACAGTAGCGAATGTCGCGCGCCTTGGACAGCGCCCGCTTGACGTCGGCAAACGCCTCGGCATCGCGCTTGAGCTGGCTCAGCACGTAGGAACGCTCGCACAGCGTGTACGCGCTCTCGTGGAGGCCGATCGCCTCGTCGTAGAGCGTGAGGGCCTGGGCATACTGCTTCGCCCGCTGGCGCTCGTCCGCGCGTTCCGCCGGAATACGCGCCGCAAGGCGCGCAACCGCACCCGGATCCTGCAGCTGCGAGCGAGACTCGGCCAGGAAAGCCTCCATCTGAGCGTAGCTTCCGCCCCAGCGTGGTTCGAGGGCTGTCATGTGAGCGAGCCTCAACTCGATGCTCTGCGGCGCAAGCTTCACCGCCTCGAGATAGTGCGCTCTCTCATCCCTGCGGCTGCCGCTGGTGCGAGCGATGGACATCAACGTCAGGCGGCTGATGTAGGGCTTGTGTGCGAGCGTCAGCGAACGCCCCAGGTCTGCCCGTGCTCTGTCCAGGTAGGACCGCATGGTACGGATGTTCTCCTCCGGCGTGTCCTTGATATACCCGGTGCCGCGCGCCTCCAACCCCTGGAAATAGAGGAAGCAGCCGCGCGCCGCCAGCGCCGTGTAGGAAGACGGGTGTTTCCTGACCCATTCGTTGAACCGGGGTTCCGCCCCTTGCGGCACCTTGCGGAACGCCAAGTACGCGTTCTCGAGCCGCGGACTCAGCGCCGGGTCGGCCTCGAATGCGCTCTGATAGCCGCCGAGCAACCGCTCGAGCTCGACATAATCCGCCTGCTCGAGGAGCATCACGATATGGCGTTGCACCGGGTCGACCGCGGCGAGCACCGGCCTTGTCTGCACCGGCGGCTCCTCCGCATCCGCTTCCGATTCGCGAGCGGCGTCGTCCTCCGGGCCGGTGGCTCCAACGCTCCCTCGTGCGAGCACTTCCCTTTCCTCGGTGGGCGGATGCGAGGCGAGAAATGTCGGGAGGCCTCTCCGCCGCGGCGCCTCGCCCTCCAGCCGGGAGAGTATGGCGGCAAAGTGGCGCGGTTCGATCCCGGCCTTTCGCATCATCTCGACGGCATAGAGGTCGGCCTCGCGCTCGTGGTCCCGCGAGTACTTGGTCTGCAGTAACAGCGTCGGAGCCGCCGCCGCAAGCGACGTGGTAGATGCAATATCGCCGGTGACGCCGGCGATAATGAGCGCCGTCGCGGAGCTCTCCAGCAGGCGCCGCATGGTATGCCGTTGGCGGACATGCCCAAGCTCGTGCGCAAGCACGGCGATGACTTCCGGGTCGTTGCGCGCGAGCTTCACCAGCTCGTCGGTCATGACGATAATCCCCGACGGCAGCGCGAATGCGTTCGGTCCGATCACGGGGCTGGAACGGAATTCAAGCCGGTAGGGCGCGGCTTCGCCAGTGGCGCGCACCGCGACATCGAACCGTGATCGCAGCCGGCTCTGCCGCGCGGCGGACAGCTTGCTGGGTTGAAGGAAATACCGTTCCATGCCGGCGAGCGTCTCGCGGCCCAGTGCCGCTTCGGCCTCGACCGGGATGCGCGCGGCGATCGCCTCGACCGCGACTGGCAGCACGCGGTCGATCAGCAGCCACAGCGCGGCCACCACCATGGCGATCGCGAGCACGGCATAGGCCGGGCGCGATTCCCAGCGATGCAGCACGATCTCGTAGCTACGATCGCGCGTCATGCGATCGACGGCGTCATTGTCGGAGGTGACGCACGCGCCCCCGCCCGGGAGATAGAGCCAGCGCGGCGTGTTCGCGATGCGCAGCGACCTGCGTACCCCCCGCGCGTCGAATTCCTCGTTCACTTCGCGCCCAATGATCTTCAGTCTACCACCCGCGATCATCACGCTCACCGTGTGCCTCCGGGAGGTCTTGCCGTCGAAATAGACCGCCTGCAGGACGCTCATATCCCGAGATCCAGGTTGAAGATGTCGCCGAGCTCCTGCCCGGTGGCGCCGACCCGTTCAAGCGACGGATTCGCTTCGTGGGGAACATCGTCGGCGACGAACATCGTGAGGTTCTCTACCCGGTAGCGCAGGGTGCGGACGACGGCCCAGGGAATGAGGAGCCCCGCGCTGGCGGCGATCGCGACCACATTGCCGATGTACAGGCGCGCCAGTTTGGCCGCGCGAAGCGTGCTGGCAAACCGGATACTGGGCCCATGGGCGCCGTTCCAGAGCTGATTGGTCGTGCGCGCCTGGATGAACGCGTAGACGACCGCGTAGGACGCATACATCAGGACTGCGGGAACGGTGAATCCGATCCACGAATAGGCTTCGGGAAGCGCCTGAGTGCCGACCGCGAGCCCCATCAGTCCTACAGCCGGAACCGTGAGCGCGAACAGGATGATCCCCGCGAGAATATAGATCCCGAAAAACTCACGCACCGAGACATCACAGCCGAAACGGGTCGTGCCGAGCGCATGATGCGAGAGGACAAACGCCTTCTGGCGCGCCATGAACCAGGGGTATGCAAGACCCAGCGTGAGGGCCACGACGAGCGGCATTCCGATGTAGATCCGGACCGCCTCCCGCGGCGTGGCGGCGAAGTCGAAGCGCAGGCCCCGATAGGCCGAATTGCGCGCGTTGAACGTGAGCGCACGCATGACGAGCCATGGCAAGGCCAGCAGAAACACCGCCCACAGCGCGTATCCGGACACCGGATAGAGCTCGGCTGCGAACGCGTAAATTACGAAGGCTGCAAACGCGACGATCCGCCCCTTGAGTATCGTCTTCGGGCTGGCGAAGTAATCGAAGGTGTCGCCGTCAAGACGGGTGCTACCGTAGAAATAGCGCTTCTTGCGGACCTTCGCCCAGGCCGAGTAGACACCGAGCGTGATGAGCGTGAAAAAGAGGTTGACGATCCAGATGCGGAAATACTCGCCGGCCGAGCCGGTGAATTCCGGACGGATGGCCCGCTCGCCGGCGCTCGCCGCTCGAGCCGGCAAGGGGCCCGATCGCGTCGCCGGTGCCGCCTCTCCGATGCTCAAGTATTACCCCTCCTTTCGGAAGCACGGCGTCCCGCACACTGGGCCCATTCTACCGCCCACGGTCAACGCACAAATGAAAAAGGGGACAGCGATCGCTGTCCCCCCTCCAGCTATTCCCTCGACCCTAACCCCCGGCACCCGATATCACGGTTTCCCGTCGACGCTCCTCTCGTGCCATGCGTGCGAGCAGTTTGTAGGCCTCCTTTGCCTTCTGCACTTCACGCTCCTGGTCGTGCATGCGCCGCCGGGCGGCGCGCAGCCGCTCCTCCTGACTTGCGCGAGCCGCTTTCGCCCAGTCATCCGCCTGCAGCTGCCACGCGCTTTGATGCGCTAGCAGCAGGTTGCGGACTTCGCGCCGGTATTCCTCACGAGCCAGACGCGCTTCGCGCTCCTGCGCCTCGAGACGCCGGTAGGCTTCGCGGCGGAGCTCTTCTTGAGACCTGCGCACGTCCTGCTCCTGCTCGGCTTCCTTTACGACCTTCCACTCCTTGTCGTCGGCCACTACGCGCTTCGGCAGGAGTCCGCGCGACACGTTCGAGAAAAACACGAGAATCAGTTGCGTGACGCTCTCGGGACTGGCGCGCTCGGCAGCCGCCACGGTTCCAACTGGCATTGCGCTGCCCAATAGAAACGCTACCAACACTGCCAACAGCCGATTCATCGGCCATCCCCGGATGACGTGCCTCAATCGAGCACGACACTATGGTAACGGGAAAGCGGCCTAACGAGTTGACGGCACGGGAAATTTCTTGCGATTCTGCGGCACAAATGCACATCTGATCTTAGGTGACTGAGGAACGAATTCACGAACCGGCGGAGCGCAAGTGAGTCCGGTGCGCGAGCGCGCCCGGCAACGCGCTTTTAAGTTTTGTCGCCGCACCCCCGGAAGGCGCCGCTCCGGAGCCGGCTGCTTCCCGGTTCAGGCGGCGAAAAACGCGAAGGCGCGCGCCTCGATGCTTTGCCGTGGCGGCGCACCGGGCGGCGACTGTGGATCGTCGAAGGATGTGTGCGGCGTAAAGCGTGCCCGGCCGTCCTTCTCCGAGTCGTAGACCTTGAACACCAGCGCCTCGTCGCGCCGCATCCGCGGAAAGTAATACCAGCGATGGTTCGGGTTGTACATCAGGCGGTAGGTCTGCCCTACCCGGTCTGGATAGCGGCGCTCGGCGAGCAGAAAATCCTCGAACTCGATGCTCTTCGCATCGGCAATGGCGAGGGGATTCGACTCGATCGGCTGGTTGATGGCCCGCCAGACCTGGATGATCGCGAAGCGATGCTGCAGCAGGTCGGCGGCTTCGTCCGGCAGGACGTCGCGCACGCGCTGCGGTCCCGACCACTCCGTATAGTCGTTGTGGGCCGAGAGCACCGGCTCGCGCACCAGCCGCGACTCGCGCTCGCCCTCGTCTCCCGAGCGCAAAGTGTGGTCGAACAGCACCACCCGCGACGCGCCCGACACTTGCTTTATCAGCTGCTCGACCTCGGGGTAATAGACCGCTTTCAGCTCCGCGGCATCGAAAAAGTCCCGGACCCGCGTCTTGTGCTCGACGAACACGAACCCATTTTCGTCCAGCGACAGCCCGCCCGCGGCCGCCCGTCCGTCGCGGATGGGCATGGGCCGCAGCTCATGCTTCCCGGTCCGGCGGCGGTGGATGTTGTTCGGGCCGAAGGTCTCGTTAACGAGCATGTCGCCGGTGTTGACCGTGTACGGGATCCCGGCGGTCAAGGATGTGCTCATCGGGCGCTTTAGCGGTCAGATCTTCCCCAGTTGTTCCAGCATCTCCTTGCTTTCCGGTATGGTGCCCGGGTCGTAGAGCTTGGCGTAACGGACGACGCCCTTGGCGTCGAGCACGAAGGCCGCACGCTTGTCCATGCCGCGCTCCTCGTTGAAGACCCCGTAGGCCTTGCCGACCGCCCCGTGCGGCCAGAAATCCGAAAGCAGGGGGAATGGCACGCCGCCCAACTTCTCCGCCCAGGCCTTGAGACTGGGAGCGGGGTCGACGCTGATGCACATGACTTCGACGTTCAGCTTCTTGAATTCTTCGTAGTTCGCACGGAACCCGTTGACCTGGTTCGTTCACCCGCCGGTAAAGGCAAACGGCATGAACGTGACCACCACCCGCCGCCCGCGAAAACCGGAGAGCGAGATCTTCTGATCGGCATGCGAGCCGAGCGTGAAATCGGGTGCTGCCGCGCCCGTCTGAACCGTCATGGGAGTCCTCCTTGTGGTATGTTTCTGAAAAAACCAGTGCCAAAGAATACCCGCGCGCACCGCGGAGGGCAACAGGAGGACGAATCATGAAAATCGCCGTTGGTAGTGTTGTTCTGGTCGCGTTGACCTCGGTGCTTGCGGGCGTTGCATCCGTCCATGCGCAGTACCCGACGAGGACGATACGATTCATCGTGCCGTTTGCAGCGGGCAGCGGTACCGATACGGTCGCGCGCCTGGTTCAGCCGCAGCTCTCCGCGGCGCTCGGCCAGCAGGTGGTGATCGATAACCGTCCGGGCGCGGCCGGCAACCTCGGCGCCGAGCTCGCGGTCAAGGCACCGCCCGACGGCTATACGCTGCTGATGGGCAACATCTCCCATTCCATCAGCATGACGCTCTACTCCAAGCTTCGTTACGACATCGTCCGGGACTTCGCGCCGGTCTCCTCGCTCGCGCATGGATCGTTCACGCTGGCCGCGCATCCCTCGCTGCCGGCGAGGTCGGTGAAGGAGCTGATCGCATTCGCCAGGAAGCGCCCGGGGGAGGTCAATGTCGCCACTGCCGGCGCGGCCCTGCAACTGTCGGCGAAGATGCTCGACAGCATGGCAGGCATCAAGACGACGGAGGTCAACTACAAGAGCACGCCCCAGGCGATTACCGCAGTGATCAGCGGCGAGACGTCGATCGGGTTTCCCGCCACCAGCTCGGCAATACCGTATGCCCGGTCGGGGAAGCTTCGCGCGCTCGCCGTCACGACGCCAAAGCGCTCGGCCATGGCGCCCGATGTTCCGACCCTGTCGGAGTCCGGAGTGCCCGGCTACGACGTGACCACGTGGTATGGCGTGCTGGTCCCGGCCACCACGTCGAATGAGGTCATCGCCCGGCTGAACGGGGCGGTGGTGACCACCCTCACGACTCCCGCGGTGAAAGAACGGTTTGCGCAGACCGACCTTGAGCCGATTTATTCGACGCCCGGGGAGTTCGGTACATACATCCGCGGCGAAGTCGCCAAGTGGGCGAAGGTAATCAAGCAATCCGGCTTCAAGGTCGAGTAGGCGGAGCAGCCCCTCCGAGCGCAGCCATCCAGTCTCTAAACGCCGCTCTTGGAGCGAGGCCCGGGTAAGGGATCCGCTCCGGCGCATACTTTGCAAATGGCACATCCCGATCGTTTCCTCCTCGCCGGCGTCATGGGCTGGCCCGTCTTGCACTCGCGCTCGCCGCTGCTGCACAACTACTGGTTCAAGCAGCACGGGCTGGCCGGAACCTACGTGCCGCTCGCGATCAGGCCGGAGGGGCTCCCCGCGGCGCTGCGCGCGCTGCAGCCGCTGGGCTTCGCGGGCGTGAACCTCACCATCCCGCACAAGCAGCACGCAATGACGCTCGTGGACGAAGTGGATCCGGTAGCGATCCGCATCGGCGCGATCAGCTGCGTAGTGATAAAGCCCGACGGATCGCTTACCGGCAGCAACAACGATTGCTACGGATTCATTCACAATTTGAAGCAGTCCGTGCCCGGCTGGAAGGCCGGTGCGGGCCCCGCCGTGGTGCTTGGCGCCGGCGGCGGCGCGCGCGCGGTGTGCTACGGCCTGCTACAGGAGGGCGCGAAGGAGATCCGGCTCGTCAACCGCACGTTTGCCCGCGCCAAGGGCATCGCCGCTGAATTTGGTAGCGCGATCGAGGCCCTGCCCTGGGAATATCGCCACGATGCGCTCGAGGGCGCCGCGATGGCGGTCAACGCCACCAGCCAGGGCATGTCCGGCCAGCCTGCCCTCGACGTCCGGCTCGACAAGCTGCCGACGAGCGCCCTCGCCGCCGACATCATCTACACCCCGCTCGAGACGCCGTTTCTCGCGGCCGCCCGCAAGCGCGGCAATCGCACCGTGAACGGCCTCGGCATGCTGCTGCACCAGGGGTGCCCTGCCTGGAAAGCCTGGTTTGGTATTGAACCCGAGGTGACCGCGGAACTGCGGGGGCTGCTGGAAAAGAGTCTCGTCGCGCCCGGCAACTGAAGTCCGACGGCTGATCCGTCAGTTGTCAGCCGCCATTATGGGTCAAGCTTGGCGCGGAAGTGGTCCCAGGTGCGCTTGAAAAGGTTCGGCGTCCAGAGCTTTTCGCGGCACAGCGCCACCTCCTCCGCACTGAACGCGTAGGGCTTGCCGATCTGCAGCGCCATGTATTGGCGGTAGGAATTCTCTTCCATGTAGTTGGCGAGCACGAACGCTTCGACGAGATCCTTGCCCACCGTTACCGCGCCGTGCGATTTCATCATTGCCGCGGGGCGGTCCGCGAGCGCGGCCGCGAGGCGATCGGCCATCACACGGTTGTTGATCGAGTTCGGCGAATCCAGCACCGGCATCGGGTAGACCAGCGAGCCTTGCGCGTACACCGGCAGGTAGCCATGGCCGGTCATCGTAAGAAACGTCGACCATTTCGGGTGCGCATGGACGACCGCCTTCACGTCCTTGCGCGCCCGGTAGATGCCGGCATGCAGGTGGAACTCGAGCGGCGGCCTGCCGTTGCCCTCGATCACGTTGCCCTCCATGTCGATCGTGCAGATGTCGGCGACCGTGAGCCGGCTCCTCTGGCAGGAGCCGATGTTGATCAGCATGCGGTCCTCGCCGATCCGGATGCTGGCGTGGCCGTTGTAGTCGATGATGTCGGATTGCTCCAGCATGCGGATACAGTCGACGAGCTGCTGCTTCAGCTCGGTCACCGATCGGGCGTCCTCTCGCTGCTTCAATGCGGTGTCTGCCATGGGTGCCTCCACTGTCACCAGTTTACCTGGGCGCGAACCTGCGCGCGCCAGAGGTCCCACGCGCGCATGCCCGCGGTCCGGTTCGGGCCGTCCGCGAGGCGGCCTTCCTCCTCGTCGAGCGAAGCGATCGGTCCCTGTCCGCCGAGGTCCGCGGTCCAGTGCTGGATGCGGGCGTTGACCTCGGTGTAGACGGCGCGGAACACCGCGGTCTGGAGCGTTGGCCCGCAGGCGACGCTCCCGTGCGCGCGCATGAGCACGATGTCCCTCTTGCCCATGACCTGGGCGAGCGCCACCCCCTTCGCGCTGTCGCTCACCAGCATGTCGGTCGCGCCGAATCGCTCGCGGATGTCGAACACCGGCACGCCGGCAGCGATGAAAGCGGCGTTGTGGAACATCGCCCGCATCGGCACGGGAACGAGCCCGTAGGGAATGACCGACGGCGAATGACTATGCACGACAGACGTGATGTCCGGCCGGGCCTTGTAGATCTCGCCGTGAATGAAGCGCTCGAGGAAGCTGCCGCGGCCCCCGGCGTTGCAGGGATTGCAGTCGAGATCGTACTCGATGATGTCCCTGGGGGTTACCAGGGCCGGCGCGATCGAACGCGCCATCAGGAAGCGCTCCGGCGCCGACGGGTGGCGCATCGAGACGTGACCGAAGCCGTCCACCACGCCCTGCGCGGCGAGGATGCGGCTCGCGGCCGCAAGGTCCCGGAGCAATTCAGCCGCAACCTCTCCGCCCGATGCGGGCGCTTGCGACGCGGCCACGGTTGGCCGGGTCATCCCTCCGCTTTCTGCCTTCATCCTTGCAGTCTAGATCACGACCTTGGTCATCATGCCCTGCGGGAAAATCTCCTCGGGCTTGAATTGGCGGTGGGCGATGCCCTGCTGCCAGGTGTAGAGCGCCATCTGCTCCCAGGTCGGGCGGTTCTCCTCGATTCCGTAGGGGAACGGGTCGCCGCCGAACATTTCGCGCATGCTGCGCGCGTAGGTTGGAAGCCACGCCAGGGGATAGCGCGACACCGCGGGGTCGAGCAAGCGCTCGATGCTGCGGCGCTTCGATTCCAGGAACGCGTTGTAGAGATTGCGGGCGACCCACGGGTTCTCGTCCAGGATCTGCTTTCGCATCGCGATGATGTGCATGATCGGCCACACCCGGGTGCGCTCGTAGTATTCCTCCTCCATCTCGTGGAAGTTCGGAAACAATCGCATGACGTCCGGATGGCCCTCGATGAAGCAGGTGGGCGGGCGCGCGATGATGGCGCAGTCGATCTCCCCCGCCGCCAGGAGCTCGCTCAGGGACTTGTCGGCGACGCGCGTGAGCTTCAGCCCCTTGGGGAGGTTCAACTCGACCTTCTCGTCGCGGCCGGGAGCGTTCGCACCCGCCTGGTACCAGTGCACGTCGGTCAGCTTCACGCCCATGTCGTTGTGCATCCAGCCGCGCATGTAAACGGCAGCGGAATGCGCCCATTCCGGAGAGCCCACTTTCTTTCCGGCGAGATCCTTCACCGTCTTGATGTTGCTCTTCCGGTTCACGTAGAAGGAGCTGAAGCGGAACAGCCGCGAGCACACGACGGGAAGCCCGATGATGTCGCTGTCCTGGCGCGTCACCTGCGCCGCGAATTTCGCGAAGGAGAGCTCGGACACGTCGAACTCTCGATTGGCGGTGAAGCGCGCGAAGCATTCGTGGTGGCCGAGGTTGAGCCAGTTGTGATCGATCCCCTCGGCTTTCACGTAGCCCAGCCGAAAGTCGCGGAAGTGATCGTAGTCCGTGGTCGCGATGGAAAGCTTCAGCTGCGACATGAGCCCCTCCCCCGGGGAACCGCTCGTGGGATGTCGATGATAGCGTAAACCCGCGCCGCACTTAGCCTTTGAGGTGATCCTTGAAGAACGCAAGTGTCCGCGACCACGCGAGCTTGGCGGCGGCCTCGTCATAGCGGGGCGTCGTATCGTTGTGGAATCCGTGCTGCGTGCCCGGGTACACGTGCATCTCGTATTTCGTGCCGTTCGCCTTGAGCGCCCGCTCGAAGGGCTTCCAGCCGACGTTGACTCCGTCATCGTGCTCCGCGTAGTGGATGAGCAGCGGCGCCTTGATCTTCGAGACGTCCTCGGCACTTACCTGCCTTCCGTAGAACGGCACCCCGGCCGCGAGTTCCGGCAGCCGCACCGCGAGCTGGTTCACGATCAAGCCGCCTTGGCAGAAACCCACGGCGCCGATCCTGCCCGAGCACTCGGGGCGCGACTTTAGAAAGCCGGCGCCGGTAGCCATGTCCTCCAACTGTTTCTTGCGGTCAATCTTGGCAAACAGCGCCCGCGCCTTGTCTTCGTCGCCCGGGTAGCCACCCATCGGCGTAAGCGCGTCCGGCGCGAACGCCACGTAGCCCTCCACCGCCAGCCGCCGCGCGACGTCCTCAATGTAGGGATTCAATCCGCGGTTCTCATGTATGACCAGCACGCCCGGAAACTTGCCGGCGGCCGTTGCCGGCCGCGCAAAATACCCGCGCATGGTTCCGGACCCTTGGGGCGAGGGATAGGTCAGGTATTCGGCCTTGATCCGGGCGTCGTCCTTCGCGATCTGCTGGGCCCACGCGAAATTGGGGCTGAGGGATTCCAGCATCGCTGCCGCCGTGAACCCGCCGATCGCATACCGTGCGGCGCGGTCGAGAAACTCGCG
>DATICE010000014.1:0-20010 GCA_035456985.1 Burkholderiales bacterium | reverse complement strand
GGGCGTCGCGATCGCGTCGGCCGCGACCGCCGCCTCGAGATCGGTGACCCCGTCGGGAACCGCGACGAGGTTGCGCTCCGGCAGCGCGACGTACTCCGCATAGCCGCCGTCGCAGCCGCTGCCGACGTTGCCGCGGAAATTTTCGCACAGCGTCTCGCGCCCGCTGCGGCAGTAGCGGCAGTTGCCGCACGTTAAATAGTAGTGATTGGTCACGCGCTGGCCGACTCTTACGGTCCTCACCTCGGAGCCCGCCTCGACGACCTCGCCCGCGACCTCGTGCCCGGGTATGCGGGGATACGACTTGATGCGTCCCGGTGTCGCAACCATGATGACGACGGTCAGGCCCGCGCCGCACACGCGCACGCGCACCAGCGCCTCGTTGGGACCGATCTTCGGCACCGGCACATCCTTCAACTTCAGCGGCGCGCCGAACTGCTCCAGTACCATCGCCCGCATCGTCAGACTTTCCTCGCGCTGATTGCCGTCAGTATGCCCTGCATGATTGCGAGCGGCGTTGGCGGGCAGCCCGGCACCGCCACGTCAACCGGGATCACGTTCCATACCCGCCCGCGGCTCGCGTAGCTCTCTCCGAAGATGCCGCCGGTGCAGCCGCAATCCCCGATCGCCACCACGAGCTTCGGATCGGGAGTCGCCTCGTAGGTTCGCTTCAATGCGACTTCCATGTGGCGCGACACCGGCCCCGTCACCAGCAGCATGTCAGCGTGGCGCGGGCTCGCGACGAAACGGATGCCAAGACCTTCGAGGTTGTAGTAAGGACTATTGCACATGTGGATCTCCAGCTCGCAACCATTGCACGAGCCGGCATCGACGTGACGGATGGTGAGCGCCCCCGCGAAGTACTCCAGGATCTCCGCGCGCAGCCGGTCGGTGGTCACGCGCAGCGCCTCGTCCGGCTGGGGAGGAGTCTCGGTCTTGATCCCCGTGACCGCGATCTGCTTCAACAACTGATACATTTCAGGCCTTCCTCATCACTTATCACCGATCACGCCTCACAAGTCATGCCCTGAATAGGACAGGTTGAAAGACTTGTTGATGAGCGGGAAATCCGGAACGATGTTCCCGATGACCGCGTGCTCGAGCACCGGCCAGTTGTGCCACGAGGGATCGTGCGGATGAAGGCGCCGAATCCGGTTGCCGGAGCCCGCTTCCAGCGCGATGAACACCTCTCCTCTCCACCCCTCCACCCAGCCCACCCCGAATGCGCCCGCCGCGGGCGCCGGGACCTCAAGGACGATGTCGCCAGCGGGCAGCCTCTCCAGAATCAGCCGGCACAACCGCAGCGATTCGAAAACCTCCTCGAAGCGCACCGTCACGCGCGCGGCAACATCGCCGTTGCGGTGCGTCGCCATGCGCACATCGAGCTCCGTATAGGGCGGGTAGGGATATTCGACGCGCAGGTCCCAGCTCTGCGCGCTCGCACGGCCCGCGAGGCCGATCAGCCCCAACCGCGCCGCGAGTCCGGGCGCGACACGCCCGCAATTGATGAAGCGGTCCTGCAGCCCGGCGTGCTCGTCGTAGATCGTCTTGAGCCGGATTACGGTCTTCTCGATCTCATCCATCTCGACCCGCATGCGCGCCGCGCCTTCAAGCGCGACGTCACCCGCGACGCCGCCGGGAACGACGGCGTCCATCAGATAGCGGTGGCCGAAGAGCGCGTGGTGAGTCCGCAGCCATTCCTCCTTCAACAGCAGGAATTGCGCGAGCCCGAACCCAAGCGCAGCATCGTTGCCCAGGAATCCGAGGTCGCCCAGATGGTTGGCGATGCGCTCCCGCTCGAGCAGCAGCGCCCGCAGCCACACCGCCCGCGGCGGCGGCGTCACGCCGGCAGCCGACTCCACTGCCATCGCATACGCCCACGCGTAGGCAACGGCAGAATCGCCCGAAACGCGTTGAGCAAGCCTTGCACCTTCGGCGATCGTCATGCTCTCGAAGCGCTTCTCGATCCCCTTGTGCTTGTAGCCAAGGCGCTGCTCGAGCCGCAGCACCGTCTCTCCCACCACCGAGAAGCGGAAGTGGCCGGGCTCGATCGTGCCGGCGTGGACGGGGCCTACCGGTATCTCGTGAACGCCTTCTCCTTCGACGCGGACGAACGGGTAATCATCCGCCTGCGATTCGTGACGACTGACGACCGACGGCTGTCGAGCGTCGAAATCCTTGCGCAGCGGAAATTCATCCGGCCGCCACGCCGCGTGCCGCAGCCACCTGCGGCGATCGTCCGCCCCGCTGGCGGAGACACCGAGGAGGTCGAAGGCGGCGCGCTGCATGCGGTCGGCCGGCGGGAAGATGGCCGCCACGTCGGGATACGACTCGCCGGCGAGCGGGAGAGAGAGCACGACCAGCCCGCCGCGCGCGACCAGCGCGGCGTGCGCGGTGAAGCCGCGGCTTTCGCCGCGCGCATCGCTCGCCCACAGCGAGACCAGGCGCCCGCCCTGCTCGCGGACTGCGCGGCACGCCTCGCTCCACTGCGCCGCGTCCACCTCGGCACGGTACGCCGTCACGGTGCCGGCAATCTGCGCCACTTCGAAATTGAGCCCTTCAAGCCTCATTACCAGTCACTTCGCCATGTCACGCTTAATCACGTTACGCCACTCCAGTCGCGCCACTCCATGTCACGCCTCACCCGATCAGCGCCGCCGCTTGCCGGTACCAGGCCGCGAGATAGGGTGGAATGAATATCCCCAGCATCAGCACCAGCGCGAGATGCACGAATACAGGGACGAGCGCCGGCGGGTGCGGCAGCCGCGGAAGCTGCGTTTCGCCGAACACCATCGGCTGCACCTTGCCGAAGATCGCCGCGAAGGCGACCGCGAGCCCGATGAGCAGGAACGGCGTCGCCCACGGCTGCTCGCGCATCGCCGTGGTGAGAATGATGAACTCGCTCGCGAACACGCCGAACGGCGGGATGCCGAGAATGGCGATCGTGCCGAGCATCAGCCCCCAGCCGATCGTGGGGTTGGTGCGGATCAAGCCGCGGATGTCGTCCATGATCTGGGTGCCGGTCTTCTGCGCGGCGTGCCCGACTGCGAAGAAGATCGCCGATTTGGTGAGGCTGTGCATCGTCATGTGCAGCAGTGCGCCGAAGGTCGCCGCCACGCCTCCCATGCCGAAGGCGAAGGTCATGAGCCCCATGTGCTCGATCGAGGAGTAGGCGAACATGCGCTTGATGTCGCGCTGGCGCGAGAGCAGGAACGCGGCCACCACCACCGAGAGCAGGCCGAAGCCCATCATGAGGTTGCCGGCAAACGGCGCCCCAAGCGCGCCATCGGTCAATACCTTGCAGCGCACGACCGCGTAGAGCGCGACATTGAGAAGCAGCCCGGAGAGAACTGCCGAGATCGGCGTCGGACCCTCCGCATGCGCGTCGGGCAGCCAGTTGTGCACCGGGACGAGCCCCACCTTGGTGCCGTAGCCCACCAGCAGGAAGACGAACGCGAGCGACATCACCGTCGGCTCGAGCTGCGACTTGACCATGTTCAAGTCGGTCCACAGGAGCGCCGTGCCGCCCGTTCCCAGCACCCTCTCCGCGGCGAAGTAGAGGAGGATCGTGCCGAAGAGCGCCTGCGCGATGCCGACCGAGCACAGGATGAAGTATTTCCACGCCGCCTCGATCGCTTCCGGCGTGCGGTACAGGCTCACCAGCAGCACCGTGGACAGCGTCGCCGCCTCCATCGCCACCCACAGGATGCCCATGTTGTTGGTGGTCAGCGCGAGCAGCATCGTAAAGCTGAAGACCTGGAACATGGCGTGGAACAGGCGCTGCGCCCCCGCCTTGATCTTGCCGCGGTCGGCCTCGATGCGCATATAGGGGCGCGAGAACAGCGCCGTGGTCAGCGCGACGAAGGCGGTCAACGCCACCAGCACCACGTTGAACGAGTCGATGAAGAACTGCCCGCCGAAGGTGGTGAGCGGCCCGTCGCGGATCACCCGTGCCGTCAGTGCCGCCGCCGCGAGGAACGTGACGAGGCTCGAGGCGACGCCCAGCTCCGGCGCCCAGCGGCGACCGCCGAAAACCGCGAGCGCCGCGCCCCCGAGGAGCGGCGTGCCGAGCAGGACCAGGATCTCCATCAGTCTTCCCTGAGCTTTTCCATATGCCGGGTGTCGAGGCTGTCGAAGGTCTCGCGCACCTGGAAGAAGAAGATGCCGAAGATGAACCCGCCGACCAGGACATCGAGCGCGATGCCGAACTCCACCACCATCGGCATGCCGTAGGTGGCGCTGGTCGCCGCGAAAAAGAGCCCGTTTTCCATCGCGAGGAACCCGATCACGACCGGCACCGCCTTGCGCCGCGTGATCATCATCAGGAAAGAGAGCAGCACGCACGCCATGGCGATGCCGAGGGTGGAGCGCGTGATGGTGCTCGCCAGCTGCGAGATCGGCTGCGCCAGATTGAAGGCGAAGATCACGAGGGCGATGCCGATCAGCATGGTGGTCGGGATATTGATCGGCGTCTCCACGTCCCAGCGGATGTTCAAGCGGTGGATCAGCCGGTAGAGGATCCACGGCAGCGCCACCACCTTGAGCAGGACGGTGAGAATGCCGGAAACGTAGAGGTGTCCCTGCCCCGTGGTGTAGGCGACGATGAAGGAGGACGCCGCCAGCACCACGCCCTGCCACGCAAAAAGCTCGATCAGGGACAGGATCCGCCGTTGCGAGAGCATCGCAAACGCGATCAGCAGCATGATCGCTGCGAGGACGTTGATGAGCTGCGCGCTCAGGCTCATTGTCAGACTTCGAACACGTAGTTCAGCAGCAGGCCCAGCATCGCCAGCATGAAGGCGGTGGCGACGAATTCCGGCACGCGGAAGATGCGCATCTTTGCGCTGACAGTCTCCAGCGTCGCGAGCGCCGCCCCCGCGACCAGGAGCTTCGCCACCGCGGCCGCAATGGCGAGCGGCAGCGCGCCCCAGTCCCCGGCTTCCGCGATGCCCCAAGGTACGAAGCAGGCGATGCCGATCGCACAATAGACAAAGAGCTTGATGGCGGACGCCCATTCGATCAACGCGAGGTGGCGCGCCGAGTACTCGAGGACGAGCGCCTCGTGCACCATGGTGAGCTCGAGGTGGGTCGCAGGGTTGTCCACCGGCACCCGCGCGTTCTCGGCGAGCAGCACCATCACGAACGCCACCGCGGCGAAGGCGAGGCTCGGGTAGAGCGCGAACTCGCGGTGCGCGAGCGTCTCGACGATCGTGGTAAGCGACGTCGACTGACTGATGAGCGCGAAATTGAAGAAGATGATGAGCAGCGCCGGCTCTGCCAGCGCCCCGATCAGCATCTCGCGGCGCGCCCCCAGCGTGCCGAACGCGGTACCGATGTCCATCGCCGCGAGCGAGATGAAGACCCGCGCCACGGCGAAGACTCCGACCAGCGCGATGACATCGGCGGCGGCGGCAAACGGGAGCTCCGTCGCCACCACCGGCACGATGCCCGCCACGAGCCACATGCACCCGAAGATCACGTAGGGTGCAAAGCGGAACAGCCATGAGGCGTTCTCGGCGAGCGCCGCGTCCTTGTGCAGGAGCTTCCGCAGGACGCGGTACGGCTGCAGCAGGCTCGGGGCGCTGCGGTTCTGCAGCCAGGCGCGGCACGCGTTGACCCAGCCCATGAGGAGCGGCGCAGCGATTGCCACCAGCAGCAGCTGAACGAGCTGATTGAGTGCGCCCGCGAGGGTCATCGGACGAACGCCATCAGGAAGATGATGGTCGCGAAGCTGTACATCAAATAGACGGCGACCCTCCCGACCTGGATGCGGCCGATGACGCGCGAGCAGAATGTCGCGGCGCGCGCAATCGGGAGGTAAAGCCAGCCCCAGAAGCGATCGCGCACCTCGCTGAAATAACGCGGCAGGCGATCGAAGGAATCGGGGTGGTGCGACTCGATCTCGTAGACCGGCGCGAAGATCTGACGGATCGGCTGGCCGAATCCCTCGGGCGTATCCTGCATGCGCGCGGTGAGGCCGGGAAAGCCGCAATCCCACGCGGGGGTGCGGCGCAGCCGCCCGTGATAGAGCAGCCGTACCAGCCCGAACGCGGCCAGCACCACGGCGACGATCACGGCAAGGAAGATGACCGGGCTGTAACTCGCACGCTCGGGCGCGACCGGTGTCAGCCACAGCCAATGCGCCGCCATGCCCATGGTGGCGGGGCTGTAGTCGAGCAGGCTCAATGCGACCGGATCCATCACGCCGATCATCCAGACCGGGGCGAGCCCGAGCACGACGCACATGGCGGCGAGCCATCCCATGCCAAGCTGCTCCCACTCGCCCGCCTCGCGGCCGCGGGTCGCCTCGCTGCTCCGCGGCACTCCAAGAAACGCGATTCCAAACACCTTGACGAAGCACATGGCGGTAAGTGCGCCCGCGAGCGCGAGCGCCGCCGCGGCGAGCGGGATGATCGAGCGCAGCACGCCATGCTCCAACGCCGGCGAGAGCAGCGCCGCCTGGAAGGTCAGCCACTCGGAGACGAATCCGTTCAAGGGCGGCAGCGCGGAGATCGCGAGGGCGCCGACCAGGAAGACGAACGCGGTGAACGGCATGACGCGGATCAACCCGCCCATGCGCCCCAGGTCGCGCAGCCCGGCGCCCTTCAGCACGGCTCCCGCGCCGAGAAACAGCAGTCCCTTGAAGACGGCGTGATTGAGCGTGTGGTAGAGCGCCGCGAGCAGCCCCAGCACGGCGAGCGCCGGTTGGCCGGTGCCGATGTAGATCAGCGACAGGCCGAAGCCGATCAGGATGATTCCGATGTTCTCGACCGAGTGGTACGCGAGCAGGCGCTTCAAATCGTGCTGCATCAGTGCGAAGAGAACGCCGAAGAGCGTCGTCACCACCGCGATCACCAGGACCAGCAGTCCCCACTCCCAGTGGATGGAGGGCAGGAGATCGTAGGTCACGCGGAACAGGCCGTAGATCGCGGTCTTCAGCATCACACCGGAAAGCAGCGCGGATACCGGAGAGGGCGCGGCCGGGTGCGCTTCCGGCAGCCACACGTGCAGCGGCACGATACCGGCCTTGGCGCCGAAGCCCACGAGCGCGAGCAGAAACGCGATCGTCGCCCAGCCGCTCGAGAGCTCTGCCTGCCGCATGGCCTCGAAGGTGTAGTCCCCCTGCCCGCCGTGCAGCACTCCGAAGCAGAGCAGGATCGCGAGGGCGCCGATGTGCGCGATCAGGAAATAGATGAAGCCCGCTTTGCGGATCTCGGGATCTTGGTGCTCGGTGGTGACGAGAAAATAGGAAGTGAGCGCCATCGCTTCCCATGCCACCATGAAGAGGTAGGCGTCGTCGGCGACCAGCACCAGCGCCATGCTGGCGAGAAACCAGTGATACTGCATGCACGTGAGGCCTCCCGCGCCGCCGTGCGCTCCCGCGAAATATCCGGCGGCAAAGCACGAGATCCCCGCGCCGGTTACGCCGAGTAGCAGCAGGAAGAATGCGGAAAGTGGATCGAGCCGCGTATGGAACGGAAGGTCGGGAAGGCCGAGCGGCAGGACGATCGCCTGCGGCGGTGCCGCGATCGCGGCAAGCGCGACGACTGCTAGCAGCACGCCGGCGACGGCGCCGAGCGCATATACCCACCGCGTGGTGGCGCCGGGAGGGTTCGCCCGCAGCAGCCCGAGCGCCCCGATTGCCAGCCAGAACAGGATGATGCCGATGACGACTTCGAGGTGGGACGCGGTGGCAGCGGGCATCGGCTAAGTGCGGTTGCCGCCTGACGATACAGCGCGCCGGGCGGAGAAAAAACCGATTTTATGCGCTCGGCGGTGGCCTGCGCAAACTCGCGAACGCCCGTCATTGCCGTGGAGACGGGTATCCCCTTCCCCCGTGTGCGGGGGAAGGTAGGATGGGGGCAACTAATTGCCGATCATCTTCGCGGCTATTTTTCTGGACACCCGAATTCGCGGGAGCGATGGAGCGCTCAGCGCAGCGCCGCGAGCGCGGCGTAGGAGAGCCCGCTGCCGATCGCTTCGAAGCGTTACCCGCGCGGGTCCGCGACCCGGTCAGCGCGTATCACGCGCAGGCCTGCCGCAAGGACACCGGCGCGGGCCGGATCAGGGCCTGAGGTAGGCGTAGCCCTCGCGCTGCTGCAGCCGCGTGATTTCCGCGACGCCGGAAGGCACGAACGTCGCCTCGGGGATGAACTTGCTTTTCGTCATCTTGCGGTTGCGCAGCGTGATCTCGCACACGTCGAACTGGATGCCCTGCGCCTTCAACTCTTCGACTCGCACGTTGTAGGGATTGCCGTTGCGGTCCTTGGCGCCTTCCATGAGAAAGTCCACGCCCCGCGCGTGCGTGATCACGACGATCTTCGCCTTTGGATTCACTTCAAGATGATTGCCGATGTTGCGCAACGCATTGGTCGCCTGTGCGTCGCTGTCGTTGACGTGATAGACGACTTTGTCGGGCGCGACGTTGGACTTCGCGTCCACGCCGCCGGTAGAAGAGCATCCCGTCACGAAAAACAGCGCCGCAGCGCCCATAGCAATACCCAGTCGAGTCGCAGTCATGATCGTCTCCTTTGCCGGCTTGGGTTCCGGAACACGGTACACTAGCATTTCACGATGGTGGTTACCAAACATCTCATCATCACCGGCCGCGTGCAGGGCGTGGGTTTCCGCTTCTACATGGAGCGCAAGGCGCGCGAGCTCGGCATCACCGGATGGGTGCGAAACCGCCGTGACGGAGCCGTTGAAGCCGTCGTCCAGGGGACTACTGGCGCGGTGGAATCGATGATCGCCTGGGCGCGGCGCGGGCCACCCAGCTCCATCGTTGCCGAGGTGCGCGTCAGCGACGCGAGCGGGGATTACGCCGGGTTCGAGACGCGGCCAACCGAATAGAGCTCAGCCAGCCTTGCGGCGGATGCCTGCGGCGCGGCGGCGGTACTTGTCCGCCTCGATATTCCGCCCCTGCGCGTCGAGCGCCGCGGCAAGATTGTCCAGCGTGTGCGCGACGCTGAGGTGGCCGGGCTTCAGGGCCTGCTCCTTTGCCGCCAGCGCGCGGCGCAGGTACTTCTCGGCTTCGGCATATTTGTCCTGCTTGAGCAGGATCGAGCCCATGTTGTGCAGTCCGGTGGCAGTATTGACGTGCTTCGCTCCCAGTTTCTTCTCGAATACCGCGAGCGCCCTCAACTGCATCTGCCCCGCCTCGGCGAACCGGTTTTGCGCAATCAGGATCTCGGCGCTGTTGTGCAACGCGATGGCTGTCGCGGGGTCCTCCGGGCCATACTGCTTCGTCCTGAGAGCGACCAGCCGCCCGGCTACGGGTAGCGCTTCCTCCGGCTTGCCGCTGAGGCGCAACGCGAGCGAGTACGTGGAGAGGCTCGCCTCCGTGGCGCGGTGCTCGGGCCCGAGGGTCGTCTCGGCTTCCCTGAGCGACTGGCGCGCGAACAACCCGGCCTGCTCGAAATCGCCGCGCTGAAGGTGTGCGACTGCCTGGTCGTTGAGAAGTTTCCACTCCGCCTCGCCCGCTCGCGGCTCGGCCGCCGAGATGCACGCGAGCGTAATGATCGCGGCGGCGCGAGCGAGTGGCTGGTGGTTTGTGAGTGGTGAGTGGACTGAAACGGTCTGATCGTCGACAGCCTTTCTGGACGGGTTCAGTCTGCTCACCACTCATTACTCACTATTCACGCTTTTTCCAGCGACCGGTCACCGGTCGCGTTGTCGTTGTAGACGATGCGCACGTTCTCGGGACTGAACCACTCCGCGAGCGACTTGATCAGGTCCTCGTGCAGGTTCACGCGCCAGGCCTCGCCCAGGTCGATCTCACAGCTGGCATCGCGGTTGGAATAGACGATCGACACCGGGCAGCGGCCGCTGCGGTAGGGCGCCAGCACTTCGCGCAGCCGGTTGCCGGACGAGGCGCCGTTGCACGTGATTCTCACGCCTCGCGCAAAGCGGTTGCGCGCCTCCGCGAGATCGAGGACGTTCAAGGCCTCGATGCGCATCCCGAAGTCCGGGCCGGAATCGCTCTCGCCATTCACGACGCGCGCGCGCGCCGTCCGCAGCCGCACCTCCAGCACCAGCAGCTCGTCCTCCCTCAGCTTCGAGCGGTGCTTCTCGAACACCTCGCGGAACGCCACGATCTCGAAGCGTCCCGAGTCGTCCGCGAGCTGGATCACGCCCATGCGCCCGCTCGCGGTTGTCTGCACCCGGGTGCCGAGCACGACGCCCGCGATCCAGTACGTCCGGCCCGCGTAGTCGCCATTTCCCGCGGCGCCGAGGTCGGCGAGCCGCGTGCGGACGAAGCGGCGCACCTCGTCGCGGTAGATGTTGAAGAGATGCCCGCTGAAGTAGAAGCCGAGCGCCGCCTTCTCGTTCTGCAGGCGCTCCTTCTCGCCCCAGCGCTGCGCTTCGACCGGCGCCGCCTGCCGGGAGGTCTCGGCGAGGTCGCCGAACAGGCTCACCTGGTGCACGGCCCGGCTCGCCTGCTCCGCGCTCTCGAGCGCTACCCCGACGGTGGCAAGCAGGCTCGCGCGATGCCCGTTCAGTGAATCGAAGGCCCCCGCACGGATCAGCGACTCGACCACACGCCGATTGACGAGGCGCTTGTCGACGCGGTGGCAGAAGTCGAACAAATCCGTGAACGGCCCCTGCTTGCGCGCTTCCACGATGGAGGCGATCGCCGCCTCGCCCGTGCCCTTGATCGCGCCGAGCCCGTAGCGGATCGCCCCTCTATTTCCCCCCCTTACCGAGGGGGGGACGTCAGTCGGGGGGGTGTCGCCCCTTGGCGAGGGGGGGGATTGAGTGGGGGGTACGGGCTCGAACCGGTAGTTCGACTGATTGACGTCGGGAACCAGCAGCTCGATGCCGTGGGCGCGCGCGTCCTCGGCGAACAATTCCACCTTGTCGGTGTCGTTCATCACCGCCGACATGTTGGCGGCGATGAACGCGGCGGCGTGGTGGGCCTTCATGTAGGCGGTCTGGTACGCGACGAGCGCGTAGGCCGCCGCGTGAGACTTGTTGAAACCATAGCCCGCGAACTTCTCCATCAGGTCGAACAGCTCGTTCGCGCGCCGCTCGTTGATGCCATTCGTCGCCGCGCCCTTGACGAAAATGCTGCGGTGCTGGGCCATCTCCTCGGGCAGCTTCTTGCCCATCGCGCGCCGCAGCAGGTCGGCGCTGCCCAGGGTGTAGCCGCCGATGATCTGCGCGATCTGCATCACCTGCTCCTGGTACACCATGATGCCGTAGGTGGGCTTGAGGATCGGCTCCACCCGCGGATCCGGGTAATCGACGCGGCCGCCCTGCTTGCGACGCACGAATTCCGGGATCAGCTCCATCGGCCCCGGCCGGTAGAGGGCGACCAGCGCGACGATGTCCTCGAACCGGTCCGGCTTCGCGCGCACCAGGAGATCGCGCATGCCGCGCGATTCAAACTGGAACACGCCGGTCGTGTCGGCGGCCGCGAATATTCGATAAGTCGCCGCGTCATCCAGCGGGAGAGTCGCCAGGTCCAAGGATGAGGGAGGACCGATGTACTTCAGCGTCCAGTCGAGAACCGTGAGCGTGGTGAGACCGAGGAAGTCGAATTTCACCAGCCCCACCGCCTCGACGTCCTTCATGTCGAACTGGGAGACCACGGAATCCGAGCCATCGGCCGCGTAAAGCGGGCAGAAATCGGTGAGCTTGCCGGGCGCAATCAGTACGCCGCCCGCGTGCATGCCGACGTTGCGCGTGAGGCCTTCCAGCTGCTCCGCGAGCGCCAGCAGCTCCCGCACCTCCTCCTCCTTTTTCTCGCGCTCGACGAGCTGCGGCTCGATGTCCCGGGCGTCAGCAAGCGTGAGATGGCGCCCGGGCTGAAACGGGATCAGCTTCGCGAGCTGGTCGCAGAAGGTGTAGGAAAGATCGAGCACCCTTCCCACGTCGCGCACCACCGCCCGCGCCGCCAGGGTGCCGAAGGTGACGATCTGCGACACGCTGTCCGCCCCGTAGCGGCTCTTCACGTACTCGATGACCCGGTCGCGCCCGTCCTGGCAGAAATCGATGTCGAAGTCCGGCATCGAGACGCGCTCCGGGTTGAGGAAGCGCTCGAACAGGAGGTCGTAGCGCAGCGGATCGAGGTCCGTGATCCCAAGCGAATAGGCGACCAGCGACCCGGCCCCCGAGCCGCGCCCGGGCCCGACCGGCACGCCGTTCTCCTTCGCCCAGTTGATGAAGTCGGCGACGATCAGGAAATACCCCGAGAAGCCCATTTGCTGGATGGTCCGGGTTTCGAACTCGAGCCGCTCGCGGTAGCGCGGTCTCTGGCGCTCGCGAAGCGCAGCATCGGGATAGAGCCGCGGCAGCCGGCGTTCGAGCCCTTCCATCGCCCGGCTGCGCAGGAAATCGTCGAGACTGACGTCGTTCGGGGTCTGGAACTGCGGCAGCCGGTTCCTGCCGAGCTCGATCTCCAGGTTGCAGCGCCGCGCGATCTCCACGCTGTTGGCGAGTGCCTGCGGGACGTCGCGGAACGCCTGCGCCATCTCCGCCTGCGATCTGAAGTACTGCTCCGGGCTGTGAAGCCGCGGGCGGCGCTGGTCGGACAGCGTGTAGCCCTGCGCGATGCACACGCGCGCCTCGTGCGCGCGGAAATCCTCGCGCTTCGCGAACTGCACCGGATGCGTCGCCACCACCGGGAGCTTCAGGCTCGATGCGAGCCCGAGCGCGCGCTGGACGTAAGTCTCGAGCGGCACGCTCGCCGCGCCCTGCACCGTGGCGCCCTTGCCGAGCCGCTGGACCTCGACATAGAAGCGGTCCGGGAAGAGCTCGCGCCATTCGCGGGCGAGCCGCTGGGCTTGCTTCGCGTTATCCACCACCAGCGCCTGCCCGATATCCCCGTGATGTGCGCCCGACAGCGCGATCAGCCCCTCGCTGCCAGCTTCCCTAAACCAGTCCTTCTTCAGTTCGGCGCGGCCCCGGTATTGATTGCCCCGGTAGGCCCGGGTCAAGAGCTCCGACAAACGCAGGTAGCCGGAGCGCGACTGGCAGAGCAGCAGCATGCGGTAGGGCTTGTCGCGGTCGGACTCGTTCTCGAGCCAGACGTCGCAGCCGACGATGGGCTTCACGCCGGCTGCACGCGCCGCCTGGTAGAACTTGACCATGCCGAAGACGTTGGCGAGGTCGGTCAACGCCAGCGCCGGCATGCCGTCGGCCGCCGCCGCTTCGACCGCCTCGTCGAGGCGGACGATGCCATCCACGATCGAGTACTCGCTGTGCAATCGCAGATGAACGAACGACGGGCTCACGCGCCTATTTTACGACTCGCGGCGCGCGCCTGAAAGGCGTGAATCGAGATCGACCGGTCTAATAGACGCGCGTGACACGCCAGCCGCGCTGCTCGAGTTGCGCCAGCACGCCGCTGCCGCCATACAAATGCAGCGCCCCCACGGCAATGAACGCGCCGCCTTCCCTCAGCCGCGGCTCCGCGCGCTCGGCCATGCGGGCATTGCGCTCATGGAGCAGGCGGCGGGTGAAGACTTCGTTTAATCGCCGCTCCCCTTCTCCCGAGCCGACGCCCTCCTGGCTGACGCGCCAGAGGCCGGCGAGGTCGCGCGCGAGATAGGCATCGACCACACGCGCGAGCCGGCGCGGCATGCTCTCGTACTCGTCCACCGCCTGCTTGAGCAGCGCCACCTGGTCCTCTTCCGACATCCCCTCGAGCACCGAAATTTGCTCGTCCAGGCTTTCCAGCTGGTGAATCGGCTTACCCTGATCCGCAGCGCGGCGCTCCAGCACGAAGTCGAGCACGTTCGTGGGGTCCTGCGGGGGAACGCTCAGCAGCATGGTGACCGCCCACGGCCTGAACTGCCGCAACACCGGTTCGGGCAGCCCGAGGCCCTCGGTCAGCTTGGCCGCACGACCGAAAAGCTCCGTGCCCGCCACCCCCGCGAGGTCGCGACCATCCGTGAATACCATGCGGCCAGCGAGCCCGAGAATGCTGGTGGAATCGATTCCCGTCTCGAGCGTGATGCTGCGTGCCTGATCGAGCTCCTGCGCTACCGCGGGAGGCAGGCGGGTCACCCGCGGGTCGGCGAGGTGCACCGTCCCGAAAACGTGACTTGCCGGCGCGCCCCCGCCCTCGACGCGCCACAGCAGTCCGTACTCGTAGCGCTCCGCCGCGGGAGACTGGAGCGCAACGGCCGAGAGCGCGGCGAACAAGCCCAGCACCGCAACGGCGCGCGGCAGGCGGGCGAGCGCGGCAAAAGCTACAGGTCCCGGAATTGACATAAGATTGAATCCGGAACTTACTGGATTTCCGCCGTCGCGAGAATGACTTTTTTGGTATTCACCGTTTCGCACAAGAAGTTTTGACCTCTTAGATGAAGGCAAGCCGCTCCGAATTTCACGCGATCCGCGGGCTGCGCCACCACGTGCGCATCTGGGGCGATCCGGCGGCGCCGCGGCTCTTCCTACTGCACGGCTGGATGGACGTCTCCGCGTCGTTCCAGTTCCTCGTGGACGGTTTCGCGCGCGAGTGGTGCGCCATTGCCCCCGACTGGCGCGGCTTCGGCTTGACCGAGTGGTCACGCGAAGGTTACTGGTTTCCCGACTACTATGCGGACCTCGAGGCGCTCCTCGACCTCTACCAGCGGGATCAGCGGGTTCACCTCGTCGGCCACAGCATGGGCGGCGTCATTGCTTCAATCTACGCCGGGATCCGGACCGATCGCGTTGCGCGGCTGGTTTCGCTCGAAGGCCTGGGGCTGGCGCGGCATTCTCCGGACCAGGCTCCGCTGCGCTACGCGCACTGGCTCGCCCAGCTCAAGGAGCCGCCAGGCTTCAAGCCGTACCGTTCCTTCGAGGAGGTTGCCACCCGTCTACGGAGAAAAAATCCCAGGCTGTCGGAGGAACGGGCGGCGTTCCTCGCGCAGCACTGGGCGAAGCGGCTCGACACGGGAGAAGTCGTGCTCGCGAGCGATCCGCGGCACAAGCTCGTCAATCCCTACCTCTTCCGGGTCGAGGAGGCAATCGCGTGCTGGCGGCGCATCACCGCGCCCGTGCTGCTGGTTTCGGGAATGCAATCGGAAATGCTCGCGCGCATGAAGGCCACCCCGGAGGACTTCGCTGGGCGCACGGGCGCGTTCCGCAACCGCCGCGAGATCGTGCTCGATGACGCCGGCCACATGATGCACCACGACCAGCCGGAGCGGCTCGCGCGCATCCTCGAAGATTTTTTCGATCAGGATTTCCCGGGCGGCGTGTAACGCGGGCGCGTCAGCGCTTCGGGCCGGAGGATCTCATCAAGCTTTTTCTGGCTGAGCAGCCCCTTCTCCAGCACCAGCGCATAGATGCTCCGGCCCGTCGCGTGCGCTTCCTTCGCCAGCTGCGTCGCGTTCGCGTAGCCGATGTACGGATTCAAGGCGGTCACGATGCCGATCGAATTCTCCACGGTGCGGCGCAAATGGTCGCGATTGGCGGTGATGCCGGTGACGCAGCGAACACGCAGGGTGTCGCAGCCGTTCTTCAGATGCATGATGCTCTTGAACAGGCTGTGGGCGATGATCGGCTCGAAGGCGTTCAGCTGCAGCTGCCCCGCTTCCGCGGCGAACGATACCGTCACGTCGTTGCCGATCACCTCGAACGCGATCTGGTTGACCACTTCCGGTATCACCGGGTTCACCTTGCCCGGCATGATCGAGGAGCCCGCCTGCATCGCCGGCAGGTTGATCTCGTTCAGGCCGGCGCGCGGACCCGAGGAGAGCAGGCGCAGGTCATTGCAGACCTTCGACAGCTTTACCGCGACGCGCTTGAGCACCCCGGAGAGCTGGACGAAGGCGCCGGCGTCCTGGGTCGCCTCGACCAGGTTGTGCGCGGTCACGAGGGCGATCCCGGTGATGTCGGCGAGCTTGCGGCACGCCAGCGGCGCGTAGTCCGGGTGCGCGGTGATGCCGGTGCCGATCGCGGTCGCGCCGAGGTTGATCTCGTGGATGAGCAGCACCGCCTCCTTGAGCCGCTGCTCGTCCTCTTCGAGCATCACGGCATAGGTGGAGAATTCCTGGCCGAGCGTCATCGGTACCGCTTCCTGCAGCTGGGTGCGGCCCATCTTGAGCACATCCGCGAACTCCGCCGCCTTGGCGGCAAAGGCCGCGCGCAGCTCCGCCATTGCCGCCGTCAGCCGCTGGATCCCGAAATGCAGCGCGACCTTCACCGCCGTGGGATAGACATCGTTCGTGCTCTGGCTCATGTTGACGTGGTCGAGCGGATGCAGGAAGGCATAGTCGCCCCGGCTGCGCCCCATCAACTCGAGCGCGCGATTGGCGATCACCTCGTTCGCGTTCATGTTGGTCGAGGTGCCGGCGCCGCCCTGGATCACGTCCACGACGAACTGATCGAGCAGGTTCCCGTCGCGGATTTCCCGGCACGCCTTGGAGATCGCCTGCGTCCGCTCGTCGTCGAGGAGTCGGAGCTCGTTGTTGGCGATCGCCGCCGCGAGCTTCACGCAGGCGAGCGCGCTCACCAGCTCGGGATAAATCGAGATCGCGGTCCCCGTGACGGGGAAATTCTCGAGCGCCCTCAAAGTGTGCACCCCGTAGTAGGCGCTGGCCGGAACCGCCCGATCGCCTAGCAGGTCGTGCTCGTAGCGCACCGCATCGCTGGACATGGTGTCTCCTCAGGTAAACCGGCAAGGGTCTTCGACCGTTATGATAGGCGGTCCGCCCACCGGTTCCGCAAACCGGGCGTTGGCCGCACCCGGCCGCCCGATGTCTGCCCGTCTGGACAATGCGCGGCCGATGGGCTAGATTGAATTGCCGTCGCACATCAATACGCTTCATAAACCAAACAGTTAACGCCTAGGGGGTCCACCATGAGACGACTTGCCACTGTGTTCGCCGCGCTGCTCGCAGCGGGCGCCATTGCCGGCGCCGCGAATGCCCAGCAGCCAACCGGCACGCTCGACAAGATCAAGAGCACCGGCACCATCACTATCGGCCATCGCGATACCTCAATTCCCTTCTCGTACTACGATGACAAGCAGCAGGTGGTGGGCTACGCGATCGACATCTGCATGAAGATCGTGGATGCGATCAAGGCCAACCTCAAGATGTCGAAGATCGACATCAAGTACAACCCGGTGACCTCGGCGACGCGCATTCCGCTGATGGCGAACGGCACGATCGACCTCGAATGCGGCTCGACCACCAACAACCTCGAGCGCCAGAAGCAGGTTGCGTTCACCATCACGCACTTCGTGACCGCCAACCGCTACGTCGCGAAGAAATCATCGAACATCAAGTCGCTCAACGATCTCAAGGGTAAGACCGTCGTCTCGACCTCCGGCACCACCAACATCAAGTGGGCGACCGAGGAGAACGCCAAGCGCAACCTGGGCATGAACATCATCGCGGCGAAGGACCACGCGGAATCGTTCCTCACGGTGGATACGGGACGCGCCGTCGCCTTCTTCATGGATGACATCCTGCTCTACAGCCTGGTCGCCACATCGAGGAATCCCGGCTCCTGGATAATCGGCTCGGAAGCCTACACCGTCGAGCCCTACGGCATCATGCTGCGCAGGGACGACCCCGCGTTCAAGAAGGTCGTGAACGGCGCGGTGAGCAGCCTCTACAAGTCCGGCCAGATCAACGCCATTTACCAGAAGTGGTTCCTGAAGCCGATTCCGCCCAAGGGCATCAATCTCAACGTGCCGATGAGCGCCCAGTTCAAGAAAGTCGTGGGGAACCCGACCGACTCGGGCGATCCGAAGGATTATCAGTAGCCGATACGCTCGGCGCGATGCGAGCGACAGAGCGGGGGACAGGATTGTCCCCCGTTTTGCTTAACGGACCGGAGTCGTGAAGTACAACTGGAACTGGGCCATTTTCTGGGACCCGGCGCCCGACGGCACCGGCATCTACCTGTGGTGGCTCGTCTCCGGCGTCGGGTGGACGCTCGCGACCGCGCTCCTCGCCTGGGTGATCGCGCTGGCGCTGGGCGCGACCATCGGCACGCTGCGCACCACGCCGCTCACCTGGGTGGTCCGCCTTGGCAACGCCTACGTCGAGCTGTTCCGCAATATCCCGCTGCTGGTGCAGATGTTCCTGTGGTACTTCGTGCTGCCGGAGCTGTTGCCGAAGGCGCTGGGCGACCTCCTGAAGCAGATGGTTCCGCCGTGGGCTTCGTTCTGGCCCGCGGTGCTGTGCCTCGGCTTCTACACCTCCGCGCGCGTCGCCGAGCAGGTGCGCGCCGGCATTCAGTCGCTGCCGCGCGGGCAGCGCATGGCTGCAACGGCGCTCGGCCTGACGCTGCCCCAGGCGTACCGGCACGTGCTGCTGCCGCAGGCCTTCCGCATCATTCTGCCGCCGCTGACCTCCGAGTTCATGAACATCATCAAGAATTCGGCGGTGGCGCTCACCATCGGGCTGATGGAGTTGACCGCCCGCGCACGCGCGATGCAGGAGTTCACCTTCCAGGTCTTCGAAGCCTTCACCGCCGCGACCCTCATCTACATCGTCATCACGCTGATCGTGGTGTACGGCATGCGCCGGGTGGAGAAGCGGGTGCGGGTCCCGGGCCTGATCAGCGCCGGCGGCGCGCCCATGGCGGGACACTGAGATGTTCGCGGGCTTCGACTTCGACGTCATCCAGCGCTCCCTGCCCTTTCTTTTCAAGGAGGGCATGACCTTCACGCTGACGTTGACCGCCATGGCCATGACCGGCGGTATCGTCTTCGGCACGCTGCTCGCGATGATGCGGCTTTCCAGCTACGCGCTGCTCAACGTGCCAGCGGCGATTTACGTCAACCTGATGCGCTCGGTACCGCTGGTGCTCGTGATCTTCTGGTTCTATTTTCTCGTGCCGTGGATCGGCGGCTGGGTGATCGGCGCCGGGCAGCCGATCCAGGTCGGCGCGTTCTGGTCATCGGTTATAACCTTCACCATGTTCGAGGCCGCCTACTACGCGGAAATCATGCGCGCGGGCATCCAGAGCGTGGCGCGCGGGCAGGTCTCGGCGGGCCAGGCGCTCGGTCTCAATTACTGGCAGACCATGGGGTATGTCGTGCTGCCGCAAGCGTTCCGCAACATGCTGCCGGTGCTGCTCACCCAGACCATCATCCTGTTCCAGGACACCTCGCTCGTCTACGTGCTGTCGATCGTCGACTTCCTGGGCGCGGCCGCCCGCATCGCGCAGCGCGACGCGCGGCTGGTCGAGATGTACTTGTTCGTCGCGGTCGTCTACTTCATCATCTCGTACACGCTTTCCTGGATGGTGAAGCGACTGCAGATTCGGATCGCGATCGTCAAATGAACCGATCAGCCGCCAGCTTAATCATCAAGATGATCGCTGAACGCTGAGAGCTACAAGGAAAAGTGCCATGCCGATGATCGAGTTCAAGAATGTCAGCAAGTGGTACGGCGGCTTCCAGGTGCTCAAGGACTGCTCCACTAATGTCGAAAAAGGCGAAGTGGTCGTGGTCTGCGGGCCCTCCGGCTCCGGCAAGTCCACGCTGATCAAGTGCGTGAACGGCCTCGAGCCCTTCCAGAAGGGCGAGATCGTCGTCCATGGCGAGTCGGTCGGCGCGAAGGAGACCAATCTGCCCCGGCTGCGCTCGAAAATCGGCATGGTGTTCCAGCACTTCGAGCTGTTTCCTCACATGTCGGTGCTCGATAATCTCAACCTCGCGCAGGTGCGGGTGCTCGGACGCGGCGCGGAGGAAGCAACCGCCAAGTCCATGGCGCTGCTCAAGCGCGTCGGGATAGAAATGCACGCGCGCAAGTTTCCGGGTGAGCTCTCCGGCGGACAGCAGCAGCGCGTCGCCATCGCGCGCGGGCTCGCGATGGACCCGATCGCCATGCTGTTCGACGAGCCCACCTCGGCGCTCGACCCGGAAATGATCAACGAGGTGCTCGACGTCATGGTCGAGCTCGCGCTGGAAGGCATGACCATGATGTGCGTGACCCACGAGATGGGCTTCGCGCGCAAGGTCGCCCACCGCGTGATCTTCATGGACGAGGGGCGAATCGCCGAGGACGCGAAAAAGGAGGACTTCTTCGGCAAGCCCCGCTCCGAGCGCGCGCAGCAGTT
>DATICE010000013.1:0-19890 GCA_035456985.1 Burkholderiales bacterium | reverse complement strand
ATGGTGGATGGGCTCGCGCCATCGGGCCTCGGTGAACGGGGATCGATCGTCTGATAGCCGCCGATATTGCGTCGCAGCGTTTCCATTGGACTGGTGCCGATGCGTGACATGCCGCGCAGCTCGAGCTGCACGAAAAACGTGGTGGCTGTGTCCAGAGTGGTGGTGGCGAAGCTGTGGAAGACCAAGCGCAGTGCCCAGCAATCGGCATTGTATTCCGCGCCGAGCAGGCCCTCCAGCGTGCGGTTGTCCTGAATCGAATAATTCCAGCGCGCGAGCCCCGTCCATCCCCCTCCGACCGGCCACTGAGTCGAAATATCGGTCTGGCGCAAGCTGTCCTGCGTGTAGCGATAGGTCGCGTTGAGCACTTTGCCCGGGGCTGGCTGGTAACGGGCGCCGACATTGAATTTCTGCATCTGCGAGAGGTTGGTGCTGTATTGCAGCCCCGCCTCCGCGCGCAAGTGCGGTGCGATCACACCCGACAGCGCGGCGAGCAGATCGGAACGCGAGAAGGTGCTCGGAGCAACACCGGGCAGGGTCACTTTCTGATCCTCGAAATAGTAGCGCTGGGCAACGGCCGCCCGCACGCGCTCCGCGCCGGTGTCGGTGCCGATGAAGCGCGAGGTGAAACCGAGGGTCAGCTGGTTCGCATCGTTGATGCGATCCCAGCCGGAAAACTGGTTCTCGGAATAGATGGTCGCGAAGTTGATGTCCTGCTGGGCGCTGTCGAATACGGGAATGTCGTCCTGATTGCGGAACGGGATATAGACGTAGTACAGCCGCGGCTCCAGGGTCTGCAGGAAGGGCGCGCCCCCGATCGTGGTCGGACGCTCGAATACGACGCTCGAGTCCGCGGTAAGAATCGGCAGCGTGCGGGTCTGGTCGGTGAATCCGGCGCTGTTGGTGTCGATGAGGTAGCGCGTCGCATTGAAGCCGAGTTTGGGAGTCACGTGAGCATATGCCGTCTGTAACGGCATGCTCAGGCTCGGATAGGCCACCATGCGGGTGCCAGTGGTCATCGTTGAATGGTCGAAGGTGGTGTACTGCCCATAGACATCGATATCCGAGCGCAGCGCGTCCGCACGCGAGGCGTTCAGGGTGATCTGGGGCAACCGGTCGTAGGGCGGCGTCACCGGCTGCAGGGGATCGGGCTGCAGTGTCTGCCAACGCTGCGCGAAGGCAGTCAATCCATAGCCGCCGGCGCTGCCCCAAGGCCCGCTGCGGCCGACGGTGAGGTCGTTCGGCAGCTGGACCTGGGACGTCTTGATGATCTGCGTCGAAAGATCGGTGAAGTAGGTGTCGTCCGATACCCGCTGCAGATTGAGCTTGCCGAACCAGCCGCTGGGCAACGTATGACTGTGGTTGAGGAAGTAGGCGTGGCGCTCTTCACCGTCCTTGGCGCGGTCGTCAGGCAGATACTCCGCGCGGGCCTCGCCCAGGTAGGTCGGCTCGAGATAGCGGAACTCCCCGCCCATCTGCACCCCGCGCTTCGTCATGATGCGTGGCCAGACTGTGGCATCGCGGTTGGGCGCGATATTCACGAAGTAGGGGATCGTCACCTCCACCCCGCCGGTGTCGGTGCTCCCGTAGTGTGGCGTGATGAAACCGGACTTGCGCTCCTGGTGCAGCGAGAATGACAGGTAGGGCGTGTAGAAGATCGGAACGCCGAGGAACTCGATGGACGCGTCGCGGGCGACGCCGAGGTCGCGCGCCTTGTCAATTTCAAGCTCGCCAGCACGCAGGTACCAGTCCTCCTGGCCGGGGCCGCAGGAGGTGTGCTGGGTGCGCTCCACGCGGAAACGCTCCGGGCCCTCGAAGAGGATTCGCTCCGCCTTGCCGCGCCCATCCCCGTCGCGGAACTGCTGGCGCTCGCCGGCGAGATCGGGAATCTTGTGCAGCGTGTAGACGGGCTTGTCCATGAAACCGGTGTTGGATTCGAGGTTGTACCTCAGCCGCGCGCCTTCCACGACGTCGCTTCCCCGCTCCATGCGCACGTTGCCCTGCGCCGCGAACTCGCCGCTCGTTTTGTCATAGCGCAGCCAATCGGCGAACACCGCCTGCCCGCGCCTTCGCAGCCGGACGTTGCCCTCGGCTTCGGCATCGCGGTCCTGATGCCCCTGCAGCCGGTCCGCATCGAAGAAAAGCGGCACCTCCTCCTGCGGCGAAGGCGGCACCACGAGCAGCGCGGGTTGCGACTTCAGCTTGAGCCCCTCTTGCGCGCGAGCCGCCAGGGGCAGCGCGCATATGAGGGCCAGTGACAGGCGCGTAATTATCAGTTTTTTCACCGAAAAATGACGGTTTGGCGTGATGCTAAAATCGCACAATTTAACGCTGAAGGCAATCGCCTTGCCGGGGAACATCGACACTCGACTGGAGCAGTTGCGTGGCTGGCTCGACGCGCGATTGGGAGCGGGCGCGTTCGAGCTCATACCGGCATCCGCGGATGCCAGCTTCCGGCGCTATTTTCGCGTGGACGTTGGCCGTGCGCGTTCCCTGATCGCGATGGACGCGCCGCCGGAGCGCGAGGACTGCCGCCCCTTCGTGCAGGTCGCGGAGCTGCTGCGCGCGGCCGGCGTCAACGCTCCCGAGGTGATCGCTGAGGATCTCGCGCGCGGGTTTCTGCTGCTGACGGATCTTGGCGACACGACTTATCTTGCCGCGTTGAACGAAGCCAATGCCGACCGGTTGTTCGCCGATGCGATCGAGGCGCTCATCAAATGGCAGCTGGCGAGCCGCGCGGGGGTGCTGCCGCCGTACGACGAGTCGCTGCTCAGGCGCGAGTGCGAGCTGTTTCCGGAATGGTATATCGGGCGCCACCTCGCGCTGGAGCTCTCCGGCGCCCAGCGAGAGGCTCTGTCAGGCGCAGTCACCCTCGTCGTCGCGCGCAGCCTGGCGCAGCCTGCTGTGTTCGTGCACCGCGACTACATGCCGCGCAATCTCATGGTAAGCGATCCCAATCCGGGCGTGATCGACTTCCAGGACGCGGTGCACGGCCCGATCACCTACGATCTTGCCTCGCTCATGCGCGATGCCTTCGTGAGCTGGGACGAGGCGCGCGTCATCGACTGGACCGCGCGCTATTGGGACACGGCGCGGCGGCGCGGGCTGCCGGTCGACTCCGACTTCGGCGCGTTCTACAAAGATTTCGAATGGATGGGGCTGCAGCGCCACCTGAAGGTGCTCGGGATCTTCGCGCGCATCCACTACCGCGACGGCAAGAGCGGCTATCTCGAGGACACGCCGCGTTTCCTCGCCTACGCGCGCGCAGTGGCGGGACGCTACCGGGAGTTCGCGCCCCTGGCGCGGCTACTCGACCAGCTCGAGCAGCGCGAGCCGGCGACGACCGGAAACGGGAAATAGCGAGCCGCGCTGCATGAAAGCGATGATACTCGCCGCCGGGCGTGGCGAGCGCATGCGCCCGCTCACCGATCGCGTGCCCAAGGCGCTGCTCGAGGCCGGCGGCCGGCCGCTCGTCGCGCACCTGATCGAGCGCCTCGCGCGCTCGGGCTATTGCGAGGTAGTCGTCAACGTTTCGCACCTCGCCGACTTGATCGAGCGGGAGCTGGGTGACGGTTCGCGCTACGGCGTGCGCATCGTCTATTCGCGCGAGGTTGAGCCGCTCGAGACCGCCGGCGGCATCGCCTTTGCGCTGCCGTTGCTCGGAGACGCCCCGTTCCTCGTGGTCAACAGCGACATCTACAGCGACTTTGACTTCGCCCGGCTTGCGGACCCCGCGACGGCACTCGCACGCGGTCGCGGCCTCGCCCATCTCGTGCTGGTGGACAACCCCGCACATCACCCGCGCGGCGATTTCGCGCTCAGCGCAGGCGCGGTGTCGGTGGAGGGCGCCGGCCGTCTCACGTTCAGTGGCATCGGCGTCTATGCTCCCGCCCTGTTCGCGGACGTGGCGCGCGGAGCCCGATGCCAGCTGGTGACGCTGCTTGCGCCGGCGATGGCGCGCGGGCTCGTCACCGGCGAGCACCACCGCGGGTTGTGGATGGACATCGGCACGCCGCTGCGGCTCGAGGCGCTCGAGCGCGCGCTTGACGCGCGGAGCGAACGCTAGAGCCGCGGCAGCCGGGCCTTATAATTTCATCATGGCGGAGGGCATGGACATCGGCGTCTACCAGCGGCGGCGCGCCCGGCTCGCGGCGGCCATGCAGGAAGGCGTGGCGATCATTCCGACCGCGCCCGAGCGCACGCGCAACCGCGACGCGCACTACCCTTACCGGTTCGACAGCTACTTCTACTACCTCACCGGCTTCCGCGAACCCGCCGCAGCGCTGGTCATTGTCGCGGGCGCCGCGCCCAAGAGCATCCTGTTCTGCCGCGACAAGGACAGCGAGCGGGAAATCTGGGACGGCGTGCGCCACGGCCCGGAAGCCGCGCGCGCGGCCTTTGGCTTCGACGAGGCGCATCCGATCGCGGAACTCGACGCGCAGATGCCGGATCTGATTGCTGACCGCGACGCGCTCTACTGCCACCTCGGGGCCGACGCGGCGTGGGACGCGCGCGTGACGGGCTGGATCAACCAGGTGCGCGACCGAGCGCGCACGGGCGTCGGCGCGCCGCGTGCGGTAAAGGACGTCCACGCCCTGCTCGATGAAATGCGGCTCATCAAGGGGCCCGAGGAGCTTGACGTAATGCGGCGTGCCGCGGCGATCACCGTCGGCGCGCACCGGCGCGCCATGCGTGCGGCGCGGCCCGGCCGGGCCGAGTACGAGATCGAGGCCGAGCTCCTGCACGAGTTTCGGCGCCGCGGCGCGCAGGCGCCAGCCTACACCCCGATCGTCGCGTCGGGGGAACGCGCCTGCGTGCTGCACTACGTCCAGAATGACGGCGTGCTGAGCGACGGGGAGCTGCTGCTGATCGACGCCGGCTGCGAACTCGACGGCTATGCATCCGACCTGACGCGAACCTTCCCGGTGAATGGCCGGTTCAGCGGACCGCAGCGCGAAATTCACGAACTCGTGCTGGCGGCGCAGGCCGCAGCCATTGCAACGGTCAGGCCCGGTGCGCCGTGGGACGTGCCGCATCGCGCGGCGGTGAACGTGCTGGCCCAGGGCTTGATCGACCTGAAGCTCCTGTCAGGCGGCCTCGCCGAAGTCGTGGAGACCGAGGCCTACAAGAGGTTCTACATGCATCGCACGGGACACTGGCTCGGGCTCGACGTGCACGATGCCGGCGACTACAAGCTGCAGGGCGGCTGGCGCGCGCTTGCCCCGGGCATGGTGCTGACGGTCGAGCCGGGCTGTTACATCCGGCCCGGCGACGGCGTGCCGGAGCGCTTCGCCGGCATCGGTGTGCGCATCGAGGACGATGTGCTGGTGACGGATGCCGGCGCCGAGGTGCTGACCCGCGATGCGCCGAAGACCCCGGCCGATATCGAGGCCTGGATGGGGACGCGCGATGGCTGATTATGACGTCCTTATCATCGGCGGCGGGCCAGTTGGCGCCGCCCTTGCGCTCGCCTTGCGCGGATCCGGCCTTGCGCTCGGGCTGCTGGAAGCGCGGGCCCCGGGCGCTGCGGCGGACGCGCGGCCGATCGCGCTCTCTCACGGCAGCCGGCTGATACTGGAACGGCTTGGCGTATGGGAGCAGCTGACGGACGCCACACCGATCCGGCGCATCCACGTGTCGCAACGCGGCGGCTTTGGCCGGGTCGAGCTTGACGCGCGGCAGGCGGGGGTGCCGGCACTTGGCTACGTGCTCGATTACGGGCAGATTTCCGAAGTGCTTGCGCGCGCGCTGAAGACTGGAGGCGGCGTGGACCTCATCCGGGCTACGGTCGGCGCGCTCGAATCCGGGACGGATGCGGCTTCGGTGGTCCTCGCGGCCGGCAGCGGCCGCGCCAGCGCGAGACTGCTTGCCGTGGCTGACGGCGGAGCGCTGCCCGTTGCGCGGCTGCGCATTCGCGATTACGGCCAGGCGGCGGTGAGCGCGCGCGTCTCCTGCAGCTTGCCGCACCAGAACGTAGCCTACGAGCGCTTCACTCCGGAAGGACCGCTGGCGCTCCTGCCGTCCGGAGAGGCGCTCGCTCTCGTGTGGACGACCGCCCCGGAGCGCGCGCAGCAACTATGCGCCCTGACCGAAGCGGGGTTTCTTGAGCGACTGCAGGAGAGCTTCGGGAACCGCCTGGGACGCTTTTCGAGCGCCAGCCGCCGAGCGTGGTTCCCGCTCTCCCTGAAAGTCGCAGACCGCATTGCGGACCCGCGCACAGTGGTGGTCGGCAACGCGGCGCAGATGCTGCATCCGGTCGCGGGGCAGGGCCTGAACCTCGGATTGCGCGATGCCTGGGAACTGGCGGCGCTCCTCCGGGACAGCGACCGTGTCCACATCGGCAGCCTGGAACTCGCCCGGGCCTACACGGCCCGGCGCCGACTCGACCGCGGTGGTGGGATCTTACTCACCGACTCGCTGGTGCGTTTGTTTTCCAACGAGCTCGCTGCCCTCAAACTGGCGCGCGGCGTGGGTCTTGCGGTACTAGGCGTGATTCCCCCGGCGCGGGACTTCCTCGCACGACGCATGATCTTTGGCGCGCGCGGCTAGCGCGCCGCGGCGCCAGATTTTCCGCAGAAGCGCTTGCTCCGGCCAGCGGCTTGATTGCATCGCTGCGTCACGCGCCACGCAAGTGGGTTCACTGCAACACTTTTTGAAAAAAATTGCAGGAACGGCTTTTCTTGCGTGGAACGAGCGATTACAATGGCGCCCTCCCCCGCAACAAATTTGACGACGATCGCGAACCAGGCACGCGCGATGCACATCGGCCCGTTCCATCTCAAGAACAATCTCGTCGTTGCGCCAATGGCGGGCGTCACCGACCGCCCGTTCCGCCAGTTGTGCAAGTCCATGGGCGCGGGGATGGCGGTTTCCGAGATGGTGGCGAGCAATTCCCTCCTGTGGGGCTCGGAGAAGACGCGCCGGCGCGCCAACCATGAGGGCGAGGTCGATCCGATTGCCGTGCAGATCGCCGGAGCGGATCCCCGGATGCTGGCGGAAGCGGCGCTTTACAACGTCGACGAGGGCGCCCAGATCATCGACATCAACATGGGCTGCCCGGCAAAGAAGGTCTGCAACGTGATGGCGGGCTCCGCGCTGCTCAAGGACGAGCCGCTGGTCGGACGCATCGTGAGCGCGGTGGTGGCGGCGGTGAACGTGCCGGTTACGCTCAAGATCCGCACGGGCTGGGACCGAGAGAACCGGAATGCGCTGCGGGTCGCCAGAATCGCCGAAGACTCCGGCATCCAGGCGCTCGCCATTCATGGCCGTACCCGCGCGTGTGGCTTTGCCGGCAATGCCGAGTACGACACCATCGCCGCGGTCAAATCCGAAGTGAAGGTCCCGGTGATCGCCAACGGTGACATCGCAACGCCGGCGCAGGCAAAGCAGGTGCTCGACTACACGCGGGCCGACGCGGTGATGATCGGGCGCGCCGCCCAGGGCCGGCCATGGATGTTCCGAGAGATCCTGCACTATCTCGAAACCGGCGGGGAGCTGCCGCCGCCGGAAGTGGGGGAGATACACCGCGTGTTGGTGGCCCACCTCCACGACCTCTACGGATTCTACGGCGAGCACACCGGGGTGCGCGTCGCGCGCAAGCATATTTCCTGGTACACCAAGGGGTTGGCTGGCTCGGCGGCGTTCCGCCACGCCATGAACCAGCTCGAGACCTGCCGCGAGCAGCTTGCGGCGGTGGGTGCATTCTTCGCGCAGCTCGCCGGTCGCGGGCCGCGCCTGACCTATGTCGAGGAACTTGCTGCATGATGAACGAGAACGAAATGGCGCGCATGGTGCGCCGCGCGATCGAGGGCTACTTCAGGGATCTCGACGGGGAAAAACCTTGCGCGGTCTATGACATGGTCATCCAATGCGTGGAGAAGCCCCTGCTGGAGAGCGTGTTGCACCGCGTGCGTGGCAACCAGAGCCATGCCGCGGCGATGCTGGGCATCAACCGCAATACCCTGCGCAAGAAGATGCGGGTGCACGGCATCAAGTTCTGACGGCGTGAGCCGTGAGCGGTGAGCAGTGAGCGGTTAAAATAGCGGTTTGCGGCGCCGGTCCGCTTACTGCTTACCGCTTACCACCTCCCGCATCATGGCCGTCATCAAGCAGGCGCTAATCAGCGTCTCGGACAAGACCGGGGTCGCCGAATTCGCGCAGGGGCTTGCGCGCTTCGGCGTGAGGCTCATCTCCACCGGCGGCACGGCGCGCCTGCTGCGCGAGTCCGGCCTCGACGTGACCGAGGTTGCCGACTACACCGGTTTTCCGGAGTTGCTCGACGGGCGGGTGAAGACCCTGCACCCGAAGGTGCACGCGGGCATCCTCGCGCGCCGCGATGTCCCCGGGCACATGGCCGCGCTGGAGCGGGCTTCCATCCCGGCGATCGACCTGGTGGCCATCAACCTCTATCCCTTCAGCGCAACGGTGGCCCGCCCCGGGTGCACCCTCGAGGACGCCGTCGAGAACATCGACATTGGCGGCCCGGCACTGCTGCGGAGCGCCGCCAAGAACTACGAGCACGTGGCGGTGGTAACCGATCCGGCCGATTACGGAGCGGTGCTGAAAGAGATGGAGTCGGCCGCTGGCGCGCTCGGCGCGGCGACGCGGCTCGTCCTCGCGCAGAAGGCGTTTTCGCACACCGCTCAGTACGACGGTGCGATCAGCAACTACCTCACCGCGCTCGACGGAGCGGGCGGCCTCGAACGCTTCCCGCGGCGGCTCAACCTGCAGTTCGAGCGCGCCCAGCCGCTGCGCTACGGGGAGAATCCGCACCAGGATGCCGCGTTCTACCGCGACCGCCGGCCTGCGCCGGGCAGCCTCGGCACCTACCGCCAGCTGCAGGGAAAGGAGCTTTCCTATAACAACATTGCCGACGCCGATGCGGCGTGGGAATGCGTGAAGAGCTTCTCGGGACCGGCGTGCGTCATCGTCAAGCACGCCAATCCCTGCGGAGCGGCGCGCGGGGCGAGCCTCACCGAAGCCTACGGCAAGGCGCTCGCCACCGATCCCACCTCGGCTTTCGGCGGCATCGTCGCTTTCAACCGCGAGCTCGATGCTGCCGCGGCGCAGGCCGTCGCGCAGCAATTCGTGGAGGTGGTAATCGCCCCGGCGGTCGGCGCAGGTGCGGCGCAGGCGCTTGCGGGCAAGGCCAATACGCGCGTGCTCGAGGTGACGCCGGGCCCCGGGGTGAACGACTTCGACTTCAAGCGCGTGGGCGGGGGCCTGCTGGTGCAGACGCCGGACGCCGGGGGCATCGAGGCAGGCAGATTGAAGGTCGTCACCCGGACGCGCCCGAGCGAGTTGCAGACGGCCGATCTGCTGTTTGCATGGACGGTCGCGCGTTTCGTGAAGTCGAATGCCATTGTGTTCTGCGGCGGCGGCCGGACGCTTGGCATCGGCGCGGGGCAAATGAGCCGCGTGGACGCTGCGCGCATCGCCGTCCTCAAGGCCCAGAGCGCGGGCCTCGAGCTGCGTGGGTCGGTGGTCGCCTCAGACGCCTTCTTCCCGTTCCGCGATGGCGTAGACGTGGCGGCGCAAGCGGGGGCCCGCGCAATCATCCAGCCGGGGGGGAGCCTCCGCGACAACGAGGTCATCGCCGCCGCGGAGGAGCACGGCATCGCCATGGTGTTCACCGGCATCCGGCACTTCCGGCACTGAGCCGATGAAGCTGCTCGTCATCGGCTCCGGGGGGCGCGAACATGCGCTGGCCTGGAAACTTGCGCGCTCACCGCGGGTCTCGCGGGTGATCGTCGCTCCCGGCAACGCCGGCACCGCGCGCGAAGAGGGGCTGGTCAACGCACCCGCGGCCTCGATCCCGGAGTGGATCGAACTTGCGCGCAGGGAAGCCGTGGGATACACCGTGGTCGGGCCGGAGGCGCCGCTCGCCGAGGGCATCGTGGACGCGTTTCAAGCCGCGGGACTGAAGATTTTCGGGCCGACGCAGTCCGCCGCCCGGCTGGAGAGCTCCAAGGAATTTGCCAAGAGCTTCATGCAGCGCCATGGCATCCCGAGCGCGGACTATGCCGCGTTCAGCGAGGCCGCGCCCGCCCACGCCTACCTCGAGCGCCACGGCGCGCCCGTCGTCATCAAGGCCGATGGACTCGCCGCCGGCAAGGGCGTGGTGGTCGCGATGGATGCCGGCGCGGCGCGCGCCGCGATCGACGGCATGCTGATCGACAAGAAAATGGGGGCCGCCGGCAGCCGGGTGGTGATCGAGGATTACCTCGAGGGCGAGGAGGCGAGCTTCATCGTGCTCGCGGACGGCCGGCACGCGCTGCCGCTCGCCACCAGCCAGGACCACAAGCGGCTGCTCGATGGCGACCGGGGCCCCAACACCGGCGGCATGGGCGCGTATTCCCCGGCTCCGGTAGTGACCCCGGCGGTGCACGCCCGCGTGATGCGCGAGGTAATCCAGCCCGCGCTCACCGGCATGGAGAAGGACGGAACCCCGTATCGCGGATTCCTCTATGCCGGCCTGATGATCGCCCGGGACGGGGGCATCAAGGTGCTTGAATTCAACTGCCGCATGGGTGACCCGGAGACGCAGCCGATCCTGATGCGGCTGAAGAGCGACCTCACGGGCCTGATCGAGCTCGCGCTCGCCGGCACGCTCGACAAGGCCGAGACCGAGTGGGACCGGCGGATCGCCCTCGGTGTGGTGATCGCCGCGCACGGCTACCCGGACGCTCCGCGCAAGGGCGATGCCATCCACGGCCTGCCGGCGCCGGAGGAGGATTGCCACGTGTTCCACGCCGGCACGGCGCTGAACGGAACGGATGTCGTGACGAACGGCGGGCGGGTGCTGACGGTCACGGCGCTGGGCGGCAACCTGAGCGCGGCTCAGCGGCGTGCCTACGGGATCGCCGAGAAAATCCGCTTCGAGGGCATGCAGTTTCGCCGCGACATCGGCCACCGCGCGCTCGCCGCGGGCCGGAAATAGCGCCGCGGGGCAGGCCGCGACCATGGCAACCGCTTACGACCGCACGCGCCAGGACCTGGGCAACATCGTCCTCCTCGAGCACGTAAACGTCACCATTCCCGACCAGCGCCTGGCCACGATCTTCTACGTGAGCGGCCTGGGCCTCACCCGCGACCCCTACCTCATGACGGGCCTTGACAACATGTGGGTGAACGTCGGCCGCAGCCAGTTTCACCTGCCGTCGCGGGGCGTTCAGGTGTTACGCGGTCGGGTGGGCATCGTGCTGCCCGATCTCGCGTCGCTCGAGCGCCGGTTGCGCGATGTTGCACCGCTTCTGGCGGAGACGCGTTTTTCCTGGGAGAGGCGCGAGGGCTTCATCGAGGCGACGTGCCCGTGGGGCAATCGCTTTCGCTGTCACGCGCCCGCGCCCGAATTCGGCGACACCGAGCTCGCCATTGCCTACGTGGAGCTCGACGTGCCGGCGGGCTCGGCGCCGGGGATCGCGCGCTTTTACCGGGAGGTTTTAGGAGCGCACGCTGCGCTGGACAGCGGTCCGGGGGGCGAGACGGCGGTCGTTTCCTCCGGTGCCGCGCAGCAGTTGCGGTTTCGCGAAACCGCGCTTCCGCTGCCGGAGTACGACGGCCACCACGTCCAGGTCTACGTCACGGATTTTTCCGGCCCCCACCGCCGGCTCCTCGAGCGCGGACTGGTCACCGAGGAGTCGAGCGAGCACCAGTATCGCTTCCGCGACATCGTCGACCCGGCGAGCGGAAAGCGCCTGTTCACGCTCGAGCACGAGGTAAGAAGCCTTACCCACCCGCTCTACGCGCGCCCGCTCGTGAATCGCAATCCGGCTCAGAGCAACCGCGACTACGTGCGCGGCCACGACGCGTTTCGCGGCACCTACTGACGTGCTCCCGGGGGCACGCCGGGGCCGCAGTCCCTCCTGCTGCGGCCGCACCCCAGCGCGACTCCCTGCTAAAATCGTGCCGAAAACCCTGCGACCACCTCCTGGTCCCGCGCAGGAAAAACGAAGAGGAGGCATATCCATGTCAGCTCCACGCGCTTCAATTTTCAGGTTCCTCGCGTTTCTGGCGGGGCTCGCGGCGGTTATGCCGGTGGCGGCGCAGCAACCGTATCCGGCCGGGCGACCGATCGAATTTGTCGTGCTGTTTCCGGCCGGGACTTCCGCGGACGTCACGGCGCGCGTGCTCGCGGAAGGCATGGGGCGCCAGCTTGGCACCCAGATCGTGGTGGTCAACCGGCCGGGCGGGGGCGGCGCCGTCGGTTTCAAATATGCCGTCCAGCAGGCCGCGGACGGCCATCACATGGTATGGGGCTCGAACGCGATCTCGACCACCTACCACACCGGAATGCTTCCGTTCGACTACAAGTCATTCCTGCCGGTGGCGCGCGTCCAGATCGAGACACCTCTGCTATTCGTGCGGAGCGAGGCGCCATGGAAGACTCTCCGCGACATCCTGCAGCAGGCCAAGGCGAAACCGGGCACGTTGACCATCGGGAATTCGGGGTTCGGCAGCCACACCCATCTCTCCTCGGTATGGCTGTTCAAGGCCGCGGGCTTCGAAGTCGTGGATGTGCCCTTCAACGCCGCGCAGGTGGTGCCGAGCCTGCTCGGAGGGCACGTCGATGCCGTGGTGCAGCTCCCCGGTGCGCTTGCGGGGCTGGTGCAGGCCGGCACCGTGCGCGCGCTCGTTGCGATGAGCGGTGCACGCGACCCGTTTTTTCCCGACGTCCCGACCGCCCGCGAGCAGGGAATGAATATCAGCGCGGAATTATGGCGCGGCGTGGTGGTGCCCAAGGGCACACCGCCGCGGATCGTTGCCCGGCTCGAGGACGCGGTTCGCAAGACGGTGGCGAGCCCGGAATTCGCGCGCGCGACCGGGAAACTGCTGGTCACGCCCGCGTTCCTGCCGGCTGCCGATTTCGGCAAGGCGATCGCCAGCGAAGACGCGGAAATCGCCCGGACGGTCAAGGCGCTCGGCATCCGGCGGGACTCCAAATAGCCCTCGCCTCGCCCCGAGGAGCAGGCTCGCTCAGCGCCGCCCCCCAGTGGACGTCGACGCCGTCAAGCGGTTTCTGACCGGACTGCAGCAAACCATCGTCGCGAGCCTGAGCGGGGTCGACGGGCGCGCATTCCGTCGTGACGAATGGTCGCGCCCCGAAGGCGGCGGTGGGGTCGCGCAGGTGCTCGAGGACGGGGGCGTGTTCGAGCGCGCGGGCGTCAACTTCTCGCACGTTCACGGCCGCAGCCTGCCACCTTCCGCGAGCGCCAGCCGCCCGGAGCTCGCCGGCCGCTCGTTTCAGGCGATGGGTGTTTCGCTGGTGCTGCACCCGCGCAACCCGTACGTGCCGACCGTGCACATGAACGTGCGATTCTTCGTGGCGGAAAAAGACGGCGCGGCGCCGGCGTGGTGGTTCGGCGGCGGCATGGATCTCACGCCCTATTACCCGTTCGCCGAGGACGCGCGCCATTTTCACCGCGCCTGCCGCGAGGCGCTCGCCCCTTACGGTGCCGAGCGCTACCCGCGCTACAAGAAGTGGTGCGACGAGTATTTCTATCTCAGGCACCGGGCGGAGCCGCGCGGCATCGGCGGGGTGTTTTTCGATGACCTCAACCAGCCGGATTTCGCGGCGTGCTTCGCCTTGACCCGCGGCGTGGGATCGCAGTTCCTGCCCGCCTATCTCCCCATACTCGAGCGCCGCAGGGAACTTGCCTACGGAGAGCGCGAGCGCGCGTTCCAGGCCTATCGCCGCAGCCGTTACGTTGAATTCAACCTGGTCTACGACCGCGGCACGCTGTTTGGGCTGCAGTCCGGCGGGCGCACCGAGGCGATTCTGATGTCGCTGCCGCCGCGGGCCGAGTGGCGTTACGACTGGAAACCCGAGCCCGGCAGCCCGGAGGATAAGCTCTACACGGAGTTTCTCGTCGCCCGCGACTGGGCCGACTGAGGGCGGCGCGAGAAACGAGAGAAACGAGGCGAGAGCCGGGTCAGAACCAGCTCTTCAACGACTTCACCCGCGCGAGTATTGACTGGCTCACGCCGGCCACGCCCGCGGCGACCTGGTACTGGCGGGTGAGGTGCGGGTTCTGCTTGAAGGACTGGTAACGAATCAACGCCGCCTGGGCATGCTGCCGCAGCAGTTCGGGATTTACCGGCTTGTTGATGAACCGGAAAATCTGCGCCTGGTTGATGAGCTCGATCACCAGCTCTGAGTCGGAAGCTTCGGTCAGCACGATCGCGAGGATCTCAGGGCGTTCCTGCTTGAGAGCCTTGAAGGCCGCGATGATTTCCTCGCTCCGGCTCGCAACGTCGGCGACGATGAGGGCGGTCTCGTGTGTCTCGAGCTGGCTCAGCCCCTCGTCGAGGTTCTTCGCGTGGTATACCGGGCAGGCGCCGCCGATGAGGCGCGTGACCACCCGCAGCGTCTCGTCGCGGGCTTCGATCACCAGCACGCCCGCCTCCATCCGGTCGGGCAGGATCGGGGGTGTCGCGGTGGTGGCCGCGAGGTCGAACGCGATCGCCGCCGCCTCGGCAATGATGTTCTGGATTTCCTGGTTGTCCCACGGCTTGGAGATAAAGCGGTACACCTCGCCGTCGTTCACCGAACCGACGATCGCCGCAAGGTCCGAGTAGCCGGTCAGCAGCAGACGCACCGAATTCGGAGCGAGGCCTTTCACCCGGCGCAGGAGCTCGACTCCCGTCATCTCCGGCATGCGCTGGTCGCTCACCACGACGTGGGGCTGGAACTTGCGCACGAACTCGAGCGCCTCCGGACCGTTGGTCGCGGTGAACACGTGGTAGTGGGGCCGGAAGATCGAGCGCAGGGCGGTCACGATGCGCTCCTCGTCGTCCACGAACAGGACGCGCGCTTTCCGGCTCCCCGGGGCTTCGGCCGGGTTTCCCGCCGCGGCGGGCGCAGGATCGGGAGCGGCCGTTGCCGTGCCGGGCCGGGTCGGGACCCCGGCGCGGGCCTGCTGCAGGCCCGCCAGCATGCGTGCGGCCTGCACCAGCTTGGGATCGATGCGCTGCGTCGGCTCGTCGGTGACGGCGCCGGGCGCGCCGCGCGTCTGCCGCAGGCTCGCCTCGATGCCGTTGGAGAAGGCGTCGGAGAATTCCTTCGCGGACTGGAAGCGCTCCTCGCGCTTCTTGGCGAGCGCCTTGTGCACCGCCCAATCAAGCTGGACCGAGATCTTCGGGTTGAATTCCGAGGGGTTCGCGGGCTGCTCGTTCAGCGCCTGGCGCATCACCTCGGCGTTGTTGCCGATGAACGGGCGGCGGCCGGCGAGCAGCTCGTACGCGATGACCCCCACCGAGTAGACGTCGCCGCGCGCATCGATGTCGGTGCCGAGAAACTGCTCGGGAGACATGTAGCCCGGCGAGCCCATGATCTCGCCCACCTGGGTCAGCGTGGAGGTGTCGATGCGCGCAATGCCGAAATCGGTGAGCTTCAGCCGTCCATCGTCGTTGATCAGGATGTTCGACGGCTTGATGTCGCGGTGGACCACGCCCTGCGCGTGCGCGTAGGCGAGCCCGTCGAGGAGCTGCCTGATCAGCTCGCCGACCTCCTTCAACGCGAATCGCGCCTCGCCCTGCTGATGGTGAAACAGCGATTTGCCGTTCACGAGCTCCATCACGATGTAGGCGAGCTCGTCGTCCTCGCCGTAGTCGTAGATCGCGGCGATGCGCGGGTGCGTCAAGCGGCCCACCGCCCGGGCCTCGTGGCGGAAGCGCGTCAGCACGTACTGCAGGTCGGCGGCATCAAGCGCAGACTTCGTGATGACCTTGATCGCGACCGTGCGCTCGATCGCGGGATCGAACGCGCGGTACACGACGCCCATACCGCCCTGGCCGAGCACGTCCTGGACCTGGTACTTGCCGATGGAGGCGGGACTGTTCATGGATCCGGACCGGGTGATCGAGCCGCGCTCACGCCGCCGCCGCTGCCGGTGGCTGCAACGGTAGCACCACGGTGAACCGCGTGCCAACCCCCACGGTGGAATCGACGCTGATCTTGCCGCCGTGCTGCTCGACGATCTTGTAGACGATCGAGAGGCCGAGCCCGGTGCCCTTGCCGACCTCCTTGGTGGTGAAAAACGGATCGAAGATCTTGGGCAGCACATCGGGGGGGATGCCTTTGCCGGTGTCCGCCACCTCCACCGCGACATGCCCGGCGTCCTCGCGGCGCGTGGTGATGCGGATCTCGCCCTGGCGCGACCCCATCGCCTGGGCCGCGTTGGTGATGAGGTTCAGGAACACCTGGTTGATCTGGGAGGGCGAGCAGGTGATGGCCGGGACGTTGCCGTAACTCTTCCTCACCACGTGATGCTTCAGCTCATGGCGGGCGATCGCGAGCGTGCTGTCGAGGCCCTCGTTCACGTTGAAAGCCGCGATCTTGCTGCGGTCCAGGCGAGAGAAATTCTTGAGATTCCCCACGATCTCGGAAATCTGCCCGATGCCGTGGAGCCCGTCCTTCACCAGCGCCTGCAGTTCCTCGAGCGCGCGGTGGGCGCGGAGCTGCGCGACCACGCGCTCCGTCAGCCCGAACTGCTCGGCGAGCGCCGGGGGATCGGCGGCGCCCGAGCGCAGCAGCTCGAGCAGCTTCTCGGTTTCCGCGGCAAGGCGCGAGAGATCCTGCAGCCTTCCGCCCACCGAGCCGAGGCTGTTCTTGGCGTAGGCGAGCGGTGTGTTGATCTCGTGCGCCACGCCGGCCACCATCTGCCCGAGCGAGGACATCTTCTCGGACTGGATCAACTGCGCCTCCGACTCCTTCAATTGCCTCAACGCCTCCGACAGCTCCCGGGTGCGCTCGATGACGCGTCGCTCCAGCTCCTCGTTCGCGGCGTTTAGCAGCCGGTAGCTTGCGAGGAGTCGCATGGCCAGGTATCCGATCAGGACGAGGAGAGCGCCCGAATAGGCGACGAGATAGGAACGGTAGAACTCCTGGTCGAGGAGCATCGCCTCCAGCTCGCGCGAGAACGCGTTGGTCAGGGTGTCCACGCGCGGGCCGGCAGTCATGAAAGCGAGCCGGGTGAACAATTCCTGCTCGCCGGCCTTCGTCTCGAGCAACTGTCGCACGCGGCCGTCCAGGCGGCCGAGACCGCCGCGCAGCGCCGCCGGCAGGCGCGGCCCCGCGTCCCGCAGGTCGGCGAGGATCGACTCGACGAGCTTGCGCCGCTCCTCGCCGGGCGTGAAGTAATAGCGCTGGGATTCGGCGATCAACTGGACCGCAGCGCTCTCCGCCGCCACCAGGCGCTCGCGGTCGCGGAAGTCCCGCCACGAGCCGCGGACCAGGCCGGCGATTTCGCTCTCGGACGCCACCACCTGCGTCAGCGCCTGCCGCGCGGCGGCATTCGCCGTCCTGAATTTCTCGATCATCGCGGTTTTCTGGTGGAACGCGGCTCCGAGCTCGGGCAGTCCACGCGCGAGCACCGGGCTGCCGAGTGCCGCGCCGGCGGCCGTGAGCTCGCGCAGGAGGCGCGCGACCGTCGCGCCCTGGTCGGACGGCGGCGCCTCACGCGGGGCGAGCTCGGTGTAGGCGCGCAGGACGTCGACGTCCCAGCGCGAGTCGATTTCCTTCAGCTCGCGCAGTGCCGCCAGCACCTCGTTCTGGCGCTTGAAATCCGCCCCCTCGGTCTTGAGGTAGAGGTAGCCGAGTATCGCCGCGAGCGCGAGGGTGACGGCGGCGAGGAGCGCGCGCCGGACGAATCGCGCCATGCGCGAAGGCGCGAGCGGCGGCAAAGCGGCGCTCAGTTCCGGCATCTGCTGATTACTCGCCGAGGTAGGCCTGGCGCACCTGGGGGTTGGCGAGCAGGCGCGAAGCGTCGTCGGCGAGCGCGATGAGCCCGCTTTCCATGACGTAGCCGCGGTGGCACGTTTCGAGCGCCAACTTCGCGTTCTGCTCCACCAGCAGAAGCGTCACGCCCTCCGCGGCGATGGCGCGTATCGCTTCGAATATCGTGTGCACCATCAGTGGCGCAAGGCCCATGCTGGGTTCGTCCATTAGCAACATGCGCGGCCGGCTCATCAACGCGCGTCCGAGCGCGAGCATCTGCTGCTCGCCGCCCGAGAGCGTGCCCCCGGGCTGGCGCCGCCGCTCGGCGAGCCGCGGCAGCAGGCCGTAGACCCGGTCGAAGTCGGCGGCGACTCCCGCCCGGTCGCGGCGGCTGTAGGCGCCCATCGCGAGGTTTTCCTCCACGGTGAGCCGCCCGAACACGCCGCGTCCTTCGGGCACCAGCGCAAGTCCCTGGCGTACCAGCTCGAATGCCGGGCGAGCCGTAATATCCGCGCCATTATAGTGGATGCTGCCGGCCGCCGGCCGCAGGAGCCCGGCGAGCGCCTTCAGCGTCGTCGACTTGCCGGCGCCGTTGGCGCCGATCAGGGTGACGAGCTCGCCAGCGGCGACGCGCAGGTCGATGCCCTTCACGGCCTGGATGCCGCCATAGGCGACCTTCAGTCCTCTTACCTCAAGCAAGCGCGCCTCCCAGGTAGGCCTCGATCACCGCGGGGTCGCGCTGGACGGCGGCGGGCTCGCCCTCGGCGATCTTTCTGCCGTAATCGAGCACGGCGACGCGGTCGCAAAGTCCCATCACGAGGCCCACGTCGTGCTCGATCAGGAGCAGCGTGACGCCGCTTGCACGGATGCGCTCGAGCAACCGCGCGAGCTCGGCGCGTTCGGTCCGGTTCATGCCCGCAGCGGGCTCATCGAGCGCGAGGAGCTTGGGCTCGGTCGCGAGCGCGCGCGCGATCTCGAGCCGGCGCTGGTCGCCGTAGGCGAGGCTGGAGGCGGGCACCGCCGCGCGCGCGGCGATGCCGACGTACTCGAGCAGCGCGAAGGCGCGCGCCGTGATGGCATTTTCCTCCGCGCGCGTCGCGGCACCGCGCAGCACGGCGCCCGCTACGCCGGCGCGGGTGCGCACGTGGCGACCGACCATCACGTTCTCGAGCGCGCTCATGTTGGCGAAGAGCCGGATGTTCTGGAAGGTGCGGGCGATGCCGCGCGCCGCGATCCGGTAGGGCTTCAACCCGCTCACCCGCTCGCCATCGAACACGCACTCGCCACTATCCGGCGGGTAGAGGCCGGTGAGAACGTTGAACAGCGTCGTCTTGCCCGCGCCGTTGGGACCGATCAGGCCGAAGATCTGTCCGCGCCCTACCGCGAGCGATACCCCGTCGAGCGCTGCGAGCCCGCCGAAGCGCTTGCCGAGCGAGCGCGCGGCGAGGAGCGGCGGGTCAGCGGACGGCACCGGATTCCTCCGCGCCTGCGAGCTCGCGGCGCCGCATGGACGAAGGCCACAGGCCCGCGGGGCGCAGCAGCATCATCAGCACGAGCGCGAGCCCGAAGAGCAGCATGCGCAGGTCCGACGGGTCCACGTAGATATCGCCGAGCCACGCCTGCTGCAGCGGTCCGGCGTAGCGCAACGCCTCGGGCAGCGCGGTGAGAAGCGCAGCGCCGAGCACGACCCCGCCGACGTTGCCCATGCCGCCCAGCACCACCATGCACAGCACCATGATCGAGTCGAGCAGCGTGAAGCTCTCGGGACTGACGAAGCCCTGGAAGGAGACGAACAGCCCCCCCGCGACCCCGCCGAAGCTCGCGCCCATGGCAAAGGCCAGCAGCTTCAGGTTGCGCGTGTTGATGCCCATCGCGCCGGCCGCGAGCTCGTCCTCGCGGATGGCGATCCAGGCGCGCCCGACGCGCGAGTCCTCGAGTCGCAGCGAGATGAAGATCGACGCCGCCGCGCAGGCGAGGAACACGAAATAGTAGTTGTGCACCGGCGCCAGCGTGAAGCCGGCCACCGTGTAGGCCTTGTTGAGTGACAGTTCGCCGAGCGCGAGCGGATCGATCAGCGTGATTCCCTGCGGGCCGTTGGTGATGTTGTAGGGGCGGTTCAGGTTGTTGAGGAAGATGCGGATGATCTCGCCGAAGCCGAGCGTCACGATCGCGAGATA
>DATICE010000012.1:0-24654 GCA_035456985.1 Burkholderiales bacterium | reverse complement strand
GTGCGCGACGTGCAGTTGAAGACCGAGGACGGCTCCCGCTACCAGTGGAGCGGCGGCGTCGGGCCCAACCTCGCGATCGTCGGCTATTCCGCGATCTGCGCGCACCGCATGAGCTACCCCACGCGGCAGATCAGCTTCATCAGCTACCGCAAAAAATCGACTGCGTCCGGGGTCATGCGTCCCGACACCATCCATTGTTGCTCCGAGCACAGCGAATACGACCCGGCGGCGGGCGCGAAGGTCGTGGGCGGTCCGGCTCCGCAGCCGCTCGCAGCGGTCCTGCTCGAGCACGATGCGAAGAGCGACGCGTTGCACGCTATCGGCACCCTGGGCGGGGAGATGTTCAATGCGTTCTTCGCCAAGTTCGAGTTCAAGCTGGCGCTCGATTACGGCAACGGCCGGACGCGCCAGCATGTTGCGGGTCGCACGGAGGTGAAGGATCTCGAGAAGTTCTGCAAGCAGCAGGTCCGCTGTTAGGGATGAAGGGTGATAGTGTTGATGTGGCTCGTTCCAATCGTTCACGGAGGAGGGAGAACATGAAGAAGTACGTATTGACCGCGGCCTGCGGTCTTGTGTTTTTTCCCGGCTGCGCCATGATGGAAGACAAGGAGCCGACCGCAAGCGCCAGGCTCGAGCCGCGCAGCGGCTCGAAAGTGCAAGGGACCGTCACCTTCACCCAGGTCGGCGATCTCGTGCGCGTCAGCGGGACCGTCACGGGGCACAGCAAGGGCCCCAAGGGCTTCCACATCCACGAGAAGGGCGACTGCAGCGCGCCGGACGCAACGAGCGCCGGCGGCCATTTCAATCCGGCGACGAGCAAGCATGGCGGTCCGTACTCGGATGTGAAGCACGGCGGCGACCTCGGGAACCTCAACTTCGGCGCGGACGGCACGGCGAAGTTCAGCTTCGTGGTGGGCGACATCTCCGTGAGCAGCAGCCAGCCCGATGGCATCATCGGCCGCGCGGTGGTCGTGCACGCGGCAGCCGACGATCTCAAGACCGATCCCACCGGCAACTCCGGCGGGCGCGTCGCCTGCGGCGTGATCAAGTAGCACGCGCGCGCAAGCGCACCGGACCAGGGCCCGCGCCGGCGACGGCGCGGGCCTTTCATTTCCCGCGCGGCCGTACAATTCCCCAGTAATGATCCCGTGGCTGGGCCCCGGGGACCCGTTTCCCCCGGTCGAGCGCGCGCTCGAGGAACCCAACGGACTGCTCGCGGCCGGCGCCGATCTCTCGGAGGCGAGGCTGCTCGACGCCTACGCGAGCGGGATCTTCCCCTGGTACAGCGCGGGCCAGCCGGTGCTGTGGTGGAGCCCCGACCCGCGCATGGTGCTCATCCCCGCCGAGCTGAAAATTCCGCGCTCGCTCCGGAAACGTCTCGCCCGGCGCGACTACGAGGTCCGCGCCGACAGCGCCTTCGAGGAGGTGATCCGCGCCTGTGCCGAACCGCGCCGCGGCCAGGACGGAACCTGGATCACGGACGACATGGCCGAGGCCTACCTGCGGCTGCACCGCTCCGGCCATGCGCACTCGGTCGAGACCTGGATCGGCGGCGCGCTCGCCGGCGGTCTCTACGGCGTCGAGCTCGGACACATGTTCTATGGCGAGTCCATGTTCGCGCGCGCGCCCGACGCATCCAAGATCGCGCTCGCGCACCTCGTGCGGCAGCTCGCGCGCCGCGATTGCGAGATGATCGACTGCCAGATGAAGACTCCGCTGCTCGCCCGCTTCGGCGCGCGCGAGATCCCGCGCCGGGAATTTGTACGAAAGCTCACGGAATTGGTAAACTATCCGCGTACGGGACGGACGTGGAGCCTCGACGATGACTTATTTGACTGAGTTCCCGCTGTCGGTGCTGCAGTTCTACGCGACTGCGCCCTACCCGTGCAGCTACCTGCCGGAGCGCATGGCGCGCTCGCAGGTCGCGACGCCGAGCCATCTCATCGACGGCCCGGTGTACTCGGAGCTGGTGCGGGCGGGCTTCCGCCGCAGCGGCGCCTTCACTTACCGCCCGTACTGCGACCACTGCCGCGCCTGCGTGCCGGTGCGCGTTCTCGCGCAGGAATTCCAGCCCTCGCGCACCCAGCGCCGCACGTTGAAGCGCCACGGAACGCTCAAGGCCGAGATGCTGGATCTCAAGTACAGCGCCGAGCACTACCAGCTCTATCTTCGCTACCAGTCGCGGCGGCATTCGGGCGGCGGCATGGACCAGGACAGCCGCGAGCAGTACCGCCACTTCCTGCTGCAGAGCAACGTCGAGTCGCGGCTGATCGAGTTCCGCGAGGACGGGATGCTCCGCATGGTCTCGATCGTCGACCGGCTGCAGGACGGGCTGTCCTCGGTCTACACCTTCTTCGACCCCGACGTCGCCGGCGCGAGCTTCGGTACCTTCAACATCCTGTGGCAAATCGAGCTCTGCCGCACGCTCGATCTTCCCTACCTCTACCTCGGCTACTGGATCGCGCAGAGCCGCAAGATGGCCTACAAGGTCGAGTTCCAGCCGATGCAGGGCCTCGTCAACGGCCGCTGGCAATCCGTTACGCCTCCGAAGCAGCAGGCGTGACCCGCGGCCGCCGGCCGTCGATCGCGTCTTCTCCACCCGCCCTGTTTCCCGCGTGCGCGTACTGATCATCGAAGACGATCCCGCGATCGCCGCAAACCTCTACGATTTCCTGGAGGCGCGGGGCCACACACTGGACGCCGCGGCCGACGGCGTGACGGGATTGCATCTCGCGGTCACCGGCGGTTTCGACGCCATCGTGCTTGACGTCGGCCTGCCCGGCATGGATGGCTTCACTTTGTGCCGCAAGCTGCGGGAAGAGGCGCACAACGACACTCCGGTGCTGATGCTGACCGCGCGCGATACCCTCCAGGACAAGCTGACGGGATTCTCCGGCGGCGCCGACGACTACCTCGTCAAGCCGTTCGCGCTGACGGAAGCGGAGGCGCGGCTCCTTGCGCTCCACAAGCGGCGCTCCGGACGCGTGATCGGCCGGACACTCACCTCCGGCGACCTGGTGTTCGATCCCGGCAGCCTGTCGGTGCGTTTCTGCGGGCACGACGTAAAGCTGCCCCGGAAATGCCTGCGCATCCTGGAAGCGCTGATGTCACAACCCGATCGCGTGCTGAGCCGCAAGGAGCTCGAGAACGCAGCATGGGGCGAGGAACTCGAAAGCAGCGACTCGCTGCGCAGCCACATGCACGTGCTGCGGCGCGAGCTCCAGCGGGCGGGTGGCTACGATCCGATCCGCACCGTACACGGTCACGGTTACCGGCTCGGTGGCAGGTCAGATGCCTAGGATCGGCCTGCGCCTGCGCGTGGCGGCGTTTTTTGCCGCTGCGTGCATAACGGTCGTCGGCACCTTCGGCGCGACGCTGTTCATCGCGTCCGAGCGCCTGGAAGAGGAGCTCATTGACCAGATCGTCGCCGAGGAACTGGATGACCTCGTCAGGCGCCACCGCGACAACCCCAATCTCCCGCAGCCAGCCGGCCCGAATCTCCAGTATTTTGCCGTTCGCGCTGGCGAAGAGGAGTTGAAGCTGCCCCCGCAGCTGCGCGGACTCGCGCCAGGCAACCACGAAATCGGCAGCAGGCTGGAAGAACGCCATGTCGGTGTGCGGCGGATCGGGGACATGCTCTACGTGGTGTCCTACGACGCCGGTCCGCACGAGGAGCGCGAGCAGAATTTCTCGCGGCTCGTGCTGGCATCCCTCGCAATCATTGCGGTGATCGCGCTCGCGCTGGGCTACTGGCTCGCCGGCGTGCTGACGCGGCAGGTCATCGAGCTGGCGCGACGGCTTCCAGCGCTCACGCCCGGCCAGCCGCATCCGCCGCTTGCCAGCCCGGACCAGGACACCGAAGTGGAGGCGCTGGCGCGGGCGCTGGACGATTATCTGGGCCGCCTCTCGCGCCTGATCCAGCGCGAGCAGGAGTTCACCGCCAACGCGAGCCACGAGCTGCGCACGCCGCTGACCGCGATCCGGACCAGTTGCGAGCTGCTGCTGGCTGATCGCGCGCTGCCGGACAAGTCGCGCACACGCCTCGAAATGATGAACACTGCGGCCGCGCGCATGGAAGAGCAGATCCAGACCCTGCTGTTCCTCGCCCGCGAGATGTCGATCGGCGCGGTGGAGCCAGTCTCGATCCGGGAATGCGTGGAAGACGCCGTCGGGGCGTTTCGCCCGGCCATGACCCAGAAAGGCCTGTCGTTCGAGGCCCAACTGGAGCCCGAGGCGGTCTTGAGCCTCAACCGCCAGGCGCTGCAGACCGTGCTCTCCAATCTGATCCGGAACGCGGTTCAGTACACCGAGCGCGGCTTCATCCGCATCACCTACGGTGCACGGCGCCTGACGGTCGCGGATTCCGGTTCGGGCATCGCAGCCGAGGACCAGCCAAAGCTGTTCGAGCGCTTCTACCGCGCCGCGCCCCCCGAGCGCGGTGGATTCGGGATCGGGCTCGCGATCGTGAAGCAGATCTGCGATGCCTGCGGCTGGACGATCGAGGTTGCGAGCGCGCCAGGCCGCGGTTCCGTGTTCGAAATCACGTTCCCCTAGCAGTACTTCACAAGTTCTTCACAGCCAGACGACCGATTCTTGATGCCGTCTGGGCTAACCTTGCCTGCGTCTCCACTCCACGCGTCGGCGAGGCCGGCAGCTGAATCAAGATGACTATTTTCGAGGCGTCCGCGATGCAGGTCGAAGGAAGCGCAGTTGCCGCCGGCAGGACCGCCCGCGCGCCAGCCGCGCACCCGACGCAATGGTCCTTCCGCCGCGTTCGCGCACGTGAGCGCCCGCAGGTCGAGGATTTCATCCGGCGCCGCTTCCTGCGCGCCTACCGGGCGCGTCTCTCGAGGCTGATGCCCGCGCTGATGGCGCTCTACCGCGGCACGGAGATCGCCGCCGCGTGCGGACTGCGCCACGCCGCCGGCGAGCGGCTTTTGCTGGAAACCTATCTGGACAATCCGGTCGAGGACGTGCTGTCTGCGTCGGCGGGAACGCGGGTAGACCGCCATGACATCCTCGAGGTCGGCAATCTCGCCGTCGCGCGGGCAGGCCACGCCCGCCGCCTGATCATCCATCTCACGCACCATCTGCACGCCGGCGGCCCGGGATGGGTGGTGTTCACCGCCGTCCCGGCACTGCGCAACAGTTTCCTCAGCCTCGGCATTCCCCTCATCATGCTGGCGGCCGCGGACGGCGCGCGGCTCGACGCGGCGGCGCGGGCGGAGTGGGGCAGCTACTACGAGCAGTCGCCGCAGGTGACCGCGGTCAACGTCAGCGCCGCCTTCGAAACACTGTGCGAGGCCGTATGCACCCGGTGATCGCCGCCATCGGCCGCCGTGCGGCCGCACGCCCGCGCGACATCGCGCTGACCGATGGCGCGCACGAAATGAGTTACGGCGCCCTCAATCAGACCATCGGGCGTGTCGCAGGAGAACTGCGCGAGCACACATCAAAGCCGGTGGCGTTGTGCATCGACAATTCTCCGGAGTGGATCGTAACCGACCTCGCCCTGCTTGCGGCCAGGCTGCCGTGCCTTCCGCTTCCTGCCTTCTTCTCGTTTTTGCAGCGGGCCCACGCCATTTCGGATGCGGGCGTCGAGTGCGTTGTCACCGATAAGCCGGAATCCTGCCTCGAGCAGCTGAGGATGGGCGGTTTGCCGGCCGCGCCGGGTCCCGAGCTGCGCGTGGCCGGACGCCGGCTGGCGCGGCTGTGGGTTGGCGCGGGAGCGGCGCGCACGTTACCCAAAGGGACGGTCAAGATCACGTACACATCGGGCACGACGAATGACCCGAAAGGTGTCTGCCTTGGTGGCGACGCCCTGACACAGGTGGCGCGCTCGCTCGCGGCGGCATGCGAGCTGGGTGCCGGGGACCGCCATCTCGGCGTGCTGCCACTTGCGACGTTGCTCGAAAATGTCGGCGTCTACGCGTCCCTCATCGCGGGCGCGTGCTCCGCACTGCCGCCGCTGGAAGAGATCGGGGTCGTTGGCGCTTCCGGGGTAACGCCGGAGCGGCTGCTCGACGCAATGGCCCGCAATCGCGCGACGACTGCCATCGTGATGCCGCAGATGCTGCAAGCCATGGTGAAGCGCATCGAAGCTGGCGCTCCGGTGCCTGCGGCGCTGCGTTTCCTGGCTGTCGGCGGCGCCATGGTTGCGCCCACCTTGCTCCAGCGCGCCGCGACTCTCGGGCTGCCGGTATACGAGGGCTATGGACTATCCGAGTGCGCGTCGGTGGTGACGCTGAATACGCCGGACGCCAACCGGCGCGGCAGCGCCGGACGGCCGCTGCCGCATTGCGCGCTGTCGTTCGCCCGCGATGGAGAGGTCTTCGTGTCGGGCGCGACGTTCCTCGGCTATTGCGGCGAGGACGCCCCCGCCCGCGGCCCCTGGCCGACCGGTGATATCGGCCACCTCGACGACGAAGGCTACCTGCACCTTACCGGCCGCAAGAAGGACTGCTTCATCACTTCATACGGCCGCAACGTTTCCCCGGAGTGGATCGAGACCACGCTCGCGCTCGAGCCCGAGATCGAGCGGGCATGGGTATTCGGCGAAGCGCGCCCGTGGGTGGCGGCGGTAATCGCGCCGCGCGCAGGCCACGGAGTTGCCTCCATCGGCGCCGCGGTCGGGCGCGCCAATCGCACGCTGCCCGACTACGCACGGATCCGGAGCTGGATCGTGGCGGAAGAACCGTTGACCTTCGGCAACGGGTCGCTGACCGCCAACGGCCGGTTGCGTCGCGCCCAGCTTGCGAAGCGTTATCAGCCCCACATCAGTAACTTGTACCAAGAGGAAGAACATGTCGTTTCACGATGAGCTCCTGCGGGCCACGGAACGCGAACGCAGTGAACTGCTGGCGCTTCCGTTCATTCGCGACGGCGCGGCCGGCCGGCTGACGCGCGCTGACTATGTCGCGTTTCTGGAGCAGGCTTACCATCATGTAAAGCACACGCTCCCCTTGCTGATGGCCTGTGGCGCGGCCCTGCCCGCCCGACTCGAATGGCTGCGAACGGCGATTGCCGAGTACATCAAGGAGGAAACCGGGCACCAGGAATGGATCCTCGACGACATACGCACGTGCGGCGGAGACGCGGAGGCGGTGCGCAACGGCCGGCCCGAGCTGCCTGCCGAGCTGCTGGTGTCCTACGCCTATGACGTCATCGCCCGCATCAATCCCGTCGGGTTCCTTGGCATGGTGCTGGTGCTCGAGGGCACCAGCACTGCAGTCGCCACCCGTGCCGCGCAGGCGCTGATGAGCTCGTTGCGGCTTCCGCCAGCCGCGTTCACCTATCTCACCTCCCACGGCGAGCTCGACATCGGCCATACCCGTTTCTTCGCCTCGATCGTGAACCGGCTGACCGACGCGGGCGACCGTGCCGAGCTCACCCGGTGCGCGAAAGTTTTCTACCGTCTGTACGGCGACGTCTTCCGGGCACTCGATTCGCGTCGGCTTGCCTCCCGCGCGCGGGAGGCCGTGGCATGAAGCTCGCCGGCAGCCGCATACTCCTGACGGGCGCGAGCGGCGGGATCGGCCGTTGCCTCGCGCTCGAGCTCTGCCGACGCGGGGCCCGCCTAGCGCTGTTCGGCCGCAACCGCGACCGCCTCGGCGCGCTTGTTCGCGACATCGAGGCGGCGGGGGGTGCGGCCGCGACTTTCGAGTTCGATCTGGAGCGGCCCGACGGGCACTCCGGCCTCGTGGAGCGCGCGGCCGGTGCCCTGGGCGGAATCGATGCGCTCATCAACAACGCCGGCCAATCGCGCTTTGGGGCCTTCGCCGGAGAAGACGAGGCGGCGCTGCGCGAGCTGATCGCAGTCAACGTGACCGCGCCCCTGCTCCTCGCGCGCGCCGCGCTGCCGCACCTGATGGCCCGCGGCGGTGGATGCATCGTGAATGTCGGCTCCGTGCTCGGAGCGATCGGTTTTCCTCACTTCGCGGCCTATTCCGCAAGCAAGTTCGCGTTGCGCGGCTTTTCGGAAGCGCTGCGCAGGGAGCTCGCCGACACGGGCGTGAAGGTGCTTTACGTCGCGCCTCGCACTACCGCCACGGCGATGAACGGGCCGGCCGTACGCGCGCTGATGAAGCAAACCGGACAGCCGATGGATCCACCGGAAAAGGTCGCACGCGCAATCGCGGACGCACTGGCCACGGGTCGGGAGGAGGTTACGATCGGCTTCGCGGAGCGCTTCTTCGCTCGGCTCAATGGACTGCTGCCGCGAATTGTAGACGGACCGCTCGTCCGGCAGGGTCGCGTCGCCGCGCGCCATCTGCGCGGCCCGGCACCTGCAAAGTGAAGCCCGCCCGGGTTCCCGTGGCGACGATTGCGCTGCGCCGTTCCACGCTCGTCCTGCTCGCCTCGATCTGGCTGGTAGCCGCGGTTAACTTTCCGTTCTGGCGCGCGGTCTCGCAGCACGTGGGCGGCTTGCGCCCCGGAGATTTCCTCTTCGTGCTGACCCTGCCGCTGGCAGTGCTGGCGTGGACGCACCTGCTGCTGCTCCTGCTTGCGTGGGGACGCGCCACCCGACCCGTGCTCGGCGTCGTGCTGCTCGTCTCCGCAGCCGCAACCTATTTCACCTGGGCCTACGGCGCGCTGCTCGACGAGGGCATGCTCACCAACGTTGCGCAAACCAACTCCGCCGAAGCGCTCGACCTCGTCACCTGGCGACTGGGGGCCTGGCTGCTCGCGTTCGCCGGCCCGCCGGCCGTCGCGATCTGGCGAATCCGCACGGCGGAGGCGACCTGGACGCACGAGCTTGGCGTCAAGGCGGTGCACGCTGTGGCCGCCATCGCGTGCCTTGGCGCCGTGCTCTTCATGAATTATCAGCACTACTCGACTCTCATCCGCAATCACCGGGAGCTGCGCCTGATGCTCGCGCCACACAACGTCGCGGCCGCGCTGCACAGCCACCTCAAGCGGCAGCTGGCCGCACCCCCCGTGCTGCAATCAGTCGGCGCGGACGCGACACGCGCTATACCGGTGGCGCACGCGGTTCACCCGACGCTTACAGTGCTGGTGGTCGGCGAGACGGCGCGCGCGGCGAATTTCTCACTCAACGGTTATCCACGGCAAACCAATCCGGAACTCGCGCACCAGAACGTGATCACCTTCCGCGATGTCAGCGCGTGCGGCACGTCCACCGCCGTCTCGGTGCCGTGCATGTTCCTGGACGTCGGCCGCGCCCGCTTCGACGCTGCGCTCACGCAGCGCCGCGAGGGGCTGCTCGACGTCCTGCGGCACGCCGGCATCGAGGTGTACTGGCTTGACAACAACCCCGGGTGCAAGGGCGTGTGCAACCGCGTGCCGCATGAGGATTTCTCAACCCGGCAAATGCCGGGATTGTGCAGCGACGGAGAATGCTACGACGGCATCCTGGTGCACGCCCTGCAGGCCCGCCTCGACGGCCCGCATGGCGACGCCGTCATCGTACTCCATATGAAGGGCAGTCACGGTCCGGCCTACTACAAGCGCTACCCGCCGTCCTTCGAGGTCTTCACCCCGGTCTGTCGCACCGCGCAGCTCGACAGCTGCACGCGGGAGAGCATCGTCAACACCTACGACAATACGCTGCGCTATACCGACCACGTGCTGAGCCAGGTGATCGAGCTGCTGCGCGCAGCCGCCGACCGCTTCGACACCGCTCTTCTCTACGTTTCCGACCACGGGGAGTCGCTCGGCGAGAACGGGCTCTACCTTCACGGCATTCCGTACACCCTGGCGCCGCGCGAGCAGACGCACGTGCCAATGCTGCTTTGGCTGTCCGCGGGCCTGCGCGACCGTCTCGGCATCGACACGGACTGTCTGGAGCACCGGCAGCGCGAGCCGCTCTCGCACGACAACGTCTATCACTCGCTGCTGGGCCTCTCCAACGTTCGGACCGCAATCTACCAGCCGGAACGCGACCTGTTCCGCCCGTGCAGGTCGTGACCGCGGGCTGTGACCGCCCGATCTGCATTCCTGCTGCGCCACCTGGCCCCGGTACTGCCCGCCGTGGCGGTCCTGCTCCTTTTGGAAACGACCGCGCTCGACTCCACGATCAGCGCCTGGTTCTTCGATCCCGTCGCTCTCGTCTTTCCGCTGCGCAACAGCCATGCGCTGGAAATCTTCGGACACCAATGGGCCAAGCGTGCGGTCGTTGTCACAGGCTGCTTCATTTTGGCGCTGTGCCTGCTGAGCTGCGTGCTGCCTGAACTCAGGCCGCACCGCCGGCTGCTGCTCTTCCTGTCGCTGGCCATGACGCTCGCCCCGCTCGCCGTGGCCGTGCTCAAGGCCACAAGCGCGCGTCACTGTCCGTGGAACCTCCAGGAATTCGGCGGCTTCGCGCCGCACCTCTCGCTGTTCGCCATCCCGCAACACGGCTCGCCCCCGGGACACTGCTTTCCAGGCGGACACGCCTCCGCCGGCTATTGCCTGCTCGCGTTCTACTTCGCGGGGTATGCGCTGGGGAACCGGCGGCTGGCGGCGGCGGGCCTGTGGGGAGGTCTGACGGCAGGCACGGCGTTCGGTATGGCGCGGGTCGCGCAGGGCGCGCACTTTCTCTCGCACAATCTGTGGTCGGCCCTCGTGTGCTGGCTGGTCATAATGGGCATTTACGTCCTGGTCATCGGCACGCGGCAAGACGTTCGTCCAATCCCCGCGGCGGGCAGCTTCGGCGCCGACTTCCGGAAAGCGGGCAGAACCGCCTGATCGGCCGATTGCGTCGAGGCGCGCGCCGCTCCGGCGCTGCGCGCGCTGGCTACGGCTCATCGCTCGCTGCTCACGTAAAATAGCGCGATGACGTACGCTCTCGCGCGCCCACTGCTGTTTGCACTCGATCCCGAGACCGCGCACCACGTCACCCTGCGATCACTCAGGTTTCTTGGACGCATCGGACTCGCGCCCACGGCGGGATCTGCGCCCGCCGGCTGCGCGCGCGAGCTGATGGGCATCCGGTTCCCGAATCCGGTGGGGCTCGCCGCGGGCCTGGACAAGAACGGCGAGTACATCGACACGCTGGCGCGGCTCGGTTTCGGGTTTCTCGAGATCGGCACCGTCACGCCGCGCCCGCAGCCGGGCAACCCACGCCCGCGGATGTTTCGCATCCGCGCCGCGCGCGCCGTCATTAACCGCATGGGGTTCAACAATGTGGGTGTGGATCAGCTGGTGGAGAACGTGCAGCGCGCGCGCTACCGCGGCGTGCTCGGCATCAACATCGGCAAGAACTTCGACACCCCGCTCGAGCGCGCGGCGGATGACTACGTCGCCTGCCTGCGCAAGGTTTATTCCCTAGCGAGCTACGTGACGGTGAATATTTCTTCGCCCAACACCGAGAACCTGCGGCGGCTGCAGGGCGCGGCTGCGCTCGATGCGCTGCTCTCGACGCTCATGTCCGAGCGGCGCGCACTGGCCGCCAGGCATGGCAGGTCCGTTCCGCTCGTGGTGAAGATCGCGCCCGACCTCGATCGCCTGCAGATCGAAGCGATCGCGGCTTCGCTCCGCAGGCATGCCGTCGACGCCGTGATCGCCACCAACACCACGGTGACGCGCGATGGCGTCACCGGCCACCCGCACGAGCTCGAAGCGGGCGGGCTCTCGGGGGCTCCGCTCAAGGCGCGCGCCACATACGTGGTGCGCCAGCTCGCGCACGCTCTGGCGGAAAAGCTGCCGGTGATCGCAGTGGGCGGCATCATGACCGGCGCCGACGCGCGCGAGAAAATCGCCGCCGGCGCATCCCTGGTCCAGCTCTATACCGGGCTCGTCTATCGCGGCCCGGCGCTGGTGCGCGAGTGCGTTTCCGAGCTCTGCGGTCGATAAATGGCGCAAGGTCCCGCCAGGGCTCCGGCTGTGGCCGTCATCGACGAGCAGGCCTGCATCGGCTGCACGCTGTGCATCGAGGCGTGCCCGGTGGATGCCATCGTCGGGGCGGCGCGGCTCATGCACACGGTGATCGCGGCCGAATGCACCGGTTGCAGGCTGTGCGTGCCGCCCTGCCCCGTCGACTGCATCGACATGATCGAGACCGGGGAAACCTGGACGCACGAAGAGCGCCTGCGACGCGCCGGCCAGTACCGGCGGCGCTACGAAGCGAGAGCGGAACGGCTCGAACGCGAGCGGGCGGCGCGGCTCGCGCCGGGATTCGACAAGGCTGCGCAGCGCAAGAAGCAGGCGACTGTCGAGCGCGTCATGCAGCGCGCCCGCCAGCGCCTGAGCAAACGCTGATCAGCGGCCGAAGATGCCGCGCAGGATGCCACCTGCGTCCAAACCCCTGCTCGGCGAGCTGCCGCCCGAAGGTATCGTGGTCCCTCCTCCCTCCTGCTGCAGCGCACGCGCGCCTTCGACCGGAGCCGGTTTCGACGCGGCCGGTGGCGGCGTCTTCGGATCCACCTGGCGGATAGAGGGTTCCTTGCCCGCGGGGAGCACGGCGACGCGCGGCGCGAGCGCGTCGCCGAGCTGCGTCAGGCGCTCGCCGGGCGCGGGATGGGTCTTGAACAAAAGTGCGAGCGAGGTGTCGTCCGCGGTCCGTGCCGCGAGCAGGTGCAGAACCTCGACCAGGCCGTACGGACTGTAGCCGGCGCGCGCGGCGAGCACGACGCCGATCCGGTCGGCCTCGAACTCCGCATCCTTGTCGAGCCCTCGCGCCATCACCTCCGCGCCGGTGCCGATCAGGTTATTGACGAGGAGGTTGCGGTCGCTGCGCTGAGCCGCTCGCGCCCCGGCGGAGACCAGGGCGCTTTGCTGCATCACCTTGACGTGGTGGCGCTGCACGATGTGGCCGATCTCGTGCCCGAGCACGCCCGCGAGCTGTGCTTCGCTGTTGAGCATCTCGTAGAGCCCGCGCGTGATCAGCACGTAGCCGCCGGGCGCGGCGAAGGCATTGACCGAGGAGGTGTCGAGCACTCCGAAATGCCACGGCAGGTCGGGGCGCTCGGACTGCATTGCGACCCAGCGCCCGACTTGGTTGACGTACGCCTGCAGCTCGGCGTCCGCCACCAGGGGCGCCGCGCCCAGCGTGCGACCCGCCACCTCGCGGCCGACTGCAATCTCCTCGGGCTCGTCGAGGCTCGTAGTGGCCGTCCTCAGGTCCCGGCCCACGTCGAAGATGCGGCCGAGATCGATCGACGCGGCCGCCGCGTACCCGGCAGCAGCGGCCATCAGCGCGGCGGCGATCGCATGTCGGAACGCAACTTTCATTTCTTCGCATCCATGTATTCGACGCTTGCCGGCGCGAGGCCGGAACCGCGCGCCTTCTCCTCCGCCGCCTGCTTGGTAGCAGCGTAGCCTTCGAGCAGCTTCATCTGGTCAGCATTGAAGTTCGCCTGCTTGAGGTCCTCTTCCCCGATGCCGCGGATGCCGATCGTGCTGGTGACGCTCACGTTGCGCCGCGGGCCGAACACCCGCCCCGCGGCCGAGCCCGCGCCCGAGTCGCCCGTGCCCGCATGCTGGCTCGGGAAGCGCACGTTGAAGGAAAACAGCCAGCCGCTCGCCTCCGGCGCCTTGATATTGAGCCACGCCCCCTGTTTCCCGATCACCTCGCCGGTCGCGCCGGTCTTAAGCTGCGCCACCTGCGAGGCGTCGAGCCGCGGCTCGGCATAAAGAGGAGAATCGCGCTCGAGCGTCACCTGCTGCGCGGCCACGGGCGCGGATGCCAGCAGGGCCGCCCACAGCGCGCAATGCAGGGAGAACCGGATCGATTTCATTTGCCGGCTGATTATAATGAGCCGCGATCCCACCCGGCAATCAGAAGAACGCGGCTGCATGAAGCCCGAAAAAATCCGCAGCATTTTCACCCTGTTGCGCGCCGCAAACCCGGCGCCGCGCAGCGAGCTCGTCTACGCGTCGCCGTTCGAGCTCCTGGTCTCGGTCGTGCTGTCTGCGCAGGCTACGGACAAGAGCGTGAACCTCGCGACACCCGCTCTGTTCCGGGCAGCCAGCACTCCCGATGCCATGCTCAAGCTCGGCCGCCGGGGGCTGGAGCGCCATATCCGGCGCATCGGGCTCTACCGGACCAAGGCGAAGAATCTGATCGCGGCGTGCAAGCTGCTGCTGGAGCGGCACGGGGGCGAAGTCCCGCGCACGCGCGAGGAGCTGGAGCGGCTGCCCGGCGTGGGCCGCAAGACCGCGAACGTGATCCTAAACACCGCATTCGGAGAGCCCACGATCGCGGTGGATACGCACATCTTCCGGGTCGCGAACCGCACCCGGATCGCGCCTGGAGGCAACGTCCTGGCAGTGGAGACGCGGCTGCTCAAGGTGGTGCCGGAGGAGTTCAAGCCCGATGCCCACCACTGGCTGATCCTGCACGGGCGTTATGTCTGCAAGGCACGCAAGCCCGAGTGCCCACAGTGCCTGATCCGCGAATTGTGCGAATACAAGCACAAGACAGCGTGAGTGGTGAGTGGTAAGTGGTGAGTGGTGAGCCGAAAAAAAACGCGCGGCATCGCCGCGCGCATTACTGAATCGTGGATCCTGAATCCTAGTACTTCGTGACGAGCCCCCTCTGGCTCGAATACCAGGCGGCGAGGTCCTCGATGTCGCGCTGCGTGAGATTCGCGGCCAGCGGCGCCATGATCGGACTCTTGCGCGCGCCCGACTTGTAGTCCTTCAGCGCCTTCAGGAGGTAGTCGTAGTGCTGACCCGCGATCTTCGGGAAATCGGGCGCGGTGCTGTTGCCGTCGGGGCCATGGCATGCGACACAGGTCTGGGACTTCCTCTTTCCGGCATCGGCGTCGCCGGCGAGCGCGGGCGCGCTCGTCGCGACGATCACGCAACCGGCGCCAAGCAGGATCTTCATCATCTGATTTCTCCTCACTTGGCCGCCGACTTCATGGAATCGGACGCGTAATACGCCGCCAGGTCCGCCATGTCCTGATCGGACAGGCCCGCCGCGATTGCGCGCATCGTCGGGTGGAGGCGGTTGCCCGCCCTGTACTCCTGCAGCGCCTTGACGAGGTACGCCGCGTGCTGGCCACCCAGCTTGGGCACGTGGTAGACCTCGGGGAACACGGTTTTGTAACCCCCGATGCCGTGGCAGCCGACGCACATCGAGTTCTTCTTCTTGCCCGCGGCGGCATCGCCTTCAGCCGCCAGCGCGGACGTCGCAGCGGCGAGCACGATACTGGTCACGATCGTAAAAATCCAGCGGCAGTTTTTCATTGACTGGCTTTCTTCCTCCCGAGAATCTGCGCGCGATTATACCCAAAAACGGCGCACGTGTAGCGTTGCCAGGGCGGTGCGTGCTGCCGGATAATTCAATTATTCTGCCGGAATCACCTCGTGACGTGACGCCTCTCCCTCTCGCCGCGGTCGCCGGCCGCTTCCGCGGCCTGCTGCCGTTCCTGCGCTGGTGGCCCCGCGTCAGCCGCGAGACGTTGCGGGTCGATGCCGTCGCCGGGTTGATCGGCGCCGTCATCGTCCTGCCCCAGGGCATCGCGTTCGCGACGCTCGCCGGACTGCCGCCGCAGTACGGGCTTTATGCTGCGATGGTGCCGGCGATCGTGGCCGCGTTGTTCGGCTCGTCGTGGCATCTCGTGTCCGGGCCGACCAACGTCATCTCGATCTTTCTTTTCGCGAGTCTCGCCCCGCTCGCGCAACCCGGCAGCGACGAGTACATCCGCCTCGCGCTCACGCTCACCTTCCTGGTCGGCCTGATGCAGCTCACGATGGGGTTTGCGCGCATGGGCGCGCTCGTCAACTTCATCTCGCACACGGTCGTAATCAGTTTCACCGCAGGCGCGGCGTGCCTGATATTCGCGTCCCAGATCAGGCATTTCTTCGGCGTCGACCTTCCGGCCGGCAGCTCCTTCACCAGGACCTGGCACGATTTCGCCCTCGCTCTAAGCGATATCAACCCGTACGTGACCGGCGTCGGAGCGGCCACGCTGCTCGTGGGTATCCTCTGCCGCAGATTCGCGCCCCGGTTTCCCTACATGATCGCCGCGATGATCGTGGGCAGCGCCGCCGCCGCCGCGCTTGATTTCGTCTTCGGCGCAGCGGCAACCGGCATCACGATGGTCGGCACGCTGCCCGCCACGCTGCCGGTGCTTTCGACGCCGGATTTTTCCTCCGAGGCACTTCGCATTACCCTGCCGGTCGCCCTGGCGGTGACGATACTCGCGTTGACCGAAGCGGCATCGATCGCGCGCGCCCTCGCGGTAAAGTCCGGGCAACGCCTGGACGGCAGTCAGGAGTTCATCGGCCAGGGGCTGTCAAACCTGGTGGGCAGCTTCTTCTCGGCCTACGCGTCGAGCGGCTCCTTCAACCGCAGCGGGGTCAACCACGAAGCGGGAGCGCGCACGCCGCTTGCATCCGTGTTCTCGGCGCTCCTGCTCGTGCCAATCCTGTTCGTCGTGGCGCCCCTGATCGCGCACCTGCCGCTCGCGGTCATGGCGGCGATATTGTTCATGGTGGCGTGGAGCCTGATCGACCGGCATTACATCGCCGCGGTATTCCGGACCAGCCGCCAGGAATCGGCGGTGATGCTGCTCACCTTTCTCGCGGCCCTGTTCGCGGACCTCGAATTCGCGATCTACGTGGGCGTGCTCATGTCCGTGATGCTCTACCTGACGCGCACGTCCCGCCCCATCATTCTCGACGTCAAGCCCGATCCCGCCCCTGACAGCTATCACTTCACCGCCGACAGCGGGCTGCCCGATTGCCCCCAGCTCAAGATGCTGCGGGTGAACGGGTCGCTGTTCTTCGGCGCGGTGGACCACGTGCAGCGCAGGCTCGAGGAAACCGGACCGGCACAGAAGCACGTGCTGATCGTGGCAAGCGGCATCAACTTCGTAGACATGGCGGGCGCGCAGATGCTGGCGCAGGAAGCGCGGCGGCGGCGGCGCGAGGACGGCGGTCTCTACTTCTACCGCATGAAGGACGCCGTGCGCGGACTGCTCGAGCGCGGCGGCTATCTGCGCGACATCGGCGAGGACAACCTCTATCCCGTGAAGAGCCGGCCGGTCTCTACGATTTACCGCAAGCTCGATTCCGGAGTCTGCCGGGGCTGCACGGCGCGCATCTTCCGGGAATGCCACGTCAGCCTGCCCAACGGCGAGCCGCTCCCGCCGGGCGCCGGCAGAACAGCCGCGTAAGGCGCGGCCTATTTTGCCTGCAGAACCTGCTTCTGCTTGCCTTGCAGCACGACGGCACGGTGGCCGCGCAGCATCGCGCCGATGATCATGAAGCCCCCGACGCAGAGCGCAAGTATCAGAAGCCAGAAACTCGCGATCTGCAGCCAGGCCCGGCTGTACGCGCCCAGTTCCAGCACCTCGAGCTGCGCAAGGTAGACCGGAACCACGAGGCCGCGGCTCAGCGCCACGATCAGCATGATCGCGGCCATGACGGCCTTGATGACGTAGGGCTTGACGTACGTGGTACCGATGGCGCCGAGCTGCACGCCGAACAACGACCCGGCGAGCAGGATCAGTGCGAGCCGGATATCCACGAGTCCGTGGGTTGCGAAGATATAGGTGCCCCCCAGACCCATCACGAACGCAATCACGAGCTCCGTTGCGCTCGCCACCAGGCTCGACACCCCAAGCACGTAGATCATCCCCGGCACGCCGATGAAGCCGCCAACCGCAATGGTCGCCGCAAGCACGCCGGTCGCGAATCCCAGCGGCAGGATGAAAAGCGCGGAAACCCGGATGCCGGCGGTTTCGAATCGCATCATGGTCCCGGGAACCTCGAGCGCCTGGATCCATTTCGCGAGCCGCGCCGTCTTCTCGACGGCCCCGAGGCTGCCGGAACGGTAGATTCGAAGCGTATCGTAGAGCACGAGGCCGCCGACGATGGTGAGCACGATGACAAACGCAAGGCTCACGTACAGGTTCGAACCGGCTTCACCGAACTTGACGTTGATCGCATGCTGGATGCCCGTCCCGATCCAAACGCCCGCGGCGGCGGATGCCGACATCACCAGGCCGAGCTTGACGTCGACCTGCCCGAACCGGTAGCGCCGGTACGCTCCGACGATCGCCTTCGGGAACTTGTGGCACATGTTGCTCGCCACGGCAACGATCGCCGGCACGCCGATGCTCATCATTGCCGGCGTCAGCACGAACGCGCCGCCCGAGCCGATGAAGCCGCTGACCACGCCGCCGACAAACCCGATCACCAGCAGCCCGACGACGTTGGCGACCGTCAGGTCGAGGAATTGAACGGCGTGGAGTTCCACGGCGTGCTGCTATTTCGTCCTGCGGGCGGTCACGCCGAGCGCTTCCCAGAAATAGGCGGTGAACGCTCCGTGCGTAAACGAGAACAGGAGTGCGGCAAGGACCGGCAGCATCGGATAAAACCCGTCGGTGCGGGTAAAGCCCTCCATGATCTCGCTCTCGTAGAAATAGAGCAGGAAATACAGGCTGGTCGAGGCGACACCCGAAACGAACAGCTTGAGGTACAGGTTGCGCTTGCTCACCGTGCGATCCGCATGTCCTTGAATTCTATCAGACTATTTGTGGGCGCTGCGGCGCTCGACGCTACAGGCGATACAGCACTGCCAAGGCGAAGGAAAGGACGAGCCACATGAGGATCGCGAGCGGCACGCCGGCGCGCACGAAATCGGAGAAACGGTAGCCGCCCGCGCTGTAGATCAGCATGTTGGTCTGGTAGGCCATGGGAGTCGCAAAGCTGAGGTTGGCGCCGAACAACACCGCGAGGACGAAGGGCTCGAGCGGCGCATCAAGCTGCCGCGCGATGCCCATGGCAATCGGCGTGCCGATCACGGCGGCAGCGTTGTTCGACACCACGTTGGTCAGAAACGCCATCACCAGCATCAAGCCGCTCAGCACGCCGGCCGGCGGCAGCCCGGACGCCAGCGCAACATAGAGCTGCGCCACGTATTCGGCGGCGCCCGTGCGCATCAGCGCCATCCCGAGCGCGAGACTCGTCACGATGATCATGATCACCTGTATGCGCAACGCCGCGCCGACGTCCTCCCAGTCCAGGCAGCGCGTGAGCAGCATGACCACAACGCCCGCCACCGCGCCCACGAGGATCGGCACGATTCCCAGCGCGGCAAGCATGATCACGGCCGCCATGATCAGCAGCGCGAGCGGCGCCTTTTTCGTCTGCGGCACGTCCATGGTCGCGTCCAGCACCAGCAGATTGCCACCGCGCTTGAGTTCGGCGATGCGTTCCTTTGCCCCCTGCAGCAGCAGCACGTCCCCGCCGGCGAGCCGGATTTCCGAGAGGTCTCCCGGGACCGCGCCGGGCCGGGCGCGATGGATGGCCAGAACCACCAGGTTGTACCGGTCCGAGAACCGGAGCTGGGACAGCGTGCGCCCCTGAAGCACCGAGTTCTCCGTGACCACGATCTCGGCGATCTGCTGGTCGGCAGCGGACAGCGGATGTTCCTCGCTCACGATGTGCTTTTCCTCGCCGACATTGTGCAGCTTCGCGCCCAGCGCGCGCTCGAATTCCTTGAGATTTTCGGGAGTGTCGCGCACCCGCAGCCGGTCGCCCGGCTGGAGCGTGACGGACGGCAGCCGCGTCACCGTCAGTCCCTCGCCCCGCTCGATTCCGAGGACGTAAAATTTTTCGCCGGCCTGCTTCCGCACCTCGGCGAGCGTCTTGCCGCTGGCCGCGCTGTCCTTCTCGATGTAGAGCAGCGCCTCGAATACGCGGGGCGAGGTGTCCTTCAGCGGCGGGGTGCGGTCGGGCAGGATGCGGGGCGCGATCAACCACAGGTAGAGGATCCCGATCGACCCGGCGATCACCGCCGGCAGCGCGAAGTCGAACATTCCCAGCCGGCGCATGCCGAGATCGGCAGCCACTCCGACCACCAGCAGGTTCGTCGACGTGCCGATGCTGGTCGCCATGCCGCCGAGCAGCGTCGCGAATCCCATCGGAATCAGCACGGAAGAGATGCGGACATTTCCTCCCAGCGATATGCCGATGAGGGTTGGCAGCAGCAGCACGACGATCGGCGTGTTGTTGACGAACGCGCTCAGCACTGCCCCTGCGATGAGCGTCAACAGCAACGAGACCATCGGCTGCGCCGCCCACGCGCGCGCCAGCACCGTAGCCACCGGCTTCAACGCGCCAGTCGATTCCAGCGCCTGGCCCATGACCATGAGGCAGCACACGGTGACCAGCGCCTCGTGGCCGAATCCGGCGAAAAACTCGCTGGCCCGTATCGCCGAGCCACCGTGCTCGTACGGGAACAGCTGGAAGCCGAGCACGAGCGTGCCGAGCACCAGCAGGCAAGAGGTTTCAATCGCGAGCCGTTCCGTGGCGAACAGGATGAGCGCCGCCACGACGAGGATCATTGCGGCAATCGCGTGGGGATCAGGAAGCGCTGGCATTTCTTCGTGCTCCGGCGGCGAGCGGTTGCCCGCGGTCGCCGGCCTAATGGCCTTCGATGGAAAACACCAGATCGCCCTTGCGCACCGTTTCCTCCGGATGATCCCAGAAGCCGATGAGCTTGCCGTCACGCTCAACGGCGACCACCAGCTGACGGGGCACGTCACGAAAGTGCCGGCCGATCTCGGACTCGCGCGCACCGCGTTCCACGATCCGCAGCACGCCGCCGCTGGAGGACAGGATGTCGGACACGAAGCGCGTGGTGTAGCGCGATGCGACCGCATCCGCGGCGAGGAAGCCCGCCATCTTGGCGGGAACCACCACCTCGTCGGCTCCGGCGCGCCGCATCAGCTGCTGGTTTTCCTCGTCCTGGACCAGGACCACGATCCGGATGCCGTCGTTGAGCGAGCGCACGGTGAGCACTGTTAGCGCCGAAGTATTGTCGGGGGAAAGGCAGATCAGCGCCGCCTTCGCCGATCCCACCCGGGCTTCGCGCAGCGTAGCCTCGCGGCTGGCGTCCCCGCGCAATCCGATATACCCGGCCTCCGCCGCCAGCTCGAGCCGGTCGGCCCTGGTATCGATCACGACGATCTTCTCCTTGGGCTGTCCCTTTGCGACCATCTCGCGCGCCGCGACTCGCCCGCTAAAGCCATAGCCGCACACGATGATATGGGACTCCAGACGTTGCTGAATCGCGTTCATACGGAAGTCCTCGATAACCCGCCTGACGATGAACTCATAGGCCGTGCCCAGGAAGATGAACCAGACGAAAATCCGGATCGGTGTCACCAGCAGCGCGTCGATGAGGCGCGCGCGTTCGGTGACGGGAACGATATCCCCGTATCCCACCGTCGTCACCGTCACGAAGGTGAAATAGATGATGTCGGAGAAGGAAATCTCGCCGTCGAGGGAATCTTCGAGGCCTGCCCGGTCGAGCCAGAACACCAGTATCACGATGCCGAACAGTCCGAGCACGAGCAAAGCGCGAAACAGGAGCTTGCGTTCCGGGGAAGCCGAGATTCCGGTATAGAGCAGCCGCGTTCCTCCCTCCGCATATCCGCGGCCGAAACGTGACGTCAGGTCGCGTCGCAAGCTTTCTCGCGACAGCATCCGACGGAGGTTGGAAAGGGCTGACATGCGCTTCGCACCCGATATCACCGAAGCGCGGCTAGGATAGCACGATTGAAATTTCGGCACGCTCCGCCGGAATTCTTCTGCGATGGTGACGCCTCGGGTGACGAAGTCCGGTGAAAGCTTGAGCTGTCCCGCTATTCACAGGTTGCCCTGGCCACTATAATCAATTCGACCAGCCCGAGCACGCCATGGGCCACCGTCTGACAAAGATCTACACCCGCACCGGCGATGGCGGCACGACCGGACTCGCCGACGGCTCGCGCGTGGCGAAGGACGCGCCGCGCATCGCGGCGATCGGCGCAGTGGACGAACTGAACAGCGCGCTCGGCGTCCTGCTCGCGGAGACCCTGCCGGACGCGGTGCGCGGCTGCCTCGATGACGTTCAGCACGATCTGTTCGATCTCGGCGGGGAATTGAGCGTGCCCGGCCACCCCATCATGAGCAAGTCCCACGTCGGGCGCCTCGAGCGCGATCTCGACCGTTTCAACGCCGCGCTTCCCCCGCTCAAGGACTTCATCCTGCCGGGGGGTGCGCGCGCGGCAGCGCTCGCCCATGTCGCCCGCGCAGTATGCCGCCGCGCCGAACGCCGGGTGGTCACACTTTCCCGCAAGCAGAAAGTCGCGCCCGCCCTGCGGAGCTACCTGAACCGTCTCTCTGACCTCCTCTTCGTTATTGCGCGCGTGCTCAACCGGGCGGCGGGCCGGCCGGATGTTCTGTGGCAGCAGGGGAAGAACCGGTGACCGGTGACCGCCCTGCCCCTGACGCCCTCGCTGCCCGGCTGGCGGAGCTTCTGGCCCAGGCCGCGCTCAAAAACCAGCGTGCATTCGAGGACTTGTACGCGCTGACCGCGGCGAAACTGTTTGGGGTCGCACTGCGTATATTGAGAAGGCAGGACTGGGCCGAAGAGGTCCTCCAGGAGTGCTACCTCAGCATCTGGAACCATGCCGGGGACTACGCCGTGCAGAAGAGCGCGCCGCTTACATGGATGACCAGCATCGTGCGCAACCGCTGTCTCGACTGGCTGCGCCGGCCCCAGCAGGAGGCGAGCGGCGAGGAATACGAGATCGCGGTAGAAGCCTGGCAGGATGACTCGCCGGGGCCGATGGAGAGCCTCATGGCCTCCAGCGAGGCCGCGGCCCTGGCGCGCTGCATGCAGCAGCTCGAGGCGAAGCAGCGCCAGAGCATCATGCTCGCCTTCCACCACGGGCTGAGCCATTCGGAGGTCGCGGGCCATATGAAGCAGCCGCTCGGCACGGTGAAGACCTGGGTGCGGCGGGGACTGGAGCGCCTCAAGACCTGCCTGAGCGCTCCAGCCTGAAGGATGAAGGCGGAAGGATGAAGGATGAAGGATGACCTGACACCGGTCACTGGTCACAATTCGAAGCGATTAGATGGCGACGTATAGGAACCCGCAACTGCGCGACAAGCTCGCGGCCGAGTACGTGATCGGCACGCTGCGCGGGCGCGCGCGCGCGCGCTTCGAGGCGCTGCAGCGCTACGATCCGGAGCTGCGGCGGATTGTCGCCGAGTGGGAAGCGCGGCTGACGCCGCTCTCCGTGGCGGCGAGCGAAATCGCGCCTCCGGCCAGCGTCTGGCAGACGGTGGCGCGGCGCATCGCTGCCGCGCACGGGCACGGAGCAGGGTCTGGGCTCGCATTCTGGCGCGGGCTCGCCGTAACCAGCACCGCATTCGTCCTGATCCTCGCCGCCTTCATCGGCGTCGCGCCCGGCCCGGAGCCGCCAATGGCGATGGTCGCCGTGATGAACGACGACAGAGGGCAGCCCGCGCTCGTCGTGTCCTGGCCTCGGATGGAGACGATGCGCGAACCCTACGTCCGGATCAAGGTCGTCCAGGAGCATCCGGTCATGGCTCCCGGCACCACCTGGGAGATGTGGATGCTGCCGGGGGGCAAAGGCACTCCGGTCTCGATGGGCCTGATCGGCATCGACGCCGATCAGACTATGAAGGTGAAGCCTGCGCTCGCGAGCAGGATCGAGGGCGCGTGGGGGCTGGCGATGAGCGTCGAGCCCAAGGGCGGCTCGCCGACCGGGGCGCCGACCGGGCCGGTGATCTTCAAGGGCCAATGCGTCAAGATACTGTGACGACTGACAGCTGATACATCATGAAGAAATCGATCATCATTTTCGTTATTGGGGGGCTGCTGGGCACGGCGGCGGGATTCGCGCTCGGGATTTTCGTCTATCCCTATATTTTTCTCGCCGACATCGTCGCTGCGGACAAGGTGGAGGACAAGGCGGCGCGCAAGATCGTGGCGACCGGCATGTTCATCCATGCCAATCCCCGGGATCCCATCCACCACGGCAAGGGCAAGCTCGCCGTGTACCAGGATCTCGTGCACCTCGAAGCCGATTTCGAGGTCGGACCGGGGCCCAAGTTCCACGTCTACCTCGTGCCGGACGCGAATGTCGTCCCCTCCACGAACGTCGCACGCACTATGTTCGTCGACCTCGGGCGGCTCAAGGCCTTCAAGGGCAGCCAGAACTACCCGGTGCCCGCCGGCGTGGACCTGAGGAAGTACGGAAGCGTCGTGATCTGGTGCGAGCAGTTCGGCGTGCTGATCTCCCCCGCCGCCCTGAAGTTCCAATGAACGTCAAGCACACCGGCGGCTGCCACTGCGGCCGGGTGCGTTTCGAGGTGCTGGCGCCCGCGCGGATCCGGGTGTCCGAGTGCAACTGCTCGATTTGCGGCAAGTCCGGCTACCTGCATCTGGTTGTGCCCGCGGACCGGTTCACGCTCCTGAGCGGCCGCGAGGCATTGACGTCCTACACCTTCAACACCGGCGTCGCAAAACACCTGTTCTGCTCGGTGTGCGGCATCAAGTCCTTCTACGTGCCGCGCTCGCACCCCGATGGCTTCAGCGTCAACGCGCGCTGTCTCGATCCGGGCACAGTCGAAGAAATGACGATTACCCAGACCGACGGCAGGAACTGGGAGAAGCAATATCCGGCGGGCCGGGGAGACTTCTCAGACCGGTGACGCGGCGCTGTCGAGCGGGCTTTTCACGCCGCGCGACGAGATCGTTGAGAAAGGCGGTCACCTCCGGCGCTCCCAGCTACCGGGGATGCCGCCTGCCGGAGAAAAGGATGAAGCGCCTGATCCAGTGCAGGTAAGCTTCTTCGGTCCGATAGCTGTAGTGCCGCCGGCGAATCGCCTCGCGGACGACATCGAGAAGCCGCGCGCGTGTGACCGACGCCGGCAAGTCCTCTGCCCCCTGTTCGGACA
>DATICE010000011.1:0-13228 GCA_035456985.1 Burkholderiales bacterium | reverse complement strand
AGATTGGGCTCGGTTTCCTTCACGGTGAGCGTCACGGTCGGAGGCAGCTGGACGCCGATCGGCCGCTCGTTGTGGAAATTGACCTGAACGTCGAGATTGGGGACGAGGTATCCGGCCTGTCCCTCGAGCAGCTCCTGCGGGAGCGTGAGCTGCTCGAATGTTTCCTGGTCCATGAAGACGTGGCTCGCGCCGTCACTGTAGAGGTATTGCATCGCACGCGGCTCGACATAGGCGCGCTCGATCTTGTCCTCGGTGCGGATGCGTTCGTTCTTCTTGGTGCCGGACTCGATGTCCTTCATCTCGATCTGCATGAAAGCGCCGCCGCGGCCGCCGACATGGACGTGATAGGACTTGAGCACGCGCCAGACGCGTTTGTCCCACTCGATCAGGTTGCCGGCGCGAATCTCGGTTGCCAGAACTTTCGCCATTTCGCCATACTCTCCGGAAAAAGCGCGTAATTTTATCAGGTCCCGTCGTGTTCGACTTCGCCGCCGCCATCGCCAGCCTGCCGCATCTTCCCGGCGTCTACCGCATGGTGAGCGGGAGGGGCGAGGTGCTCTACGTCGGCAAGGCTCTCGACCTGAAAAAGCGGGTCGCCTCGTATTTCCAGAAAGCCGGTGGCGGAGGCTCGCCGCGCATCCAGCTGATGCTCGAGCAGGTGGCGGCCGTGGAGACCACCGTCACTCGTTCCGAGGCCGAGGCGCTGCTGCTCGAGAGCAATTTGATCAAAACCTGGGCACCGCGCTATAACATACTGTTTCGCGACGACAAATCCTATCCGTACCTGATGCTGAGCGGGCACCGTTTTGCGCGTCTGGGATTCCACCGCGGCAGCCTCGACAAGAAGCACCGCTACTACGGGCCATTTCCCAACGCGGGCGCGGTACGGGAGAGCATCCAGCTCCTCCAAAAGGCCTTCCGCATCCGCACGTGCGAGGACTCTGTGTTCAGCAACCGTTCACGGCCGTGTCTGCTGCATCAGATCCGGCGCTGCACCGCACCGTGCGTGGGTCTCGTCGGTGAAGACGCCTACGCGGAGGACGTCGCCGCCGCCGCCCTGTTTCTGGCGGGGAAGGAGGACGAGGTCTTCGAGCGGCTGGCCGCACGCATGAACGCCGCCTCGGAAGGCATGCGTTACGAGGAAGCGGCTGCGTATCGCGACCAGATCGCGGCGTTGCGCAAGGTGCGTGAAAAGCAGTTCGTGAGTGGAGGCGGCGAGGACACCGACGTGATCGCGTGCGGCCGCGCCAGCGGCATCGTTTGCGTCAACCTGGCGATGGTCCGCGGCGGACGGCATCTCGGCGACAAGAACTTTTACCCGCGCAACGCGGAAGGCTGCAGCCCGGAGCAAGTGCTGGAGGCATTTGTGCTGCAGCACTATTCCCAGCACGGCGTGCCGCCCCAGATCGTGATCGGGGCGGAGCTGGACGCAGGGCCCCTCGAGGATCTCCTCGCCGAACGGGCGGGCCACAAGGTGCAGATCGCGGTCAAGCCTGCGGGCGCGCGCAGGGCATGGCTCGAGATGGCCGCAAGAAATGCCGAGCTTGGTGCCGGCCAGGCGCTGGGTTCGCTGGCGACCCAGGAGGCGCGCCTGACGTCGCTGCAACAACTGCTCGGGCTGTCCGAATCAGCGCACCGCATCGAATGCTTTGACGTGAGCCATACCATGGGCGAGGCGGCGGTTGCCGCATGCGTCGTCTACGACGGGTCGGCGATGCAGAAAGGCGACTACCGGCGCTTCAACATTCGGGTCAGAGCGGACGATAGATCGCCGTCTGACCCCGGCGCGATCGAACCACGGGTCAAGTCGGACGGCAAGCCGCCGCTTGACCCCGGCGCGATCGAACGGACGCCGGGCACCGTTCATCGCGCCGGCATCACCCCAGGAGACGATTACGCTGCGTTGCGTGACGCGCTCTATCGCCGCTACCGCAGGCTCGTGGCGGGCGAGGGCAGGGTGCCGGATCTCGTCCTGATCGACGGCGGCAAGGGACAGCTGGCGGTAGCCGCCGACGTCTTCGCGGAACTTGGATTGAGCGACGTGGCATTAGCCGCAGTCGCCAAAGGGGAAGCGCGCCGGCCGGGACAGGAGCAGCTGCTCGTGGCGGGCCGCGCCGATGCGCTTGCACCGGGACCCGATCATCCAGGGCTGCACCTGATCCAGCAGATCCGCGACGAAGCGCACCGTTTCGCCATCCAGGGTCATCGCGCCCGCCGCGGCAAGGCTCGCAGCAGCTCGCCGCTGGAGAACATCGCGGGAGTCGGCGCCAAGCGGCGACAAAAGCTGCTCACCCGCTTCGGCGGCCTGCGCGGGCTGCAGGCCGCCAGCATGGACGAGCTGGCCTCGATCGAGGGCATCGGCCGCGCGCTGGCCGAGAAGATCTATCGCGAGCTGCATTGAGGAAATAGGCGATAATCGGCAATGCCGTTCAACCTGCCCAACCTGCTCACCTGGCTCAGGATCGTCCTCATCCCGCTGTTCGTCGGCATCTTCTACTTCGAGAAGAGCTGGGTTTCTCTGCCCAATCAGAATCTGATGGCGACCATCATCTTTGCCGCTGCCGCAATCACCGACTGGCTCGACGGCTGGCTTGCGCGCAAGCTCAACCAAACCTCGGCCTTCGGCGCCTTTCTCGATCCGGTCGCAGACAAACTGATGGTGGCGGCGGCACTGATCATCCTGGTGCAGCTCGAGCGCGTGGACGCCATCATCGCCCTGATCATCATCGGACGTGAGGTCGCAGTCTCGGCGCTGCGGGAGTGGATGGCGGTTATCGGCGCTGCGCGCAGCGTCGCAGTATCGTTCCTGGGGAAGGTCAAGACCGCCTCACAGATGCTGGCGATTCCGCTGCTGCTCTATCACGACCCTCTGGGCGCGTTCCGGCCGCAGCAGGTGGGGACATGGCTGATCGTTCTGGCCGCAGTATTAACGCTCGTGTCCATGGCGTATTACCTGAAAGTTGCTCTTCCGCAGTTATGGCGCGTGCGGTAAGCGGGTGCGGTTGCGGAACGCACCAGCGGCGACGCTGTGTCAAGGCGCAGTGCGCCGCGCGAGTTGCCAGGGCAGGGCGCCTGACCTATAATTTTTCATACGAAACGCGGGAATAGCTCAGTTGGTAGAGCGCAACCTTGCCAAGGTTGAGGTCGCGAGTTCGAGCCTCGTTTCCCGCTCCAGAATTTCAGGGAAAACGAAGTTTCGGCGCAAGCTAACCTTCAGGTTAGCTGAAGCCAAAGCGCCGAAACTGCGTTTTCCTTTTTTTGTTTGCAGGTTTCGTCGGCGGGGTGGCAGAGTGGTCATGCAGCGGCCTGCAAAGCCGTGTACGCCGGTTCGATTCCGACCCCCGCCTCCAGGTTCTATTGCGGTAGTATGGCTGTCGACGCCAGCGACAGGAACGTCTCGTCAGATACCGTTGGAGACTGGCTGCAGGAGCCGGCCAAGGGACAGGATGTCGGGCGAGTGGTGGAATTGGGATACACAAGGCACTTAAAATGCCTCGGCGCAAGCCATACCGGTTCGAGTCCGGTCTCGCCCACCAAGTTGACAGGGATCGAGGTTTCTCATGATCGTATTTGATCTCGGGTGCGAGAACGGCCACCGTTTCGAGGGCTGGTTCGCTTCGAGCGAAGATTTCGAGCATCAGACGAACCGCAAGCTTGTGAGCTGCCCGTCGTGCGGCAACATCAGTGTCTCGCGGCTGCCGCACGCGACCCACATCCGGGCGGCGGGCAAGGAGCGCGCGCCGCGCGCCGAACCCGCATCGCCCGGAGAGCAGCAATACTCCAATGCCGGAGCCGAACTGCTGTCGAAGGTGATCGAGCACGTGATCAGCCACACTGAAGACGTCGGGACGGCATTCCCCGAGGAGGCGCGCAAGATCCATTATCGCGAGACGCCCGAGCGCAGGATCCGAGGCACGGCATCGCGCGAGGAGGTTGCCGCGCTGCGCGAAGAGGGAATCGAGGTTGTCGCGCTTCCGGTTCCCGCCCATCGGCTGGGCAAAGCGCACTAGACGCCATCACGGCAGGGAGGGTCCATGTTCAAGCACATACTGCTGCCGACCGACGGCTCCAAGCTGTCGGAACGGGCGGTCAGGAGCGGCATCCAGTTCGCGGGCAGGATCAAAGCCCGTGTGACGGCGCTGCATGTCATACCCGCGTTCCAGGCGTTCGCAAACGAGGGCTTCGCACCGCTCAGCCCGGCTTTAAGGAAACGGCTCGAGGATGAAGCGCGGGCGCGCGCGACCCGGGTGCTCGAGGGGGTTGCGCGCCGGGCACGTTCGAGAAAGGTGCGTTGCACGACACTGACCGCCGCGAGCGACCTGCCGTACCAGGAGATCATTGCGACGGCGCGGAGAAAGAAGTGTGATCTCATAATGATGGCTTCGCACGGCCGTCGCGGATTGTCGAGCCTGTTGCTCGGCAGTGAAACGTCCAAGGTTCTTCTGCACTCGAAGATCCCCGTGCTGGTAGTGCGCTGACGCCGCGATGAATCTGCCCGTCGCGCCGCTGCAGTCCCTCACCGAAAAGCTGATCGCCGGAAAAGACGGCGCCGTCGGCTGGATCACGCTCAATAACCCCGATCGCCACAACGCCACTTCCTTCGAGATGTGGCAATCGCTGCCGCTCGTACTGGAGGCCTATGTCCGGGATCCCGAGGTGCGCGTGATCGTGCTGAAGGGTGCCGGCGAAAAAGCATTCAGCGCCGGCGCCGACATCTCGCAGTTCAAGGAGAAGCGCACCAGCGCGGATGCCGCCAAGGAGTACAACGCCGTGGCCGACGCCGCGATCCATGCGCTGCGCGAGTGCGCGAAGCCGACCGTTGCGATGGTCCGCGGCTACTGCATCGGCGGGGGCATTTCCATCGCGGCGGGCTGCGACATCCGTATCGCCGCCGATGATGCCCGCTTCGGCGTGCCGGCAGCCCGGCTCGGGCTGGGCTACCGGTTTGACGGCATCCAGCGCCTCACCTCCATAGTCGGTCCTGCGTTCACCGCGGAGATCTTCTTTACCGGACGTCAGTTCAATGCGCAGGAGGCTCTACAGATGGGCCTGGTGAACCGGGTGGTGCCGGCAGCCGAGTTGGAGAAAACCGTCCACGATTTCACCCAGAGCCTCGCGCTTAATGCTCCGCTCACCATCGCTGCGGTGAAGCGCTCGCTCATCGAGCTGCTGAAGGACCCCGCGGAGCGCGATCTGGACCTCTGCCAGCGCATGGTGGACGCCTGTTTCGCGAGTGAGGACTACCGGGAAGGGCAAGCCGCCTTCATGGAGAAGCGCAAGCCCCAGTTCAAAGGCCGCTGATGCAGGCGGCGGCGCGTGAATGCCACGCCGCCAGATCACATGACGACCCCGGAAAAACACCATGCCATTTGACGCGAATCGTCGCGACCTCACGATCGGCGTAATCGGGACCGGCGCGATGGGACGGGGCATCGCGCAGGTGGCCGCGGCGGGCAGCATGCAGGTGCTGATGAGCGACAGCCGACCGGGCGCAGCCGAGGAGGCGCGCGGATTCATCGAAAAGATGTTCGCGCGCGCGGCGGAAAAGGGCGCGATCACGAAGGACGAGGCGGCGGGAGCGGTCGACCGTATCAAGATCGTCGGCTCGCCGGTGGACATGAAATCCTGCCAGGTCGTGATCGAGGCCATCGTCGAGAATCTCGAGGCGAAGCAGAAGCTTTTCGCCGAGCTCGAGACCGTCGTCGCGCCGGATTGCATACTCGCGACCAACACCTCCTCGCTCTCGGTCACCACTATTGCCTCGAAGCTCAAAACGCCGCAGCGTTTTGCCGGCTTCCACTTCTTCAACCCGGTGCCGCTGATGAAGCTGGTGGAGGTCATCGACGGGCTGCGGACCGAGGAGTGGGTGGGGGAGGCGCTGATGGCGGTGGGCCGCCGCATGACCCGCGAGCCGGTGCGGCTGAAGGATGCGCCCGGCTTCCTCGTCAACCAGGTTGGGCGCGGTTTTACGTTGGAGGCGGCCCATCTCGCTTACGAGGGGGTCGCCGCCTTTGCCGATGTGGACCGCGTGATGCGCGACGTCGGGGGGTTCCGCATGGGTCCCTTCGAGCTGATGGAGCTGACCGGGCTCGACGTGACGCATCCCGCGTCCGAGCTGATCTACCGCCAGTTCTTCGAGGAGCCGCGATACCGGCCCAACCTCATCATGCGGGCCCGCTACGAGGCTGGCGTCCTGGGTCGCAAGTCCAAGCGCGGGTTCTACGAATACGACGCGGAGATGAAGCCGCTCGTTCCGGCCGAGCCGCGTGCGCCCGCCGCGCGTCCGGAAAGCGTCTGGGTGAGCCCGGTTGAGGCGCAGGGCCATGCGGTGCTGGCCGAATTGTTGAGTAAGCTCGGCACACGCCGCGAGACCGCCGCAAAGCCGAGTCCCGGCGCGCTCATCCTCGTGACCCCCATCGGAGAGGATGCCACCACCTGCGCGGTGGAACAGGGACTCGATCCCAAACGCACGGTAGCCGTCGATACGTTGTTTCCGATGGTCAAGCGCCGCACCATCATGGGCACGCCGCTTACCGGCGCCGCCTATCGCGATGCAGCGCACGGACTGCTCGCAGCCGATGGCGTGCCGGTCACGGTATGCCGCGACAGCCCTGGCTTCATCGCGCAGCGGATCGTGGCCATGATCGTCAACATCGGCTGCTCGATTGCGCAAAGCCGCACCGCCGAGCCGACCGACATCGACAAGGCGGTGACGCTCGGCCTCAATTATCCAAACGGACCGTTCCGGTTCGGCGACGTTCTGGGACCCGACCGCGTATACAAGGTGTTGTCGGCCATGCACCGCATTTACGGCGACCCGCGCTACCGCCCCAATATCTGGCTCACGCGACGCGCGAAACTGGGTGTGTCGCTGCTGACCCCCGAAACCTAGGAGCCCCTAACACAATGAAACGCGCGATGCGCTGTCACGATTTTGGCTCAGGGCGCGAAGCGAGCCGCAGCCAATATGTCGATATTAGCAAGGCGAGCGACAAAGCCATGAGCCAAAACTCGTGCCAGCCCCTGGATTAGCATTGGATATTCAGATGCCTGCGCCGGGGTTGCGGCCAAAATCGGCGCTGACTTTGTCGGCCGACTTGGCCATATCGACATATGACCTGCGTCGTCCTTCGCGTCATCCCCAATTTTGGCTCGCAACGCACGCGTGTTTCATTGTGTTAGGGGCTCCAAGACCCGCGCTTGTCACGATGTCCTGAAAGGAGACTGCCATGCTCGATGCCTATCTCTACGAAGGGTTGCGCACGCCGTTCGGCCGCCATGCCGGCGTGCTCGCCAAGGTGCGCCCCGACGATCTGCTCGCCGACGCGATGCGCAACCTCATGAAGCGGACCGCCTTCAAGCCGGAGCAGATCGAGGACATCGTCGTGGGCTGCGCCAACCAGGGCGGTGAGGACAGCCGCTGTGTGGCGCGCCATGCGGGCCTCGTGGCCGGCCTGCCGATCGAGACGCCTGGAACGGTGCTCCAGCGCAACTGCGCGAGCGGCCTGGGCGCCGTGGTGCACGCCGCCCACGCGATCACCGCCGGCGAGGGCGACGTCTACCTGGCCGGCGGGGTAGAGAGCATGAGCCGCTCGCCCCTCGTCATGAGCCGCGCCGAATCCGCGTTCGCGCGGGATATCAGGCTCTACGACAGCACGATCGGGCCGCGCTTCTCCAATCCCAAGCTGGTCAAGCAGTTCGGCGACGACCAGATGCCGCAGACCGCGGACACGCTGGCACGCCAATACGAGATCAAGCGCGACGAGGCGGACCGCTTCGCCCTGCGCTCTCAGCAACGCTACAGCATCGCCAAGGGCGAGGGCTTTTTCTCCGGGGAGATCGCACCGGTCGAGCTCCCGCCCACGCGCAAGGGCCCGGTGCCGCCGGTATCGGAAGACGAGCATCCGCGGCCGGGCACGGACCTCGACGCGCTTACCAGGATGCGGCCGCTTTACGACGGCGGGGTCACCACCGCCGGCAACGCCTCGGGCGTCAACGACGGTGCGGTGGCGATACTCCTCGGCTCGAAGGCGGCCGGCGAGAAGGCGGGAGTCAAACCGCTCGCCCGCGTGATCGCCAGCGCGGCGGCCGGCGTGCCGCCCCAGATCATGGGCATCGGCCCGGTCGCAGCCTGCAAGAAGGCGCTGGCGCGGAGCGGCCTCGCGTTGAAGGACATGGACATCATCGAGATCAACGAAGCGTTTGCCGCGCAGGTTCTGGCCTGCCTGAAGGGGCTTGGCATTGCGTTTGACGACAGTCGGATCAATCCCAACGGCGGTGCGATCGCCGTCGGTCATCCCCTGGGTGCCTCGGGAGCGCGGCTCGCCCTGACCGCCGCGCGCCAGCTACAGCGCACGGGCGGCCGCTACGCCCTCGTCAGCCTGTGCATCGGGGGCGGGCAGGGCATGGCGGCGATCCTCGAACGCGCCTGAAGAGCCCCCCGTCCCTTGCTTGCGGGCCCGCAGGCCCGCAAAGGGGCAAATTGCCGCTGTCCGGCAGCGGCGGCGCCAAGGCCAGCCCTCTGGCACCGTTATTGCGTAGCTTTCCTCTATTGCCGCAGACACGGCCCTAGCGCGGGCCAAGTGTCCGGCTTTTTGCGCGTGGTGACGGAAAATCGTCGCCCGGAAGGCTATGCCACTACAAGAATGGGTCGCCGACACGCTGCTGGGACGCTCGTCCCCGTGGCTGCGGTATCTGGGATCCGGCGTCATTACGCTGCTGTCCGTGCTCGTGGTCGGGGTGCTATGGCGCGGCATGGGCGCGATCACCGACCCCGGCTTGCTGCTGCTGTTCACGGTTGCCGCGTCGACCTACCTCGCGGGCGGCATGGCCGGCATGCTGAGCGCCGCCATCGTCCTTTTCTGCTCCTTCGTCCTGTTTTCGCACCCCCTCTATCCCTTCCGCTATTCCGAGCTCGACTGGCGGCAGATGATGGTGATCGTGGTCGCCTGCCCGGTGATCGCGCTCATGGTGGGCTCGCTCAAGGAACAGGTTGACCGCCTCAAGCTCGTCACTCGCGAAGCGCAGGCGCTGAGAGAGGAGGTTCGCCGGTTCGACTCGATCAAGGAAGCGCAATACCTGTGCGAGCAGCGTTTCCTCCTGATGACCGATGTCATCACCGATTACGCCGTGTGCCAACTCGATGCCAACGGGGCGGTCAGGAACTGGAACATCGGGGCCGAGCGGCTGCTCGGGTACTCGGCGGCGGAGATCGTGGGACAGAGCTACTCGCGGTTCTTCACCAAGGAGGACATCCTCGCCAGGCATCCAGAGCGCCTCATGGACCAGGCGCGGTTTTCGGGTCGGGCAAAACAGGAAGCATGGCGGCTTCGCAAGGGCGGGGGGCGGCTGCACTGCCGGAGCTCCATCATTGCGCTCACGAACCAGCAAGGTGCGGGGACGGGGTACCTCCTCGTCATCCACGATCTGACGCGCCACGAAGAGGCAAACCTGGCCGCGCTCAAGGCTCAGGCCGAGCTCGAGGCGCTCAAGACCCGGCTCGGCGACTCCAGTACTTCCACGTAAGTCGGAACAGTTCGCCGCCGGGAGAGGGCCGGGGGCGGAAATGCCTCAACACCGTTGCTTGCCGAGGCGAGCGTTCTGTCGAGAGCTTATTTGACATAATATACATTATACGCAGATCTCGATGCCGCAAGCGAAATCCCAGGACACCCGAGCACGCTGCCGCAGGCCGTCCCTTGCCGTCTCCAGGCACAACGTGGCCGGTGTATCGCGCCGCCGCTCAACCGCCCGCAGCGACCCTGAACAGCTTGAAGTAATTTGCGCTGGTGGCCGCTGCGACTTGGTCTAGAGATACCTGCCGCAGGCGCGCAATCTCCTCAGCCACGTATCGCACCAGCCCGGGCTCGTTGGTCTTGCCCCGGTACGGAACGGGAGCCAGGAACGGCGAGTCAGTTTCGATCAGCATGCGGTCCAGCGGGACCTGTTTTGCGACTTCTCGAAGGGCCGCGGCGTTTTTGAAAGTCACGATCCCCGAAAAGGAGATGCAGAAGCCCAGGTCCATGGCGGCCTGCGCGACATCCCAGGTACCGGTAAAGCAGTGCATGACACCCCTTACTTCCGATGCCCGTTCCTCGCGCATGATGCGCAGGGTGTCTTCGGCGGCGTCCCGCATGTGGATGATGAGCGGCTTTCCGGAACTGCGCGCCGCCCGGATATGGGTCCGGAAGCGCTCGCGCTGCCATTCGGCGCCGCCCTTGATCCGGTAGTGATCCAGCCCGGTTTCGCCGATCGCTACGACCTTGGGATGGTCGGCCAAGGCCACCAGCTCCTTTTCCGTCACCAGGGGCACGTCGGCGTAATCCGGGTGCACGCCCACTGAGGCGTAGAGATTGGGATAGCGTTCGGCGAGCGCCCGTACCTGGGGGAATTCCTGCAACGTCACGCTCACGCACAGCGCGTGGGTGACGCCATTCTCGCGCATCAGCGCGAGCGCCTCGTCCACCCTTCCGGCCAGGTCCGGAAAGTCGAGATGGCAGTGGGAGTCAACCAGCATGGCGCAGCAGTGCGCCGTACTCGAGCAGAAGCTGCTCGAGGAACAGGCGCGCATTCAACGGATGGGCGACGATCCGCTGCTGCCGGACCATGTGCCGCTGAAACCGCAGCGCCTCGGCCAGGCCGAGACCGGTTGCGGTCGCTGCAAGCGCGTCTGCGTAGTCCGGGTTGTAGCGCACCTCCCCCGTCACTTTGTGGCGGACGAGATCCGCCGCCCATTTCTGCATCCAGCCCACGACCAGCCGGGGCGCGGTCTCCCGTAGCTGCTCGGCACTTGCGAGTGGATCGAAACCGGGACGTGTGATCACCTTGAGCAACGCATCCCGTTGCTGCCAGTAGTCCCCGTCGAACTCGAGTGCAAGCAACGGCGCACCTCCTGCATGGGCAAGCGCCAGTTCGGCGTCGCGCAGCTTCTGGCGCTCGAGCCAGTCGCGCGCCAGCTCGCGGGAGGGTGACGCGAGCACGACCTGCTCGCAGCGGCTCCGTATCGTCGGCAGCAGCTGGTGCCAGCGGTGCGCCACGAGCACAAAGAACGTCTGGGGCGGCGGCTCCTCGAGGTTCTTCAGCAGCGCGTTGGCGGCGTTCACGTTGAGCGCTTCTGCCGGGTGGATCAGCACGGCCTTGGCGCCGCGGCGGTGACTCGAGAGCTGGATGAAGTCCCTCAGGCCTCGCACCTGGTCGACCTCGATTTGCAGGCCTTTTTTCCGGTCGCCCCCCTCCTCCGCGTCGCCCGGCTCGGCGAGGCTCTCGGGCTCGAGCCGGCGGAAATCCGGGTGGCTGCCCTGCTCCATCCAGGCGCAGGCCGCACATTTCCCGCACGCAGGGTCCAGGGGCTGCCGGTTCTCGCACAGCAGGGCCCGCGCGAGCGCTTCGGCGAAAGCGAGCTTGCCTATGCCTTCACGCCCCCTCAGCAGCAATGCGTGGGGCAATCGCCCCGCGCGCGCAAGCAGAGCGTTGAAGGCTGTAGAATGCCATGGATAAACCATATCTAACAATATGATGAAAGTATCTTCTCAAGTTCTTTCTTAACTTGATCAAGGCTTTTCCGGGCGTCGAGGACCCGGATGCGCCGGGCTTTGGCCCGCGCTCGCCGCAGGTAGGCACTGCGCACACGCTTGAAGTACGCCTCCCGCTCGCGCTCGAACCGGTCCCGTTTGCGCTTGCGGGCGGTTCGCCTGCGGCCGATTGCGGGGCTGACATCGAACAGGATCGTAAGGTCGGGCTGCAGACCGGGATGCACCCATCGCTCGAGGGCGTCGATCTTCTTCCAAGCGACTCTGCTGCCGCCCGACTGATAGGCGTAGGTGGCATCGGTAAAGCGGTCACACACGACCCAGACACCGCGTTTCAACGCGGGCGTGATGACTGTGGCGAGGTGCTCACGGCGTGCCGCGAACATCAGGAGTGTTTCAGTCTCGGCGTGCAGCCGGTGCCGGCTCCCCAGCACCAGCCTGCGCAGTCGCTCGCCCGCCGGCGTGCCCCCCGGCTCGCGCGTCACCTTCACCCGGATGCCGCGGCTCCGGAGGTAGCGGGCAACCCAGCGCAGGTGGCTGCTCTTGCCCGCGCCGTCTATGCCTTCGAGCGTAATGAACCGGCCGCGCATCATCGTTTTCCCGAACGCTGATATTTTGTCACGGCACGCTCGTGCTCTCCCAGCGTGTTCGAGAACTGCGAGGTGCCGTCGCCGCGCGAGACGAAGTACAGCGCATCGCTTGCCGGGGGATTGAGCGCGGCCGTGAGCGAGGCGAGCCCGGGCATCGCGATGGGTGTCGGCGGCAGCCCGGCCCGGGTGTAAGTGTTGTAAGGCGTGTCCGCCAGCAAATCCCTCTTGCGCAGGTTTCCGTCAAAGCTCTCGCCGAGCCCGTAGATGACGGTGGGATCGGCCTGCAGCATCATGCCCTTGCGCAGCCGGTTGACGAGCACCGCAGCGATGAGGGGGCGCTCCTCCTCCCGGCCGGTCTCCTTCTCGACGATCGAGGCAAGAATGAGCGCCTCGTAGGGGGTCGCGAGCGGCGAATCCGGGGGGCGCGCAGTCCAGCGCGCCTCGAGATGGAACTGCATGAGCCGGTATGCGCGGGCAAGGATGCGGAAATCGCTGCTGCCGCCGGCGAAATGATATGTGTCCGGGAAGAACATTCCCTCGGGCGAGCTCTCCCGGATGCCGAGGCGCTGCAGTATCTCGTCGTCGCTGAGGCCGCGGCTGGCGTGAGCCAATTCCGGGTGCTCGTCGAGGGTTCTGCGCAGCTCCTTGAAGGTCCAGCCCTCGACAAACCTGATGGTGGCCTGCGTCACATCGCCTTGCGCGATCTTCTGCAGCAGGCGGTATGGCGCGACCGGCTCGCTGAGCTCGTAGTTACCCGCCTTGATGTTCCGCGACTCGCCGAGCAGGCGCCCCAGCAGGACAAAGAGCGCGGGCTGGCGCAGCGCCCCTGCCCGCTCCATTTCCAGCGCCGCGCCGCGCAGGGTACTGCCCGGCCTGATATTGAATTGAAGCGGCAGCGGCGTGGCCGCAAATTCTGCCGTTGCGTACCAGGCGAACGCGGAAGCGAGTATCACCGCCGCTGCCGCCACGGTGCCGAGCAACGCGCGCAGAAAGCGGTCGGTCCGCCGGCTCCGCCTCATCGGCATGCGCCCGGGCTGCGAGCAGCGCTCAGAGCCTCCGGAAGACCAGGCTGCCGTTGGTGCCGCCGAAACCGAACGAATTCGACACCGC
>DATICE010000010.1:0-27708 GCA_035456985.1 Burkholderiales bacterium | reverse complement strand
GACGCCCCCGGCACCGCGAGCAACGCCGCCGAAATGAGGCCGGCGGAGGACGACTCGGCGACCGCGACCGTCTCCTTCCGCCGCTTCAGGACCGCGGCCGCGCGCTCGGCGAGCGGCAGGAGATCGCGTGTGAACGGGTCCAAGTCAGAGCTTGCTGTCGGTGACGCGCTCGAAGTGCTCGGCGACCGGCGGCTGGGCGAAGAAGCCCCCGATGAGCCCGCGGAACTCCTGGAACTTCGGCGACTGCCGGAAGTTGACCGTGTGCGACTCGACGGTCTCCCAGCGGATCAGGAAGTGATAGCGGCCCTTGGTCTCGATGCAGCGCTGCAGCTCGTGGGAGATGTAGCCCTTCACGCTCCTGAAGATGGGCTCGACCTTGGGGAAGACCGCCTCGAACTTCGCGATGTCCTCGGGCTTGATGTGCAGGATGGCGACTTCGAGAATCATCTCATCTCCTTTCGCTTCCGCTTCGCCTTCGCGGCGTCTTCCTTGAGCACCTCCTCGAACTGGATGATCGCGTGCGCGATCGCGGGCCAGCCGGCGTAGTGCCCGACGTGGATGATGGTCTCCATGATCTCCTCCTTGGTGAAGCCGAGTTGCATGGCGCTGCGGTAGTGCGAGTGCGTGCCGTGCGGGCGCGCAAGCGCGATGTTGGACGCGAGCGTGATCAGCTCCCGGTCGCGGATGTTGAGATGCGGGCGCGTCCAGATCTCGCCGAAGAGATAACCCACCGAAAGGTCGTAGAGGTCGGGATAGAGCTCCTTCTGGTTCATCATGGTTTCGAGGCGGCCCATCTTCCGGAGGACCTCGAAGCCCTTCTTCATGCGCTTGCCGTGTTCCATCTTTGTTTCCCCCGTTACCGCTTTTTCTTTCGCCCCGCCGCTTTGACGGGTGGCCACAGCCGGGTGGCCACGTTGGGGGAGCCCGGCGCGTGGACGAGCTTTCGCACCAGCGTGTCGGTCCATGCCGCCATCTCGGGCCGCGCGTCTTCGTGAGACGGGAAATAACGGTCGCGCGCCGCGAGCGACTCGAACTCGTAGAGCACGGCGTGCTTGGCCCATCCCGAGACGGAATTGAGCTTGCGGACGCCGAGACAGCCGGGCAGCTTCGCCATCGATGGCAGGCGCCAGTTGGCATACCAGTCGAGAATTTCGTCCTCGTGCGCGGTGCCGGCGTTGAAGCTGCCGAGCTGAATACAGGGCGCGAGCGTGTATTTCCCCTCGCGCTTCCTCGCCGCCGGGCCTGCCGCGCGGGCTTCCTCGGTCACGATGTTGACGCGTTCGCCCACGCGCTGCGCGAGCATCCGGCGGTCGTCCGGCGTCAACGCAGGCCCGAGCTTGCGCGGAGTGAGGTTCGCGAACGCGTGCGCTGTGGCGCCCCCGAAAACGAGGATATAGCCGTTGCCCGTGGGAACCGACGGGTCGTCGGTATGGCGCAGGCGGTGCGCCCCGCCCGCGGGGATGGGCTGCGCCTGCGCGGCGTAGTGCGCCGCCCACAGCACGCCCGGCTTCTTGAGCATCCCCGGTATGAACTTGCCATGCAGCCACGCGAGGTACGCGTCGCGTCCGCTTTCAGGCAAGCCGTACCAAGAAATCCAGAGCCCTCGATCCAACACCGTTGCCCCCTTCATCCCTCATCCCTCCGCCCTCATCCCTCGCACATCAGGCCTTGCCCACCTGGGCGTACTTGCCGGTCAACTGCGGGGTCTGTCCCTCGAGCTTCTTCTCCTGGCGGTCGAGGCGCGTCTCCCGCCCCCAGGTGCGCTTGAGATCGTCGCGCACCTTGATGTGCAGCCGGCCCAGGCCTTCGGTCTCGAGCTCGATCTTGTCACCGTCCTGGAACGCGGACAGCCCGCGATGATTGGTCCCGGTGGCGATGACGTCGCCGGGCTCCAGCGTGTGGATGGAGCTCACCCACTCGATGCAGCGTGGGATCTTGTGCGCCATGTCGCTGGTGTTGAAGTTCTGCTTGACCTGGCCGTTCACCCACAGCCGTATCCGGAGGTTGTGCGGGTCGCGGATCTCGTCGGCAGTGACGATATACGGCCCCATCGGCGCGAAAGTGTCGCGCGACTTCATCTGGTAGAAGGTGTTCCCGGTCGGCGGAAGCCCGCGGGCGGATCCGTCGATGAAGTTCACGTATCCGAAAATATGCTTCATCGCATCTGCCGCCTTGACGCGCGTGGCGCGCTTGCCGATGACGAGCGCCATCTCCGCCTCGCCCTCGAAGATGGTGGCGGGGACATCGGGCAGCACCATGGTGTCGCCGTCGCCGATGACGCCGCTCGGGGACTTGTGGAACGCATTGATCGGCGCGGGCTCGGTGCGGGTGCCGTCCTCCATGTAGTTCACCGCCATGCAGTCGAGGTTGTGCGGGCGCGGCAGCGGCGGGCGGATCCTGACCTTCGCGAGCGGCACGCCCTTGCCGGAGGCCGCCGCTTTCGCGAGCTTCGCCTTGTATTTCGGGAAGCGCTCGATCAAACCGCTGATGAGTTCCTGCGGCCCGGTGTGCGGGATGTCCGCAACCAGCTTCGATACGTCCACCACGGCGTCGCCCCTCAGCACACCGAGCTTGAAATCATTGAAGAACAGTATCTTCATCGCGCCCCCTGTCCGACTCTACTTGTGGAGTGGCGAGTTTACTAGACTATGCGAAAATCCGGGCCAGTCCACGAATTGGAAGTTTCCATGACGCGCAGAGAAGACATCCGCCTTGTCACCGGAGCAGGCCGCTTCGCTTCCGACTGGAACCTCGAGGGGCAACTGCACGCGGCGTTCCTGAGGGCCGACCGCGCGCACGCGGAGATCGTCCGCTGTGATGCAAGCCGGGCGCTCGCCGCGCCCGGTGTACGGGCGGTGCTTACCGGAGAAGACGCGCGCGCGGCGGGATTCAAGTCGCTGCCCAACATCGTCACCTATCCCGGCAAGGGCGGCCAGCAGGTAAAGAAGCCCCATCATCCGGTACTCGCCATGGGGCGCGTGCGCTTCGTCGGAGAGCCGGTCGCGATGGTCGTTGCCGACAGCTCGGCGCTTGCCGAGGACGCGCGGGAGCTGATCGACATCGAGTACCGGGACCTTCCCGCGGTGGCGAGCTTCGATGCCGCGATGCGGCAGGACGCTCCTCAGCTTCACGACGACGTGCCGGGCAATCTCGCCTTCGAATACGAGTCCGGCGACGAGCAGGCGGTCGCGGCGGCGTTCGCGCGGGCGCGCCACGTGAGCAAGGTCACCATGGAAAGCCAGCGTCTCGTCGGCAACATGCTCGAGCCGCGCGCCTGCCTGGTGGCGTTCGACCCGGCGAGCGGGCGCTACACCATCCACGCCCCGATGCAGGGGGCCAGCAGCATGCGCGGCCAGATGCTGCAGGTCACCGGGCTCGAGCCGGACCGCCTCGCGCTGGTCGCCCAGGACGTCGGGGGAAGCTTCGGTGTGCATGGCGCGGCCTACCCCGAATACTTCGCGGCGATGATCGCCGCGCGCAGGCTCGGGCGCCCGGTGAAATGGGTGGGGACGAGGAGCGAAGTCTTCATGAGCGATTTTCACGGCCGCGCGATCTCTTTGACCGGCGAGCTCGCGCTCGACGCCGATGGAAAATTCCTCGCCATCCGCTTCGACGACCGCGCCGACCTGGGAGCCTACGGCGGGACCTTCGGGACCTTCATCGCCACGCGCAATCTCACCATCACCATGGGCGGCGTCTATCGTGTTCCGGCTCTCTACGCCCTCACGCGGCTCGCCTATACCAACACCGTGCCGGTGTCCGCGTACCGCGGTGCCGGGCGCCCCGACATCGCCTACGCCATCGAGCGGCTCGTGGACTACGCGGCAGCCGAGCACGGCTTCGACCCGGTCGCGCTGCGGCGGAAAAACCTGATTCCGAAGTCGGCGATGCCGTACAAGACCCCGAATGCCGGCACCTACGATTCCGGCGACTTCGAAGGCGTGATGGACGACGCGCTACGGCGCGCCGGCTGGTCAGGATTCCCGGCGCGGCGTGCGGCCGCGAAGCGAGCCGGCAGGCTCCGCGGCATCGGCATCGCGACCTACCTCGAAGCGGGCGGCGCGGGCGCGGTGCCCAAGGACCAGGTGGCGGTGGAGTTCGACCGCAACGGCGCCATGACGCTCTCCGCGCTCACGCAGTCCTCGGGTCAGGGACACGAAACGGTGTTTCCGGAAATCGTCGCCGGGACGCTCGGCATCGACACACGCTACGTCCGCTTTCGGCCCACCCTGCCAACCACCGACCTGATCGGCAATTCAACCGGTGGATCGCGCGGGGTGCTCGGCACCGGCAGCGCGTTTCGCGTGCTGGGCGAGAAGTTGATCGAGCGGGCGCGTCCCCACGCCGCCGCCCGGCTGAAGGTGCCGGAGAGCGCGCTCGCCTACTCCAACGGAAAATTCCGCGCCGGCCGGCGCGCGCTCGGCTTCATCGAGCTCGCGCGCGCGCTGGCCGGACCGCGCCCGCATCCGCTCGACATGATTGCCGAAGGCGCGTTCGGCGCCACTTATCCCAACGGTTGCCACATTGCCGAGGTCGAGATCGACCCCGCGACCGGCGCCACGAGCATCGAGCGCTACACCGCGGTGGACGATCTCGGCAACGTGATCAATCACGCGCTTGTCGAAGGCCAGGTTCACGGCGGCGTCGTACAGGGAGCGGGGCAGGCGTTCGGCGAGCACGCCATCTACGATGCCGCCACGGCGCAGCTGCTGACCGGGAGCTTCCTCGACTACGTGATGCCGCGCGCGGGCTGGATGCGCGATCTCGGGGTGTACGACCATTCCGTGCCTACGCCCAACAACGCGCTCGGCGCGAAGGGCGTGGGGGAGGCCGGGTGCACCGGCTCGCTGCCCGCGCTGGTAAATGCCGCCATGGATGCGCTGCGTCCGCTCGGCATCCGGCATCTCGACATGCCGCTGACGCCCGCCCGGCTGTGGACGGCGATCCGCCGGGCGCGGCCAGATGGCTGAGGGATGAAGGATGGGGGATGAGGGATGACCGGTGCGGGCGTCAAAACCCGGTCATCCTTCCGCCTTCATCCTTGATTTTGTCGTCAGACCGACTTCAGGTTATCGGCCGAGGTCTTGCCGTCCTTGCCGCGGGCGAGTTCGAACGAGACTTTCTGGCCTTCGGCGAGCGTGCCGAGGCCGGCGCGCTCGACGGCAGAAATATGCACGAAAACGTCCTTCGAGCCGTCATCAGGATGGATGAAACCAAAACCCTTCACCTTGTTGAACCACTTCACTGTTCCGACAGGCATAGCGATCTCCGGTAGAGGTAGTCGTAGGGGTAGTAACGGTAGAGGTAGAAGTAGAGGAAACGTGACTGGATGACGGCGCAGGAGCCGCCAGGTAGAAGTATAGCGCGTGCGGGCCTAGGTAACTGCCGTGGTTTTTTCCTCGCGCGCGGGCGCGGCGACCTTGGTGACGCGGTAATGGATGGCCCCGGAACCGTGGTGCCCCACGCTGGTGAACTTGTGGTAGCCGTGGCAATGCCGGCAGCGGTGCAGGAACTCCTCGCCCCTGCCGGTGGTGCGCACGTCGGTCAGCTTACCGCAGTGATGGCATCTCAACGCAATGTCTCCTGGTCGCGATGGCGGGGGTTCCTGCAACTGCTGCGAGGCGGCTCGACCGCAAGCGGATCGGGTGTCGTTGTGCGAGTGCCGCATCATACACGGATCGGCGCCGGAAGTCTCGCTTCGCCTGGGAGCAACGCTTTACTTGGCCAGGCCGAGATCGCTCAACACGGATCTCATTTCCCCGTAGTCCTGGTCGAGCTCCTTCCGGAACGCCTCGCCCGCGACGAACGCATCGGCCCAGACGTTCTTCTCCAGATCGCTCTTCCATTCCGGCGCTTCAGTTGCCTTGCGCAGCGCGCCTTCCCAGTACGCGGCCTGCGGTCCTGTCAGGCCCTTGGGCGCAAAGATGGCGCGCCAGGCACCGAACACGACGTCCACCCCCTGCTCCTTCCACGTCGGGACGGCGGCGAGCGCGCCCACCATGCGCTGGTTCGACGTGATCCCGACCACGCGCAGCCGGCCGGCGGCCACGTGGCCGGCGACGTTGCCGGCCGCAGTCGTGATGAGATCGATGTGGCCGCCCATGAGGTTCGGAATCGCATCCGCCGAGCCCTTGTAGGCCACCACCTTCAGATCGCGCGCATTGCCGCCGATCGCTTTCATCAGCAGTCCGGCGGCGATGTGGTTGTGGCTGCCCAGCAGGGGCGAGAACCCGATGGTGACCGACCTGGGATCCTTGCGCAGCCGCTCGACCAGTTCCTTGCCGGTCTTGATGGACGATTCCGCGTTGACCGCGAACACGGTGTAGTCATTGAACAACGAGGCGACCGGCGTGAGATCGCTGTAGTGCAGCTTGCTCGCGCCGGTGATGTTGTTGGTGAGGAGCGCCGGTCCGGCCACGACGAGGTAGTGCGGGTCGCCCACGCGCTGCTGCACGTAGGTGTAGGCAATGCTGCCCCCGCCGCCTGCCTTGTTGACGATGGTGAGCGTGGACGGAAGGACCTTGTTCATCGTCCAGATGCGCTCCACGGTGCGCGCGGTCTTGTCGTTGCTGCCGCCCGGCGGGTTCGGCACCACCAGTTCGACATTCTTCTGCGGGGACCAACTCTGCGCGCCCGCCACGGCAGGCGCACATGCAAGCATTGCTGCAATGAGGCATCGTGCAAGTTTCAAAGGCATCTCCTGTGGTGTTGTGTGATCGGCGAGCAGCGTCAAGAGCTCTGTTCAGGATTCAACGGTCGAACCGCGCCCACCTGCGCGGGCTTGAGAAAGTTGAAGGGAACCGGATTATAGCCCGGGCGCGCCTCAGGCCCCGTCCAGTTCCGGATAGTGGCGGAAGATCCCGCGCTCGTTGAACGGGATGCGGCGGCTCGACGCGAGGTAGGCGGCGATGCGCGGGCGCTCTCGCACCCCCCGATGCAACGCGGCGAGCCGCGGGTGCATGCGCAACATGGTGTCCATCGTCCGCGGGAACGCGTAGCTCAGGCCGGAGATGACCTGAAACATCGAGAGGTCGACGTAGGTAAGCGACTTCCCGATGAGGTGCCGGTCGCCCCCGGGGTTGGCGGCGAGCACGCGCTCGAAATAGCCGAGGAACTTCGGCAGCCGCAGCGCCCTGAAATCCGCCGCCCGCCGCAAGGCGTCCGGTTTCTGGTCCTCGTAGTAGAGGCTCTTCGCGATCGGGTGGTGCGTGTCGTGCGCCTCCACCACGAGATCGGTGAGGGTGAGCTGGAGCCCGTGCGCCCACAGCCGCGCCGCCTCGTCTTTCGGCGCGAGCTTAAGCCGGGGGCCGAGGTAGTGGAGTATGTTGGCGGTCTGCGAGAGCAGCAGTTTCCCCGCCTTGAGGATGGGCGGCGCGAACGGCGTGCGCCCCCCGGCGGCGTTCTCCAGCATGCGCGCGACCGCCGGCCGCCCTCCCCCTTCGCTCTCGGGAAGCCGGCCGACGTCCACGTACTCGGCGGCGCCTTCCTCCAGCGCGAGCCGGATGAATTCGCCGCGCCCCTGGATGTGGGGCCAGTAGTAGAGCTCGTATTTCAAATCAGACGTTGGCGAGAATCCGGCCCATATCGGCCGCCGAGAATGCGCGCAATGTCTCACTGCGCACGTTTCCGAGAGAACCGACCTTCAGCAGCGTGGACGTGACGGCCTCGTCATCGCCCTCCATCACGACGACCACGTCGTAGCGGCCCACGGTCCAGTAGAGTTCCCTGACCGTCACGCCCAGCTTCTTCGCGGTCGCCTTGAAGGCCTCCGCCCGTTTCGGCGAGTCCTTCACGCCGCGTATGCCCTGATCGGTGAAATTGACGAGGCTGATGAATGTCGCCATAGCTGTCTCCTGTGAGTTGGTGCTAACGCATTGAACACGCAACGAGGTGACTTGATGTCACTTCGTCGCCTCTCGGGCGCGGAGCGCGCCCCAGTTCTTCTGCCAGTCGTTTCCGAGAAAATCCACCACCCGGCCGTCACGCTCGTAGAAACGGTTCGGCATCTGGAAGATCGCGAGGGCGAGGCAGCCCTGCGGCCCGGCCCACGCTTCGTGGCGGCTGCCCGCGGGACGCCACACGAAATCGCCCGCCTTGCACGTGCCTTCGCCGCAGTGGAGGACGCCCCCCAGGACGTATGTCTGCTCGATGAGGACATGCTCGTGGTCCGGCAGCCGTGCGCCCGGCGCCATCTTCGTGAGGACGGTGAGAAGGCCCGTCTGCGGATCCGCCACGAGCGCCTTTATCTCCACGCCCGGATGGCGCGTCTTCTCCCACGGCAACGCCGCGACATCGACGAAGCGCGAGGCAAGCGGGTCGAGCCCGGCGTGATTCTTCGCATTGGGGGTGACAGCGGTCATGGGCCTCTCCTCATTCCGCATACCTCAACGTCGTGCTTCAGCTGGCGCCGACTTCCTTGAGGAACTTGGCGCGCTCCTTGGGATCGGTGAGCTTCTCGGCGAGCAGCTGATGGAAGTGATTGCGGCTCGACGCCTGCGTCGCGGCCTGCTTCGCGACAACCTTCGCGATCGGCCCCAGGTAGGAGGACAGCTTGCGCGTCGCTTCTTCGATCGCGCCGGGCGTGAGCTGCACGGTCTGACCGGTCGCCGGCGCCCGATCCTGCGCGGCGGTCATCTCGGTGTCGCGCGGCGCGAGGCCCTGGAGCTTCTCGCGTCCGGCAAGGAATGCCGCCCGCTCCTCCGGCTTCGTCAGGTTCTCGGCGAGCATGCGGTAGAGCCGGTTGATGTCGGTGGTGGCGCTCGCCCCGCGTCGGACCAGGATCTTCGAGAGCGGGCCGACGACGCGCGCAAGCTGCTGCTCGATCTGCTTCAGCACCGCGGGATCCCATCCGGGCGGCGGGACCGTCTTCGCGGCGGGATTGGTAGCGCCCGGCGACGATCCGGAAGGCACGGACGGCGGCAGGGACGACTGCGACGGCAGCGAGGGATGCGACGGGTCGTGAGTGCCCTTGTGCCGAATCGGTTCGTTGATAATCGTCTCCTCCGACACTGCGGGACTGACCGTCCCCGCGAAGCTCCCCTGCAGCGCGTCGCGGAAGGCCTGCGCGTTCTCGTAGCGCTCCGCCGGGCTCTTGGCGAGCGCCTTCATCGCCACGGCGTCGAACTGGGTCGTGCAGCGGCCGGGGTCGGCCTCGGACGGAAGCGCTGGCTGCTCGTGGCAGACCTTGTAGGCGAGCGCCTCGGGATTGCCGATGAACGGGCGCACGCCCGTCAGCAGCTGGTAGAGCACCACGCCGGCCGAGAAGATGTCGGCGCGCCAATCGACGGTGTCGCCGGTGTACTGCTCCGGCGCCATGTATCCGGGCGTCCCGAGGACGGCGCCGGCCTGGGTGAGATTCGAGGTGTCGATGCGCGCGATGCCGAAGTCCGCGATCTTGAGCTTGCCGTTGGTCATGATGATGAGGTTGGCCGGCTTGATGTCGCGGTGCCAGACGCCCTGCTCGTGCGCGTAATGCAGAGCGTCGAGTAGCTGCACCATGATGCTGACGGCGTCGCGAACTTCGAAGCGCGTGCCGCGATTGAAGTACTCGCGCAGGCTGTTGCCCTGCACGTACTCCATGGCGAGAAAGACGAGCTCGCCCGCCTCTCCCCACTCGTAGACGGCGACGACGCCGGGATGCGAGAGCCGCCCGGCCGCCTGCGCCTCGTTGTGGAAGCGCGCGAGGAGCGTCGCGGCCTGGTCGTCGTCGACCAGCTCCCTGCGGATGGTCTTCAGCGCGACGGTGCGGCGGATGTGCGGATCGAAGCCCTTGTAGACCACTCCCATCGCGCCCTTGCCCAGGACCTCGGAAATCGCGTACTTGCCGAGCTGCCGCGGGCCGTTCATCGACGGGGGAGGTGTCGCCATCCGGTTCCAGACATCGGGGCGGTCAGCCCTCGAGCATCTTCATCGCCTGCACGAGGCTCTTCTTCATGCGGTTGAACGATTGCGTGAGCACGCCGATCTCGTCGCCGCTTTTCACCTCGAATTCGGGAGCGTCCATATTCTCGCCCTGGCTCACCTGATCGGCAAGGCGCGAGAGTCGCGTCACCGGCCGGATCACCATGTACCACAGCATCAGGTTCAGCGCGATGAAAATGAACGCGAACACCGCGGTGAGCGACACCATGAAGGTCTGGAACGCGCGGTTGGCGCGCGCGATCGGCACATCGGTCGGCACCGACACGATCTGCGCGCCGATGACCTCGTTCATCTTCCAGCCGAAGCCGTTGGCCGGGCCGTACTTCTCGACGAGCGTCTTGGGCGCCGTGTCCACGGTCGAGTGGCAGTAGAGGCAGGCCTCCGCCTTGATCTGCATCGGGCGCGCGATGTAGAAGGATCTTCCGGTCGGCGTGTCGCGCTCGCCGACGATCTCGGGCCGGTCCGAGGCATTCCGGAACTGGTGAACGATGTCGGCCTCCCAGTCGTTGGCGCGGTTGCGCGGGTTGGTGGGGTTGAGCACCGCCTCCTTGTAGAAGTACTCCGGAAACTTCTTGCGCACGACGTCAAATATCTCGTTGGCCGAGTACGCGGGCACCGACTGCGGCAGGAACTTGTACTTCATCTGCGTCTGCAGGAGCGGCCCGACCTGCGTCGAGGTGTAGGCGCGGGCGGCAAGAGCCGACTCCATCACGATGCGCGCGTTCAGCACGATTTCCTCGCGCGCGTTCTTCTGCAGGAGCTCGTTCGAGACATAACCCGCCGCGCCGAGACCGAGCAGGAACACCAGGATGAACACCAGGTTGAACTTGACGATCAGCTTCATGATGGCGCTCCTTGCAGACTGGTTCGGTCACTTCTTGGCGGGGGACGCGGCTTCCGCCTTCTCCGCCGCGGCCTCCGGCGGCAGATGTTTTTTCGGATGGACGATCGGATCCCATTCGGGATGGAATTGCAGGTTCGCGTGCACGGCCGAGTGGAACTTCGAATCGGAAACGCGCGACTCGAACCGCGCCACCAGCGGGCGGCGGATTGCAGGCGGTGCTTTCAGCCACAACTCGACATCCGCATAGCTCACTTCCTCGATCCGCCGCGGCTGCACCTCGCGGTCCCTGTAGCGCGCCATGCGCGAAGGCAGCGGATCGAAGAAAACCTTCGGCATCGCGTCCATGAACGGCTTCGACGGCCGTTGCAAGACTGCTCCCTTTTGGCCGTCCCTGCGGCTGAAGAACTCCCCGCTCTTGAGATTGTAGGTCGCGGGAGCCACGGCGAGCCGGGCTGCACCGCTCTCGATGAATACCGAGCCTTCGTTGCCGCGCACGACCATCACGCACACGCCTTCCGCGGGCGACAGCGTGAACGGGGGGGTCGAAATGCGGAGGCGGGCGTCCTTGCTCACGCCCGAGACCTTCAGTGCTCCCGTCATCACGTGGAAGTCGCCGGCCGCAGATTTGCCGCTCGGCATCGAGATCGCAAGCATTCGCGTCCCCGGCCCCATCGCGATCGCGGCACCATCCGGGAACTCGATCTCTGCGAGCCCCTTGTCGCTGACGTCGATGATGTCGCCGGCCTGCATTCTTACGCCTTCGGCCAGCGCGTAGCGCGTCACGCCGCGCACGAGCCCCGCCGGCCCCTCGAGCAGGGTCAGAGTCGGTGCCGGATCCGCTGCCCCCGCTACCACGGGACACAACAGCAGCGCGAAAGCCCAGCCCCTCGAGAGCCCGACTGGCAAGCAGTTTTCCACGCCCCCTCCAGCGCGATGCAGGACGACGGCCCCCTTCATAATGGGGACTTCGTTCAGCACGATACTAGGCGCCGCGGCGAAACGCTGTCAATGCGCCGCACGACGGACGCTCGACGGGATGAAGTCGGAATTGACCTATACTCCTTGGCATCAACCGGTCCCACTCATGGCGTCCACCCCACTCTCCCGCGCGGTCCTGTTCGTGGACCTGAGCGGCAGCACCCGTCTCTACGAGACCCTGGGCGACGAACGCGCGCTGGCGGTCGTGGACCGCCTGCTGTCCGTGCTCGCCCGGGTATGCGAGGACTGCGGCGGCCTGGTCATCAAGAACACGGGCGACGGCGCGATGTGCGTGTTCGAGACCGCCGACGCCGGCCTGCGCGCGGCGCGCCTGATGCAGGAGAAAACCGAGGAGCAGCGCGAGCCCGGCCAGCCCGGCCTCGGCATCCATATCGGCTGCCATTTCGGGCCGGTGCTCGAGAAGGGCGGCGATCTGTACGGCGACGCGGTGAATCTCGCCGCACGGGTCGCCGGCGTCGCGAAGGTCGGGCAGATCATCACCACTGCGGACACGGTCGCGACGCTATCTGCCGCTCTCGTCGCGCGCGCGCGCCAGCTCCACCGCGTGTCGGTCAAGGGGAAGGAGAAAGCGGTGGCAATCTTCGAGTTCCTCTGGGAGGAGGACACCGAGGAGCTCACCGCGCTCGGTACCCGGACCGATCATTCCCGCGTCGCGCGCCTCGTGCTCAAGTACGAGGGCCGCGAGTGGCGCTTCGAAGGGCCCGGCGAGCTTTCCATCGGCCGCGACGGCAGCTGCGACATCGTCGTCGGCGACCGCAAGGCTTCCCGGCAGCACGCGCGCATCGAGCGGCGGCGCGACAAGTTCGTGCTCGCCGACCACAGCTCGAACGGCACGTGGGTGCAGTTCGCCGGGGAGGCGGAGGAAGTGGTGCTGCGCCGCGAGGAGCTGATGCTGCGCGCCAACGGTCTCGTCGGGCTCGGGCACAGCCCGGCCGACGGGCAAGGCACGCCCGTGGAGTTCACATGCCTCTGACGCCGATCCGGCGCGTGGTGACCGGCAATGATGCGCGCGGCCGCTCGAAGGTGGTGTGGGACGGGCCGGCGCCGAGCGCGCACGAAGCGTCGATGGGCGAGGGGCGCGGCCACACCGATCTCTGGGTCTGGGTGGAGACCCCTCCTGCCCTTTCCGGCGACTACGACGACGGGAAGCTGGAGTACGCGTTTTCGGGTCCGCCCGAGGGCGGACATTTTCGCGTCGTCGAGTCGCGCGCGCGGTCGCCGGACTACGACCCGGCAAAAGACAAGAGCGCGGTGCCGGCGCATCCACCGAAGCCGCGGCCCGCAAGCCGAGGTACCTGGGACCGCGGCGGCAACAATGCCTTCTCCTCGGCGATGCACAAGACCGAGACCGTGGACTACGGCATCATGCTCGCGGGCGAGCGCGAGCTGATCCTGGACGACCGCAAGCTGGTGATGAGGCCCGGCGACGTCGTCGTCCAGGTCGGCGCATGGCACCAGTGGGTGATGCCGAAAGGCGCGCGGATGGCGTTCGACATGATCGCGGCGCGCTTCGTGGACGGGCCGCAGGGGCTCGCGCAGGGAAAGGACAAGCCGCTGCGCGCCGCGGCGAAGCTGCCCGCGGGCGTAAGGCCCACGCGCAGGATCGTCACCATCGACCGCGAGCCGGGAAGATCCTCGCTGGTCGGCGACGGGCCGGCACCCGACGTGCGCACCGATCCGGCGCGGCCGGGCTACGCCTGCGCGCGGCTGTGGGTCGCCGACAGCCATCCGGCCCGGATCGTGTACGAGACGCTGCACCTGCCGCACGTGCTCGAGCCGCCCGCGAGCGGCTCCGTCTGCCGCGTCGAGACGTTCCCGCCCGACGACAGTTGGAAAGGCAAGGTCGGCGCATCGCAGGTCCAGGCGTTCTTCCGGGTGATCGGGTCGCCCGGCGCCTCGACCTACTCTCCGCTTGCACCCCATCCCTACATGCAGAAGACGCGCACGCTCGATTTCTGCATCGTGCTGGAAGGCGAGATCGTGCTGGTGCTCGACACGCAGGAAGTGAAGCTCAAGGCCGGGGAGATCGTGATCCAGCGCGGCACCAACCACGCGTGGAGCAACCGGTCCACGCGCCCGGCCGTCGTCGCAATCGCTTCGCACGACGGGCGGTGACCATCAGATGTACTGGTGGGGCGCCCAGATGAGGTCGTCTACCGGGATCTCGACATACCGGTCGCCCGGAAGGACTTCGCCGGTGGAGTAGCGGATCGCGTCGTACTTCCGCAGCGCGAATTTCAGGCTCAGTCCCTTCAACTGGCGCACATCGACCACGCGCCGGAAGGCAACGGGCAGGCTGAGCGGCGCGCGCAGCTGGTCGCTCGGCTCGGGATCGGTGTGCCTTGCGGGCGCAGGCCAGCTGCTGGTAAACGGCAGCGGCCGATGCCGATAGCGTTTCCACACGCCGAGCCGCTTGCGGCGTGCCCGCCCCGCCGCAGCGAGGAATACGGGAATGCGCTCGACCGATGACTCGAACAGGAACGGAAACGCGAGCCCGCGCCTCAGCAGCTCGAGCGACACGAACGTGCCGCGCTTTCCCCGAGAATTGCTCGCGTAGACGTAACCCAGGACCCGGCGGTAACGATCCGTGACCTCGCGATCGAGCGCCACCAGAGCCCACCCCGCGGTCGCGAGCACATCGATTGCGTAGCGCGTGGCCGGGCTCCACTGGGGTTGCGAACGCTCCTCATGCGGCACGCTCCTGTCGAGCGGGAACTTGCGGTTCCGGCCGCCGACATCCACGTCGAACGGCGTCGCCCGGTAGTGCTCCTCGGGGGCATCCACACCCTCGAAGCGAATCGGCACGTAGGGATTGCCGGCGCTGCCCTTGAGAGTGATGGTCCTGGGCCGGGTTGCGCCGGTGACCCACACGGTGAACTTCCGGTCGACCGGCCTCTTCGCCCTGCCGTCGATCAACAGCACGGGATCGAACAGATGTATCGTGTCGCCATCGGGGCGAAGCCGCGTATTCACCGGGTAGGCGACGCGGCCGAGCAGGTGCGGAACGGGATAGCGGAAATAGCTCGGCACGGGCGCGGCCCCTGCTGCCCGCGTCACTTCATCCTGACGAGCTTCTGCACCCGCCAGTTGAGCGTGTCGGCGACGTAGATGTCTTCCTTGCGATCGAGCGCGAGGAAGTGCGCCTCGCCGTAGCAGTTGGGTCCCTTGCCCTGCCCGCCGGTCGCGCCGAGGACGTTGCCGTTGAGATCGAGTTTGATGATTTTCCCGGTGTGCCCATGCGCAAGCATCATGTGCTTCCCATCGCGGCACATGGCGAGGCCGCACGGCGTGCCGGGGTGCCGCTTCTCGCGCAGGAACGCGCCGTCGCCGTCGAACACCTGGATGCGCTGGTTGGAGCGGTCGGCAACGTAGAGCGCGCCCTTCGCGTCGGCGAGGACCGAGTGCGGCACGTTGAATTGCCCCGGCCCCGCGCCCTCCCCGCCCCAGGTCTTGATGAAATTCCCCTCTGCATCGAACTTCAGCAGGCGCGACTCGCCCTTGCCGTGCCCCTGACTGACGTAGAGCTCGCCGTTCGGCCCGAACGCGACGTCATTGGGCTCATTGAAGCAGCGCAGGTGCCCGGCCGGGTGCCACTCGCCGGAGTAGCCCCTCACCCCCAACAGCATCAGGATGCGGCCCTTGGGGTCGATCTTCACGACGATGTGCGAGCCGATGTCGGTCGCCCAGATATTGTCCTCCGCGTCCACGCGCAGCCCGTGCGGGAGCGTGAATACGCCGGTCGCGAGCGATCGGAGATAGCGGCCCCGGTCGTCAAACTCCATCAGCGCGTGCGCGCCGCGGTTGAAGACGAGGATGCTGCCCTTCCTCGTCACCGCCACGCTCGAGCACGGGCCGAAGTTAATGCCCTTGGGGAGCTTGAAGATGTCGGGAACGGGCTTATAGCCGAGATCCGGGGCGTTCTCCGGGTAATTGCTGACGGTGTTTTTCATTCGCCTGGCAAGTTGGCGTCTTTCACGACCTTCGTCCACTTCTCCTGTTCCGCGGCGACGTGCCGGGCGAAGCCCTCGGGCGTGGTGGGATTCAAGGTAATGCCCTGATCCTCGAGGCGCTTCTTCAATGCAGGCCCCGCGAGTAGCTGATTCACGTCTGCGTTGATCTTGGCGATGGTCGCCTGCGGCACCTTGGACTGCGTGCATAGCCCGTACCAGCCGGTGACGTCGAAACCCTTCACGCCCTGCTCGGCGAAGGTCGGCACCTCCGCCAGTTGCGCGTTGCGCTTTGCCGAGGTGACGCCAAGCGCCCGCACCCGGCTGGCCTTGATCGCGGCGAGCGGCCCGCCGGCGAGGTTGCCGACGGAGGATTCCATGTGGCCGCTCATCACGTCGGCAAGCGCCGCCGCGGCGCCCTTGTACGGCACGTGCACGATGTCGATGCCGGCTACGGTCTTGAACAGCTCGATCGACAGGTGCGGCGAGGCGCCGACGCCCGAGGAGCCGAAGTTGATCTTGCCGGGGTGCGCCTTCGCGACGGCGATGAACTCCCGCAGGTTCTTCGCCGGCATCGAGGGATGCACCATGAAGACGTTCGGCACGCCCCCGATCATCGCGGGAAACGCGAAATCGCGGATCGGATCGTAGGTGAGCCGCGCCCTGAAGCGCGCCGGCGTAATCGCATGGGAACCGATATTGCACAGCACCAGCGTATGGCCGTCGGGCGTCGCCTTGGCGGTAATCTCGGTGGCGATGTTCCCCGCCGCGCCCGGCCGGTTCTCGACGAGGACCTGCTGCCCCCAGTGCTCGGTCAGCGCCGCCGCCATGATGCGCGCAGTGGTGTCCACGCCGCCGCCGGGCACGTAGCCGACCATGATGCGCACCGGCTTCGCCGGGTACTGCTGCGCCGCTGCGGGCATCCCGACGGACACGGCCATCGGCACGAGGCACAGCGCCCACGTCTTCGCTCTCATCTCTCCTCCTTCAGTATCTGCGCGCCGCGCTCCGCGATCATGACAGTCGGCGTGTTGGTGTTGCCGGAAGTGATCGTGGGCATGATCGAGGCGTCGATCACGCGCAGGCGCTCGATGCCGCGCACCCGCAGCTCCGGATCCACCACAGCCGTCGCATCGCTCCCACGCCCCATTTTGCAGGTCCCGACCGGGTGGAAGATCGTGGTGCCGATGTTGCCCGCCGCCCTCACCAGCTCGTCCTCGGATTGAAACTGCGGCCCCGGCACGAATTCCTCGGGCTCGTATTTCTTCAGGGCCTCGGAGCCGGTCACGATGCGGCGCGTCAACCGGATCGAGTCCACCGCCACCTTCCGGTCCTCGAGCGTGGAGAGGTAGTTCAACGTGATCGCAGGATGCGCGTGCGGTTCCGGCGCGGCAATCCGCACGTGCCCGCGCGAAGTCGGCCGCAGGTTGCACACGCTGGCGGTGATCGCCGGAAACGGATGCGGCGGCTCGCCGAACTTGTCGAGCGAGATCGGCTGGATGTGGTACTCGAGATTGGGCGTCGCCTGGGACGGGTCGGACTTCACGAACGCGCCCAGCTGCGAGGGCGGCATCGTCATCGGCCCGGTGCGGAACATCGCGTACTCAAGGGCGATCTTCGCCTTCGCCCACCACGAGTGCAGCAGCGTATTGAGCGTCACCACGTTCTTCACCTTGAACGCCATGCGCAGCTGCAGGTGGTCCTGGAGGTTCTCGCCGACCGGCAGCTCGTACGCGACGGGAATGCCCTGCTTCTGCAGCAGTGCGCCGGGCCCGATCCCGGAGAGCTGGAGAATCTGGGGACTGCCGATCGCGCCCGCAGCGAGGATCGTCTCGCGCCGGGCCCCGGCGAAGCACTCCTCATTGTCCAGAAAAAACTCGATTCCGCGCGCACTGCGGCCCTCGAGCCGCACCTTCTTCACCAGCGCTCCGGTGACAACCTTGAGGTTGGGGCGGGCCGCCGCCGGCCGCAGGAACGCCTTCGACGCGTTCCAGCGCACGCCGCTTTTCTGGTTCACGTCGAAGCGCGACACGCCGCTGTTGTCACCGCGGTTGAAGTCCTCGGTCCACGGTATGCCCGACTCGACCGCGGCGTCGCGGAACGCCTCGATGATTTCCCAGCGCACGCGCGGCGATTCCACGCGCCACTCGCCGCCTTCGCCGTGCTTCTCGTCCGCGCCGCGCCAGCTGTCCTCGCTCTTCATGAAGACCGGCAGCACGTTGCGCCACGCCCAGCCGGAATCGCCGGTGAGGGTCTCCCACTCGTCGTAGTCGCGCGCCTGGCCGCGCAGGCAGAGCATGGCGTTGATCGAGGACGAGCCCCCGAGCACCCGGCCGCGCGGGTAGCCGATGGAGCGCCCGTTCAGCCCCGGCTCGGCCGCGGTCCGGTAGCACCAGTCGGTGCGCGGGTTGCCGATGCAATAGAGGTAGCCGACCGGGATGTGGATCCAGACCCAGTCATCCTTGCCCCCCGCCTCCAGCAATAGCACCGTGACGTCAGGATCCGCGGAGAGGCGGTTGGCAAGCACGCAGCCCGCCGTACCCGCGCCGGCGATCACGTAGTCGAACGAGCCGAATGCCTTGGCCATGGGTCCTGGAGCGGTCAATTCGCAAATAATAACCTAGCAGCCCGCGGCTTCGCGCGCCGCGCGCTCGCCACTCGCAAGCGCACCCGCGACGGTGCCGTGCTCGCCTTCGTAGTCCGCGGCCTCGCCCGCGAAGAAGAGCGTGTGATCGAGCGGCTCCGCGAGCGAGCGCCGCGCGCCGTGGCCGCCTACCGCCACGTAGCTGTAGGCCCCGCGCGCAAACGGATCCTGCTGCCAGTGGTGGACCCAGGCGGCGGCGAGCCGGTTCTCGATCCCGCCCCGCGCACCGAAGATCGAATCGAGGCTTGCCGCGGCGTCCCGCATGATGTCCTGCGCGGCGGCGCGCGCGAACCGCGCCGCCTTCGGGCCACCTGCCCATGCGACAAGGAGCGGCACCCGCTCGGGGAGCGCGGTCCAGAAGGTCGGGAACGCCGTGCTCGGCGAATGAAAGAACGAAGCTCCGCGATAGCGCCCTTCGTCGATCTCTTCCCAGAACGCCGAGCGAAACAACAGGGCGGCCTTGATCACCGCGCCGGACTCAAGCCCGTCGAGCGCCGGCCGCTTTGCGCGGAGCGTTGGCGTAAAGCGCACCGCGCCCGGCGCGCGCGGCGGGAGCTTCAGCACGCCGAGCGGCAGCGTCACGATCGCGCGCCGTGCGCCCAGCCGAAAGGGTTTCCCCTGATTCGTTCCATCGACCTCGACGCTGCCGCGCTGCCAGCGCACCGAGCGCACGACGTGTTGCAGCCTCAGCTCGACGCCGCTTCCATCAAGGCTCCCGGCGAGCACGGCGAGCAGCGCGCCGTAGCCGCCTCGCGGCCGGAAATGCCCCGGGCGCCCCGCGTCCTCCGCGGACCATTCCTCGGCGATGGCGCGAGCGCTGGCGCGCGCCGGATCGGCCGCGTCGTAACCCTGCACGCGCATGCGTGCGAAAGTCCGCGCCTCCGCGGACAGCCCGCGCCGGCCGCGGCCGAGAAACGCCTCGAACGAGGCGTCTCTTTTTTTCAGCGCACCGGCGTGGCGCCTCAGGAAGCGCCGGATCTCCGCATAAGGGCCGTCTCCCCTGGGTTGCAGTTTGCCGCCGACGACAGCCAGGCGCGCGATGGGCGCATCGAGCGCGGCGATGCCCGCCCGCCGCATCCGGGCAAGCGTCGCAGCAGGGCGTCCATGGATGAATTCGGCTCCGAGCTCGACGGGGGCCGGCAAGCCGGGCACGTCGAGCGACCAGACGCGGCCGCCGATACGGTCGCGCGCCTCGAGGACCACCGCCGACTTCCCGCGGCGGGCGAGCTCCGCCGCCGCCGCAAGCCCTGCGGCGCCCGCACCCAGAACGACTACGTCGAAACTGCGTGACACGGTGGATCGTGTCACGCTTTGCCCTGCTGCGGCTTCGCGGACGCTGTCTTTCGGTGGCTCATGGTTGCGGGAACGGTCGGGCTGCTCGCCCGTCACTGCGTCACGCCGATCGGCCTCATCGGCCGGGCATGGTATTGGCAAGCTCGAGGCGTTCGGCGAGATTGCGCACCAGCGCCCGGGTGAGATAGAGCTGCGCGCCCGCGCTCATCTGGGCGAGCGCCTCCGGCTCGAATTCGGCGAGCAGCAGCTCCCTTACGGACACCACTGTCGCGCTGCGCGGCGCGGCGCCCTCGCGGATGAACGCCATTTCGCCGAAGCATTCGGTTTCGCGGATGACATTCAGAAGCTGCCCGCCGCGCGTGACCTTCACCTCTCCCTTGGCGAGGAAGTACAGCTTCCTGCCCCTCTCGTTCTCGCGCATGATCATCGCGTTCGCCGGGACCCTCACCCAGTTCGCCGCGCGCGCGAGCTCCCACAGCTCCACGTCGGACAGCCCGGCCAGCGACGGCACCCGCCTCAGCGCGACGTATTTCTCGCTGTCGGGGATCATGCCGGGCGGCAGCGACTTTTCAGCTACTCCCGACAACGCGAGGGCGAAGTCGTGCCAGGATGGGTAGCGTTGCTCGGGCTTCTTGGCGAGCGCGCGCAGCAGGATGGCGTCGATCTCCTTCGGCAGGTCGCCGCGTACCTTGCTCGGCCCGACCGGCGGCTGCTGGAGGATCTTCCGGCGCAGCACCTCCAGAGTGTCTCCCGTGAACGGGCGATGGCCGGTCAGGAGCTCATAGAGCACCACGCCGAGCGAATACATGTCGCTGTGGAAGGTGAGCCCCTGGCGCTGCAATTGCTCGGGTGACATGTAGTACGGCGAGCCCATCTCCGCCGTCTGCACCACCTGGCTCATGCGCAGGTACGCCGCACCGAAATCCGAGATCTTGATTTCGCCGCTCTGCGCGAGGATGAGGTTCGCCGGCTTGATGTCGCGGTGGACGATCCCCTCCCTGAAGGCGTACTCGAGCGCGCCGCAGCACTTGAAGCCGAGCTGGAGCACGTCCGCGACCGGCAGCAGCTGCCCCGGCTGGGTGTGCCGCGACAGATCGTGACCATCGACATATTCCATCGCAATGTAGCCGGAATGTTCCTGCATCACCGCGTCGAATATCGCAGCGATGTGCGGATGCCTGAGCTTGCCGGCGAGCGAGGCCTCGTTGAGGAACTGCTGGCGGTAGACCGTCCCGAACTCGGGGTCGCGGAATACCTCGGGCTCGATCGTCTTCAGCGCCACTTCCCTGCCGGAAAACGTGTCCCTTGCCAGGTAGACGGTTCCCGTGGCGCCTTTCCAGATGAGCTTCTGGACCTCGTACTTCCCGACGTGGAGGCTCAGGTCCATGTCGAGAGGCTGGGTCCTGTCCGCTGGAGCGTGGCTCACAACCGTTGACTCCCGATACCCCGTTCTCCTTCCACTTGATGGGGGAAGGTATCGTTTTATTAAACCACAGATGCGCGCATCACGCCTTCCTCAGGGCGAGCTTCCCGGCGAGCCATGACGCGACGATATCCGCGACATGGTCCTCCCGGCCGTTGTAGAAGTGATCGCAGTCCGAAACGATCTCCACCTGGCACGGGCCGCCCGCGGCGCGCTGGAATTCCTCCGCGGGGTAGCGGTGCACGTCTTCCTTGTCGCCGCGGATGGCGAGAACCGGGCACTTGATCCGCGGCGCCAGCGCGATCGTATCCGGCACCGTGCTGATCCGGTCGAGAAAACTTTCAGCGCTGATCACGTACCACCAGCCGGGCATGAACATGAGCTCGCGGCCGTGCCCGGCTTTCACCAGCTCCGTGGCGCGGGCGCGCAGTTCTTCGAAGCGGTCCATGGCGAACAGCCGCTCCGTGCCGCTCTCCCGGCCCACGCTCGCGCCGCCGCGCCCGGCCGAAAGCAGCACCAGAGCCGGCGTCCGCGGATGGTCCACGACGTGCTGCGTCGCCAGCATGCCGCCGAAGCTGTGACCGATCACGACCGGCGCCGCGAAGCCGCGCGCCGCCAGCCATTCGGCCGCGATGCGGTTGTCGGCAATCGCCTCGCGCGTGAACTGGTACGCGCCCCCCTCCGCGGTCCGGCTGTTGCGCGTGCTGAGGATGTCGTGCCCGCGGCGGTTGAAGGCGAGGCAGGCGAGGCCGAGGCGCGTCAGCACCGGCGGCAGAAAGCGCGGCGCGCAGACATAGAAGTTCAATGTGCTGCCGTGGAACAGCAGCACCGCCCCCGCGGCCTTGCCCGTGCCGGGCTCGTAAAAGGCCCCCTCCAGGGGAATCGTGTCGGTCGGGATCGTTACGAGTTGCGTCCGCATGCCAGCCGCGAAAATACCACAGGCCGGCAGGCAAGCGCCGTTGCAGCCATCAGCGCTGGAGCACCGAGGGCCAGTTCGTGTCCGCCTTGCGGATGTAGCCCGGGATGTCCTTGCTCCAGCGCTCGCGGATGCGGAGGCTGTAGTTGAGGTACAGTTTTCCGTCCACGATCGACCACGCCGCCGGGTCGATGTCCGCCGTATAGCCCTGCGAAACCGCGTATGCACAGTAGCCGCCATATCGTGGCGCAAAGCGCTCGGGCTCGGCGGCGAACTTGTCTCGGTTCTCCGCGCTGGCAAAGTACCAGGTGGCACCGTTCCAGGCGTGGCTGAATTGCTTCGAGCCCTTGACCGGGCCTTTCCGGTCGAAATACGCCACCGGGTCATGGCCGCGGATCGCGCCATTACGGTCCGAGAACACCGTCGGCTTCTGCGCGAACGCGACAGGCGAAAGCAGGAAGGCCGCGATCAATGCGATGGTGCGAACTGACATGATCCACTCTCCATAGTTGGATAGAATTGTGCCTCAATAACTGATACGGAGGTCGTCATGCAGCGGTTGCACGGCTTGTTCCTGCTTGTATCCGGGTTCCTCTCCTGTACAGCGCTTGCCCAAGGCCCTTCGATGAGCTCGGGACAGGCCTATCCGAGCCGCCCGATCCGGATGATCGTGCCGCAGGCGCCCGGGAGCGCATCCGATACGGTTGCGCGTCTCATCGCCGCCGAGCTCACGAGCCAGATGAAGCAGCAGGTCGTAGTGGACAACCGGCCGGGCGGGGCGCTCCAGCTCGGACTCGAGATTACCGCGCGGTCCACACCGGACGGCTACACCATCGGCTACTGCATGATCGGCGCAATGGCCATCAGCCCCAACATGCTTCGCAAGCCGCCGGTGAACATAGAGAAGGACCTGCTTCCGATCTCGCAGACGACGACCGGCCAGATGCTGCTTGCGGCCGGTCCCGGCACCCCGTTCAGGAGCGTGAAGGACGTGATCGACTATGCGAAGCAGAACCCCGGCAAGCTCTTCAATGCGTCTTCGGGCAACGGCACGCCCGGTCACGTCGGTTTCGAGCTCTTCAAGTTCATGACCGGCACGCAGATCGTCCACGTCCCCTACAAGGGCGGCGCGGCGGGCATCGCCGATCTCATCGCGGGGCAGGTGCAGCTCATGCTGGAGAGCACGAACTCGATCACGCCTTTCGCAAAGTCGGGCCGCGTGCGCGCGCTCGCGGTGACGAGCGCCAAACGTACGCCGGCGCTGCCGGACGTGCCGACCGTCGCGGAAGCGGGCGTCCCCGGCTACGAAGCCACGACCTGGACCGGCATCGTCGGGCCGGCCGGGCTGCCGAAGCCGATCATGGCGCGGCTGAACGCCGAGTTGGTCAAGGCCGTTGCATCGCCGACGTTCCGGGAAAAGGCCGCCGCGATCGGTTCCGAACCGGTCAGCAGCACGCCGGAGCAATTCGGCGCGTTCATCCGCGCCGAGTACGCCAAATGGGGCGAGGTCGTCCGCCGCTCCGGCGCGAAGATTGATTAGAACTACGAAAGTAAATCATCCTCCGGCCCGAGGGTGAGCCGGGATCCTCCCCTCCTGCCCGAGGGCGAGGCGGGGTTTCGAGAACCATGCCTTCGAGCCGCCGAGCGACAGTCGCGTTGCAGCGCGACTGGATGGGCGGGGTGCCCGCGCATGCGGGCGGGGTGGTGGGAGCAAGGGGTGCCACGAACGGCCCCGCCTGCTTCGCATCCAGCGCCCCTTGAAAAGGAGAGTCAAGCTGAATGAAGGGTTAACTAAGAAACAGTTGTTGGGCAGCCGACCGGAGTGTAGTCTGACGAGGACCGCTCGAACGATCATCTCTTGGGTCTCCACAGCGCGCGAACCGACAGGAACACGACCGTGACAATCGCCAGACTCATCGGCTTCTTGGTCATTCTTCTGCTCACGGCATCTTTCGCGGTGCACGGGCAGCCGCGCGATAAAGTCGCGCGGCTCGCCGTGGTTCTCTTCGATGTGCCGGCCACGAATCCCAACCTGACCGCCTTCGTCGCGGGCCTGCGCGATCTGGGTTACGTCGAGGGCCGCAACGTTGCGTTCGAGTATCGCCATGCCCAGGGCCGCCCCGAGCTCGTCCCCGAGCTTGGTCCCCAGGTCGCAGCGCTGAAGCCCGATCTGATTGCGGTTCTTGGCGGGGACATGGTGCCGTCCGTAAAGGCTGCGACGAGCACGCTGCCGATCGTGATGCTCACCAGCATGGACCCCGTCGAGTCGGGGGTGATCACCAGCTTCGCCCGGCCCGGAGGCAACGTGACCGGCGTCGCGTTCGTGTCGTCGGAGACGGCGGGCAAGAGGCTGCAGTTCCTGAAAGAAGCGGTGCCATCGCTGGCGCGGGTCGCGGTGCTCTGGAACCCGGACCATCCCGATGGCGAGTACCGCAACACCGAAGCAGCCGCGCATCAGCTGGGCATCCACATCCAATCGCTCGAAGTCAGGCGGATCCCGGACTTTGAAAGAGCCTTCGAGGCGGCTACCCGTGCGCGTGCCGAGGCGCTGATGGTGGTTTCCTCCCGATTCATGAGCCTCAACCGTGCCCGAATCCTGGAGTTTGCGCACCAGAAGCGGCTCCCCCTCGTGACTGGCTGGGGGCCTTGGGCACACGCAGGCAGCCTGATGAGCTACGGGCCTGACCTTGACGTCCTCGTGAAGCGCGCCGCGACTCATGTGGACAAGATTCTTAAAGGAACCAAGCCCACCGACCTCCCCGTCGAGCAGCCCATGAAGTTCGAGCTCGTGATCAATTTGAAAACCGCGAGGGCGCTTGGCCTTACGATCGCACCATCTCTGCTGGGGCGGGCAGATCAAATCATTGAGTAGCGGACGGCTGCCCAACATCACGCTCCAACGGACCGGGGCTCGCCGTGCTCGCCCCGGCTGCTGGTCGGGGCGCTTGTACATCTCCGTGAAGAACTGAGGAGAATCTGATGAACAGGCGTGAGACGATTTTTGCGCTTCTCGCCCTTGGGGCCGCAAGCGCATCACCCACGGCCAAGGCTCAGCCGTCAAAAGTCAAGGCGGCGCATGTCGGCATTTTGGTCACAGGCAGCCGTGAACTACGCGTTCATCTTGAACAGGCGCTGCTCGAGGGCCTGCGTGACCAGGGTTATGTCGAAGGCAAGAACCTCGTCATCGAACGTCGATACTCCGATGGCCACCGTGCGCGAACGCCCGAATTCGCGCGCGAGCTTGCGGCGATGAGCCTTGACGCCGTCATCACCACCTGCACACCCTCCACCCGGGCCGTGCGGAGCGCGACCGGTTCGACGCCGATCATTATGGCGGCCGTCGCTGACCCTGTGGGGCAGGGGTTGATCGCCAGCCTCGCCAGACCGGGTGGCAATATCACCGGGCTCTCCAGCCAGGCCGAGGACATTCTGCCCAAGATGATGGAGCTGTTCTCCAATGCCCTGCCCAAGCCGGCAACGGTTGCCGTGTTCCGCCAAAGCGGAAGTGAAGTTCACCCGCGCATGTGGCAACTGCTGGGCCCGGTTGCTGACGCCCTGGCTCTAAAGCTGATCAGGATCGACGTTGCCACTCTTGCAGACCTCCCCGCGGCATTCGACAGAGCGCTGCGCGCGAAGGCCAACGGACTCTTTTTCTTACCCGACGAGCCGATGTTTCTCAATGGGCGGGCGTCGATTGTCGAACTGGCGGCCACGCACCGCCTGCCTGCCTTCTATGGGGCGAGAGAATTCGTGGAGCATGGCGGGCTGATGAGCTATGGAGAAAGCCTGAGGAGTGCGTATCGCAAGGCTGCCTCCTACGTAGGCTATGTGGTCCGGGGCGCCAAGGCGGGTAACCTGCCGGTCGAGCAGCCGACCAGATTCGAGTTCGTCATCAACCTGAAGACCGCTAAGACTCTCGGCATTTCGATTCCGCAAGCGCTACTGGTCCAGGCTGATCATGTCATCCAATAACCAGCAGGCAATGTTCGCCGCCTCTGGAGCGAGTTCAGCGAACAAGTGCGCGCGCCACCGAACAAGGCAGTCGAGCGGACCGTTCGGCTCGCATGTGCTCGCCGCAGCCGCTCACCCAGACGTAAGATACTTCTCATCTTGCACGGGCGAGCGTGCAGGTTAGACTACCGTCCGCTTCGGGTCGGAAGCGGAGATCGCACGTCAATGCAGGTCCAGCGCGTGGCGCTTCAACGCCGAGAGCGGCGCGTACTTGAGCACCTGCTCGTGGGTCGCCTCGAGCACGACGCGCGGCGCCTGGCCCGCCTCCCACGCCTCGACCCAGCGCAGCACGTGCAGGCACCAGCGGTCGCCGGGCTTCAACCCGCGGAAGCGCATCTCGGGGCGCGGGGTGGTGAGGTCATTGCCGCGGCTCTTTGAAAACTCCAGGAATTCCGCCGTGACTCTCACGCACACGAGGTGGTAGACGTCCTGCTCGCCGTGCGTCGCGCAGCAGCCGTCGCGGAAGTAGCCGGTGACCGGGTCGTAGCTGCAGGCGAGCAACGCGCCACCGAGGACGTTTCTCTCCTTGGGTAGCTCTTCGCTCATTCAATAGGGAAAGGGCGGAAGCTGGGGCGACTTGCCGGCGGGGAGCGCGGTGCGCGCCATGTTCAGGATCATCGCAAGCATCAGGTAGTAGCCGGCAAGACCGACGAGATCCACCACGCCGGCCTCGCCGAACTTCGCCACGGCCCGCGCGTAGGTCGCATCGCTCACGCTCTTGTTGTGGAGCGTCTCCGTCAGCAGCTCGTAGACGATTTCCTCGTCCTCCTTCATGCTGCGCGGCCGCCGTCCTTCCGCGATGGCGTCGGCGATAGCCGGATCGAGCCCCGCCTTCATCGCGTGCTCGCGGTGCGCCTGCCACTCGTACTGCTGCGTCCAGAAGCGCGCGGCAATCAGCGTCGCCATCTCCGTCACGCGCCGCTCGAGGGGGCAGTTGAAGCGCAGGTACTCGCCCACTTTCTGCACCGGGTTCATCAGCCCAGGGCTCCGCAGCAGCGCGATGAACGGCCCGCGCAGCTCGCCGCGCGGCCCCGCCGCCAGCTCGGCGGCAGCCTTCTTCTGCGCCTCCGTCATCTTCTCGGGAGGAATTCTAGGCAAGCGCTCCGGCGGCAGGCTCGTGCTCATCATTAGCTCCAATCAATCTAGAAATCGACCTTCTCGATGCCCTTCAGCGCTAGCCGCTGGCGCGCCTCGGCGGGCGTCGCGATCTCGAGCGAGAGCTCCTCGAGGATGCGCCGGATTTTGGCGACCTGCTCGGCGTTGCTGGTCGCGAGCCGGCCCTTGCCGACGTAGATGCTGTCCTCGAGCCCCACCCGCACGTTGCCGCCGCAGATTCCCGCCATGGTCGTCAGCGCCATCTGGTGGCGCCCGGCGGCGAGCACCGACCACTCGTAGCCGTCGCCGAAGAGCTTGTCCGCGACCGAGCGCATGTGCATCAGGTTGTCGGGATCGGGCCCGATGCCGCCGAGGATGCCGAATATGGTCTGCACGAAGAGCGGCGGCTTGACGAGCTTGCGTTCCAGCAGATGAGCGAGGTTGTAGAGGTGCCCGACGTCGTAACACTCGAACTCGAACCGGGTGCCGCAGCCCTCGCCCAGGTGCTTGAGGATGTACTCCATGTCCTTGAACGTGTTCCGGAAGATGAAATCGCGGCTCGCCTCGAGGTACTGCGGCTCCCAGTCGTACTTGAACTGCTTGTACTTGTCGAGG
>DATICE010000009.1:0-13253 GCA_035456985.1 Burkholderiales bacterium | reverse complement strand
AGGAACACGGCGAGCCAGCCCTTGAATGCATCACCGAAGAGAGTGAGCGCCGCGGCGACTCTTTTTCCGGTGCGCAGCACGTTCGTCGCGCCGGGATTGCCGGAGCCGTAGCTGCGCGGGTCGGGCAGCCCGAAAGCGCGGCTCACGATCACCGCGAACGGGATCGAGCCCAGCAGGTACGCCAACAGTGTCGTCGCTGCAGCGCTCATGCGATTTCACTTACAATTGCCGCTCATTCTATCCGACTGGCCGCCGCGCGCCTGCTCCTGCCCACTCACTGCTCACCACTCACTACTCACCGGTCTTGAATGGACACGATCTTCATCACGGATCTGCGCGTCGAGATGCTGATCGGCGTCTACGACTGGGAGCGCAGGGTGCCGCAGACAGTGCAGCTCGATCTCGAGATCGGGATTCCCGACGGTGGCCGCCCGCGTAGCGACCGCATTCGCGAAACCATCGACTACGCCAAGGTCATCGAGCGCATCAAGGCGTCGCTGCGGGAAGAGCGCTTCCTGCTGGTCGAGCGTCTCGCCGAGCACCTCGCCGGGCTCGTGATGAAGGAGTTCAAGGCGCCGTGGGTCAAGGTGAGCGTCAGCAAGCTCGCGGTGGAAAAGGACGTGAAGCGGGTCGGCATCACCATCGAGCGCGGCAGGAAAGCGTGACCTCACCCGCGGGGGTGATGCTTCGCGTGGAGCTGCTTCAACCGCTCCCGTGCCACGTGCGTGTAGATCTGGGTCGTGGAGATGTCCGAGTGGCCGAGCAGCAGCTGCACCACGCGCAGGTCGGCGCCGTGGTTCAGGAGGTGCGTCGCGAACGCATGGCGCAGCGTGTGCGGAGAGATCGGCTTCCTGAGGCCGGCCTGGCCGGCGTAGCGGCGCAGCAGGTGCCAGAACATCTGGCGCGTCATGGCGGCCCCGCGCGTGGTGACGAATAGATCGTCGGCCGCGCGGGCGCCGAGGAGCTGCGGCCGCGCCTCCCCGAGGTAGCGCCGGATCCACTCGATCGCCTCCTCGCCGAGCGGCACCAGCCGCTCCTTCGAGCCCTTTCCCACCACCCGCACGACCCCCATGTCCTGGCTCACCTGGCCAAGCTTGAGCTTCACCAGCTCCGAGACGCGCAGGCCGCTCGCGTAGAGGGTTTCCAGCATCGCCTTGTCGCGCAGGCCGAGCGGCCGCTCCACGCGCGGCGCGGCGAGGAGGTTCTCGACGTCCTCCTCCGTGAGGCTTTTCGGCAGCCCCCGAGGCAGCTTCGGCGTGTCGATCTTGAGCGTGGGATCGGCCTTGATCCGTCCCTGCCGCAGGCAGTAGCGGTAGAAGCGCTTCAGGCTCGAAAGCAGCCGCGCGGCGCTCGATGCACGCGTGCGCTTGCGGAACAGGTGGCCGAGATAGGCCTGGACATCGGCGACGTTGCCCTCGAGGAGCTTCTTGCCCTGCCCCGCCTCGAGCCACGCCGCGAACTGGACGAGGTCGCGGCGGTAGGCCTCCAGCGTATTTTTCGCGAGCCCGTCCTCGAGCCACAGGGCATCGCAGAATTCATCGATGATCCCGGAATCCCTGCGCGCCATGCCCGATGATACCAACCGGATAAGCCGGACAAGTGGTAGATTATGTCCGGAGGCTGTCACTACGGCCAAGGAGAAAAAAATGAACCCGCTCGTCCGGATTGTTTCGTTACTCGTCGCCTGCGTCTGCGTCGGCGGCACGGCGCTCGCGCAGAAGTACCCTGTCCGACCGGTACGCATCATCGTTCCGCAAGTGCCCGGCGATCCGTGCGACACGTTCGGCCGGCTGCTGGGCCAGAGGATGAGCGAGCGGCTCGGGCAGCAGTTCGTCGTCGACAACCGCCCCGGCGCGAGCGGCACGATCGGCCTGGCGCTCGCCGCGAAGGCGCCCGCCGACGGCTACACGATCGCCTGCGGGCAAGGCGGCAACATGTCGGTCATTCCCCACACGATGAAGAACGTGCCCTACGACGCGCTGAAGGATTTCGCGCCGATCTCGCTGGTCGCAACCAATTATCTCGCCCTGGTGGTGCACCCGAGCACGCCTTTCAAGAACGTCGCGGAGCTCATCAAGTACCTCAAAGCCAACCCGGGCAAGGTCAGTTTCGCCAGCAACGGCGAGGGTGCCTTCGTGCACATGGCGACCGAGTCGTTCCGCTCCGCCGTGGGAGGGTTCGACTACCTGCACGTCCCCTTCAAGGGGGTCGCCGAGATGGGGCGCGAGATCATGGCCGGCAGAGTGGACGCCGGAATCAGCTCATTCACGGGCATGTACCCGTTCATCCAGGCCGGCCGCGTGCGGCTTCTCGGCATCGCGAAATTAACGCGCGCGCCGAACTATCCCAACTTTCCCACGATTGCCGAGACGGTACCGGGCTTCGAAGCCGGCGGCTGGTTCGGATTCGTCGCTCCGGCCGGTGTGCCGAAGGAGGTCATCGCGGTCCTCAACCGCGAAGCGAACGCGGCCATGCGGGTGCCGGAAATCCGCGCGAAGCTGGAAGCCCTGGGGCTCGAAGTCTGGAACGAGTCGCCGGAATACTTCGGCAAGCTCATGAAGAGCGAATACGACAAGTACGGCAAGGTGGCGCGCACGATCGGGCTCGTGCCGAAGTAGTCCGCTCGCAGGGCTCCCACCACCCCGACTGCTTCGCAGTCACCCCTCCTCGTGCAGGAGGGGAAGTGCTCTCACGCGTTTACGCCCTCGTGCCGGAGCAGCCAGCGCTTGATCTCGATGCCCGGGCCGCGCCGGCTGTGCATGAAGCCGCCGATGCCGCTGCTCGCCACCACGCGATGGCAGGGGATCACCAGCGGAAGGTGATTCGCGCCGCAGGCCCCGCCCACCGGGCGCGGCGCGGTGCGTAGCCGCCGCGCGATATCCACGTAGGTCTGCGTCCTGCCGCTCGGAATGTCGTGAACCGCGCGCCACACCCGGCACTGGAATTCGGTGCCGCGGTAATCGAACGGCAGGTCGAAGCGGAAGCCGGGATCGTCGAGGTAGCGCTCGATCTGGCGGCAGACGCGCTCGGCGAAGCGGTCGACCGGTTCGAGCGTCGCCGCGCCGCGCGGCAGGTACTCGATGCCGGTCAGGCGCTCTCCGCTGGTGCGGATAGCGAGGACGGCGAAGGGCGCCGCAATGCGCGCGGAATAGCTATCCAGTAGAGGGGGCGGCTTCACGTCGCAGCTTCTGCGAGGCCAGCACGATCACGATCAGGACGATGCCAATATAGTCAAACGCCGCGCGCGGGTAAACCAGCGCGAGGCCGGCCGCGATGAGCAGCCAGCGCTCGAGCTGCGTGGTGCGCTTGAGCACCCACCCCTGCATGCCGCCGGCGAGCGCCGCAATCCCCATCATCGCCGTCACGCTCACCGTGACGATGTCCACGACCGAAGCCTTGGCGAGCGCCTTGAACGAGCCCTGCAGCAGGAGGTTCAAACCTGCCGGATCGAGCACGAACACGAACGGCACCAGGAACGCCGGCATCGTGTATTTCCACGACTGCAGCGTCGTCTTGTAGGGGTCGCCGCCGGTGATGGCGGCCGCCGCAAACGGCGAGAGCGCCGTCGGGGGCGACACCTCGGAGAGCACCGCGTAGTAGAAGATGAACATGTGCGCGGCGAAATCCTGCACTCCGAGCTGAATCAGCGCCGGCGCCGCGATCACCGCGCAGATGATGTAGGAGGCCGTCACCGGCACGGCGAGCCCCACGATCCACACGATGAGCGAAGTGAAGATCGCGGTGTAGAGCAGCTTCACGTCGTGCACCAGCGCCTTCGTGGCTTCCACGCCGACCGCCGACAGCAGGTCCATCGTGCCCCGTGTAAGCGAGTCTGCGTAGCCGATCACGATCGAGCTGAATTTGAGCCCGAGGCCGGTCAGCGTCACGACGCCCACGATGACACCGGCCGCGGCACAGGTGGCCGCGACGTTGAGCATGCTCACCGAGCCGGCCTCCAGCGCCGTCACGAGCTTCTGCGGCCACAGGCGCCACTCGGGGCGGATGAAGGCGGCGGCAGCGAGCGCCAGCGCGCCCGCCGGGAGCGCCCAGGTCAGCGCGTCCACGTGGAAGCGGCCCCTGATTGCAGAGTAAACCACGCAAACCGCAAGCGCGACCGCCAGGAACAGGATCATCTGGCGCCGGCTCATCAACGCGCAGTCGGGGTGCAGCGCACTCATGACGAATGCCACCAGGGTCGCCCAGAACACTGCCGCCACCGGCGAGAAGCCGAGCAGCATGAAGACGATGATCGCCACCAGCGACAGAAAGTGAAAGCCGAACTGCCGGGTCAGGTTCCAGAGAGTTTCGATGTTTTCCAGCGGCACCCGCTTCATTCCGAACTTGCGCGCATCGAGCTCGACCATGAGGAACAGCGCGAAATAGTAGAGGCAGGTCGGAATGGTCGCCATCAGGATCACGTCGAGGTACGAGATCTTGAGGAACTCGGCGATGAGGAATGCCGCCGCGCCGAGCACCGGCGGCGAGATGATCGCGCCGAGCCCCCCGGCTGCGAGCAGCCCGCCGGCGGCGTCCTTGCCGTAGCCCGCCTTCGCGAGCATGGGATAGGCCACCGTGCCCAGCGTCACGGTGGTGGCGACGCCGCTGCCGGACGGGCCCCCGAGCAGGAACGAGGACAGCACGATCGTGCGCCCCGCGCCGGCGGGTTTCCCGCCCATCGCGCTGAACGAGAAATCGATGAAGAACTTCCCCGCCCCGGAGAACTGGAGGAAGGCGCCGTAGATGGTGAAGAGGATGATGAGCGAGGAGGAGACGTCCACCGGCACGCCGAAGATCCCCTCCAGCGTCATGTACATGTGGCCGACGAGCCGCGAGATGTCGTAGCCGCGGTGCGTCCACGGCTGGCCCAGGTACGGGCCGAGCATCGCGTAGGCGATGAACAGCACGCACACGGCCGGCATGATCCACCCGGTGCCGCGCCGCGCCGCCTCCAGCACGAGCGCCGTCAGGATCACGCCGAACACCATGTCCAGGTTGGTCGGGATGGTGCTGCGGTCGGTGAAATCGTCGCCGCCCACGAGGCCGTAGCCGATGACGACGAGCGAGAGCGCCACTGCGATCCAGTCCCACCACATGACGCGGTGGCGGAAGCGGCGGGAAAGCGGGAACAGCAGGAACACCAGGAACAGGACGAAACCGACGTGGATCATGCGCAGCTCCTGCGTCGGCACGATCGCGTAGGCAGCGTAGAGGTGGAATAGCGACATGACGACGGCGACCGCCGTCACCATGCGCCCGAGCATGCCGGCGAGGCGGTTGGTCGCGCCCTCCTCCGCCTCGATGTACTCCTCGGCCTTCTTGAGCGCCGCCTCGTCGACCGCGACGTGGTGCTCCGCTGCGATCTTGAGAATCAGGTCTTCGTTCTTGTCGCTCATCGTGTGCGTCTCCTGCCCCCCGATATCGCGCGCCCAAAAAACAAAAATCCAGCGCGTGGTGCGCGCTGGATCCTGGGCCGGCCCGCAACAATCCGCGGGCTATTTGACGTTCAATCCTCTTTCGCGGAAGTACTTGACCGCTCCCGGGTGGAACGGGACTACGATCGCCGCGTTGGTCTGGTACTTGAGGTCGAAGTTCTCAGATTCCTTGTGCACCCGCACCATGTCTTCCTTCTTCTCAAACATCGTCTTCACGATGTTGTAGGCGACATCATCGGGAGTGTCGGCGCCGGTCACCAGGATGTTCCAGATGGTGGTAACGTGCGCGTCCTTCTCCTGTCCCGGATAGGACTTGGCGGGGATCACGTCCCGGACGTAGAGCGGCCCGTATTTCTTGTTCAGGACCCCGGCCAGCTCGGCGTGCTCGATGAACTTGATCTTCACGCCCGGGCTCGCCGCGAGGTCGGTCACCGCAGCCGTGGGAATGCCGCCGGACCAGAAAAAGGCGTCGATCTTGCGGTCCTTCAACGCATCTCCCGACGCTTGCACGGTCAGCCGCTCGCGGACGATGTCCTTATCGGGGCTCAATCCCGCCGCCTCCAGCACGCGGTTTGCCTTCACTTCCGTGCCGCTGTTGGGCGGACCGGTGGATACGCGCCGCCCCTTGAGATCGGCGACCTTGTTGATGCCGAGCCCCTCGAGTGTGACGATGTGGAAGCGGTTCGGGTAGAGCACCATCAGGCCGCGTACCGGCACCGACTTGCCCTTGAACTTGTTCTCGCCCTTCCAGGCATCGTAGCTCGCATCCGCCATCGACAGCGCGACGTCCGCTTTCTTGGTCAGGATGAACTGGAGGTTGGCGATCGAGCCGGCGGTGGCTTCCGCCGTCGCATTCAAGTTGGGCACGTACTTGGTCAGGACGTTCGCCATGCCGCCGCCCATCGGGTAGTACACGCCCCCGGTGGGGCCGGTGGCGATGGAAAGCGTGATCTTCTGCTGCGCCATGGCAGGCGCTGCGGCAACCAGGCTGGCAAGGAGTGCCGGTAGGAGCTTGTGCATCGATGTTCCTCCAGTGATGGGCTGTGGGCAGGAGAGCGCAGTTTAGAGGTTTTTGGGGGCGGGTCAACTTACGGGGATGAGGGCAGCGCGATCGGGGATAATGGATAATGGTGCGCCATGAAAATCCCCAACCTGTCGGCGAACGGCGCGCAGATCCCGGTCATCGGCTTCGGCACCTCGCAGCTCGGCAATTGCGGCGAGGTCGTCGCGACGGCGTTGAAGCTCGGCTACCGCCACATCGACACCGCGTGGAAGTACGGCACCGAGGAAGGCGTGGGCGAAGGCATCCGCGCCTCCCGCGTCCCGCGCCAGGACATCTTCCTGTGCACCAAGGTCTCGCACGAGAACCTCCGCGCCGCGGATTTCGCGCGATCGGTGGAGCAGAGCCTGAAGCGCCTGCAGACCGATTACGTGGATCTCCTGCACGTGCACTGGCCGAGCGCGGACGGGATTCCGCTGGCGGAGACCATGGGCGCGCTGGCGAAGGCGAAACGTGAAGGCAAGGCGCGCCACATCGGAGTTGCGAATTTCAACATCGCGATGACCGAGGAAGCGATGCGCCTCTGCCCCGAGCCGCTGGTCACGCTCCAGGCCGAGTACCACCCTTACCTCGACCAGTCGAAGGTGCTCGCGTTCTGCCGCGGGGCCGGGCTCGTCTTCACCGCCTACTGCCCGCTCGGGCGCGGGCGGCTTTTCAAGGACCCGGTCATCGCCGAGATCGCGCGTGCCAAAGGCAGGACCGTTGCGCAGGTCGCGCTGCGCTGGCTTATGCAACAGGGCAACATCGCGCCTATCCCGCGCTCATCGAATCCCCAGCACATGTCCGAGAGCCTGAATGTCTTCGACTTCACCCTGTCCGACGACGAGATGAAACGCATCTTCGCGTTGAAGCGTCCCGACGGCCGGATTGCGAACCCGGCCGGACGCGCGCCTGCCTGGGACTCGTAACCCTTGTAACCACGAGGAGTAAGCAAACGTGAGATACGTCAGTCGTCAGCCGTCAGTCGTCACCAGCGTGTGCGTGCTGTTCTGTGCCATGGCGTCGGCACAGACGGCGAGCGCGCAGGCGTTTCCGTCGAAGAACCTGCAGATGGTCGTGCCCTATACGCCCGGCGGCTCGGCCGACCTCTTCAGCCGCGTCATGGCGCAGAAGCTCGGAGAGGCGTGGGGCCGCACCGTCGTCGTTGAGAACCGCCCCGGCGCGAGCGGAATGATCGGGACCGAGCTCGTCACCAAAGCGGCCGCCGACGGGCATGTGCTTCTCGGGCACACCTCGTCCTATCCGGCCACCGCCTCGGTGCGGAAGACGCTGCCGTTCGACCCGGCGCGGGCCATCGTCCCGGTTGCGATGATTGCGCGCGCGCCGATGCTGATCGCGGTGCATCCCTCGGTGCCGGCGAAGAGCGTGAAGGAGTTAATCGCCGTCGCCAAACGCACACCCGAAGGGCTCAATTACGGATCGTCCGGCACGGGTGGCAACAACCATTTCTCCAGCTCGCTGTTCGCTGCGGCAGCCGGCATCAAGATGACCCATGTCCCATACAAGGGCATTTCGCTGGCCGTCACGGCGCTGGCATCCGGAGAAATCGAGGTGCTGATCTCGAGTCAGGCCGCGCTGGCGCCGCAAATCCAGGCGAAACGCGTGCGCATCCTGGCGGTGACGAGCGCGAAGTCGTCCCCCCTCTACCCGGGCCTGCCCCCGGCCGCTGCGGGCGGAGCGTCGGGATACAGCTATGAGCTGTGGTGGGGGATCTTTGCCCCCGCGGGCCTGCCGGCCGAGCGACTCGCCTTCATCAACGCTGCCGCCAACAGGATCCTGATGGGCGACGAGATGAAGAAGCTGATCGCCCGCGAAGGCGCCGAGCCGTGGCCGCTCGATCCCAAGCAGCTCGACGGCCTGCTCGTGCGGGAGATCGAGCGCTATCGGAAGGCGGCGAAAATCGCGGCCATCGAGCCGCAGTAGATTTCAGGCGCCTTCCGCCGCCGCGGGATTCCACTGGCCCTTGCGCATGCGCGTGATCGTGATTGCCGCGAACACGCCCGCCTTCGTGAACGGATCGCCGTCCGAGAAGGCCTTGGCCTTCGCGCGGCTGTCCACGTTGACGATGAAGAGGCTGCCGATCGCCTGCGTGCCGTCGTCGTTCTGCGTCGCGCCTGCCAGCACCAGGATGCCTTTCTGGCTCTGCAGGTAATCGCGGTGGGGCTGCACGATTTTTTCCCGGATCGGTGCGGTGTTCGGCTTGTCGGTGCAGAAAATGGCCCAGAGCATGGTAAATCTCCTTTCCCAGTGATGATATTGCATTTCGGGGCCGCGGTTTAGAATCCAGGGCATCTACAACCCGCGGGGGTCCAGAAGGTGGTCAAGCAAATTGCGGTGCTCGGCTGCGGCGCGATCGGCAGCAGCGTTTCCGCCGACCTGACCAGGGCGGGCTACGACATCACGGTCATCGACCAGTGGCCGGCGCAGGTGGAGGCGCTGCGGACCTCGGGACTGCACATCCAGGTCGCCGATGGCGACATCAAGGTGCCGATCCGCCGCGCGCTGCACCTGTGCGATCTCGCCTCGGCCAACCTCGAGTTCGACATCGTGTTCCTGGCGGTGAAGTCGTACGACCACCGCTGGCTGGCGGAACTCATCAAGCCCTATCTCAAGAGCGACGGGGTGCTGGTCGGCGTCATGAACGGCATGAACGACGACTCGATCGCATCCATCGTCGGCCGCAACCGCACCGTGGGCTGCTGCATCGAGCTCTCCGCGGAGATCTTCACGCCCGGGCTGGTCCAGCGCAACACCACGCACCAGGGCACCTGGTTCGCGGTCGGCGAGCTCGACGGCCTCTATACCCCGCGCGTGAAGGAGATCCAGGCGATCCTGTCGAACGTCGCGCGCTGCGAGGTGTCCGGCAACATCTACGGCACGAAGTGGACGAAACTCGTCGCCAACACCATGACCATGGGGCCGCACGGCCTGCTGGGGCTGCGCAACGGCGAGGCGGTCGCTATTCCCGGCATGGCCGACATCGCCATGGGGATCGGCCGCGAGTCGCTCGCGGTCGGCGCCGCGCTCGGCTACCGCATCGAGCCGATCTTCGGCCTGCGCGCGGACGAGTTCGCGGGCACGAGCGACGAGAACCTGGCGACCACGCGCGAGGCCCTGATGCGGCATGTGGGCAGCCGCTCGCGCACCGCGCCGATCCACGATCACATCAAGGGCCGCAAGAGCGAGATGGAATTCATCACCGGCATCGTGTCGCGCAAGGGAAAGGAGCTCGGCATCCCGACGCCGTTCAATGACGCGGTGCTGGAAATCGACCGGCGCATCAATCGCGGCGAGACCAAGATGGACCCGTCGAATTTCGAGCTGCTCAAGCAGAGTATCGCCGCGGCGGGCAGGTGAAGACACGCCGGGAATAAATCCGGCAATCCCGCTGTATATTCGTCGGAACGACTTGTTGGGTCACTGAGTCATTTACGACTTTCAGGAGGAATTCGATGGACAAGGCGGGACTTCGCTTGGCCGTATCCATAGTGTTGCTCGCGCCCGGCTGGGGCGTCGCGGCGGAAATGTCGAAGCGCGACATGACCTTCTTCATCACCAGCGCCGGGCCCGGCAAGGGCGCCGACCTCGGCGGCCTGGCGGGAGCGGACAGGCATTGCCAGTCGCTCGCGGCCGCGGCGGGCGCCGGCAAGCGCACGTGGCGCGCCTATCTCAGCACGACTGCGGCCGGCGGCCAGCCGGCCGTCAACGCCCGCGACCGCATCGGCAAGGGCCCCTGGCACAACGCGGAGGGCAGGCTCATCGCGCGCAACGTCGCAGAACTGCACGGCAACAACAATATCAACCGCATGATCGCGTTGACCGAGAAGGGCCAGCGGGTCAACAACAGCGCAAGCCCGCCGAACATGCACGACATACTCACCGGCTCGCAGCCGGATGGCACCGCGATTGCGGGCGACCCCGCCAAGACGACCTGCGGCAACTGGACGCTGAGCGGCGCGGGCGCTGCAATGGTCGGCCACCACGATCGCACGGGCCTGCGCGACGATGAGCCATCCCGGTCCTGGAACTCGTCGCACCCTTCGCGCGGGTGCAGCCTGGATAACCTGAGGGCCTCGGGCGGCGCGGGCCTGCTCTATTGCTTCGCCGTGAACTGAGAACCTCACTTCGCCGCTGCATCGCCGGCAGCCCCGCGTAGAAACGAAGGCAGTGCGGCGGTGTCGGCCGGAGCGGCGCCCAACTCTCTCAACACGGCGAGCGCCGACGCCTGCAGCCGCCAGCACGGCGAGCGCAGTGCCGCCTGCGCGAGGGGGAGCGCCGTCGCGCGCGTGGCGGCGGTGCTTCTGCGCAGCCGCAGTGCTGCAGCGCGCACCCCGCACGTCCGGTGCGAATCGAGCACCGCCAGCATGCGCTCCATCTGCTGCTGCGGCGCCGGGCGTTCGCGCAACGCAATGAGGATGGCGCCTGTAAACGGTGTGGCCGGCTCCGCGGCGAGCATCCGTTCCATCGCGTCCCACATCGCCTGCGCGTCGCCGGCGGACGCCGCGGCTGCGGAACAACGCAGCGCCCCGCTCAGCGACCAGGAAACTTCGAAGTCGCCGCGCGGCAGCTCGGCAAGGCTCTCCTCGAGCCGCGCCGTCAGCCGCCGCTGCACCTCGGCGTAGACCCCCGGCTCGAAGGTTCCGCCTGCGAACGCCGGCGCGAGCTCGCGCAACGCATCGGCCAGAGACATCGAGAATGGGGTGGCCGTCGCCGCGGCCTCCGGGCAACGGCGCGCGCTTTCCGGCTCGTGCGTAACCGGAGCGTCGCCCAGCGGCCCTCCGAACCGGGCGGCCTCGGGCGGCGGCGAGAACGCGCCTTCTTTGCGCGAGAAAACGGCGCGCTCCGGGTCGTAGAGGAGGAACCCCAGGGTCGGCAGCCCGCGGAACCACTCCGCGCGGCCCCACGCCCCCCGGTTGTCCTCGACGCGCCACTCATCCGTGCCGCCGCCGTCGAAGACGATGCCGACCCCGTTGGCGGTCGCCGCGCCCTGCGCGAGGAGGCCAGCGCGGTAGTGGTCGTCGCCTGCAGCATCGGCCAGCACGCCCACCGCGAGGTCGAGCCCCATACCCTGCCCCACGCCAACAGCAAGCTCGTAGCGGTCGGCGCCGGACTCGTCGCGCAGAACTCCAATCGCCTCGTGCACGCCGGCGCCCTGCGCGTAGCGCACTGCACTGTAGTGATCGCCGCCGCCGCGGTCCCAAAGCAATCCCAGGCCGTAGTAATAGCCCGCGCCTTGGGCATACATCTCCGCTTCGTAGCGGTCGTCGCCCGCGTCGTCGCGCAGGATGCCGATTCCGCCCCCGAGAAAAGCGCGGTAGCCGAACGCTGCGCCCTGCGCGAAGCTCAGGCCTCCGCCCCGTCCATAGACATCGGGAAGTCCCGCTGCGATGTAAGTGTCGTTCCCGGCCCGGTCCCACAGCAGGCCCACGCCTCCCGCCAGGCCGAATCCCTGGCCGCCGGCGCGCAGGCGGTAGGTGTCGTCGCCGGCGAGTTCCACGATCGCACCGAGGCCGAGCGCGGCCGCTCCCTCACCAAACAGTTCGGCGGAATAACGGTCGTCCCCGGAAAAATCCGCCACGATCGAGGCGCCGGCGATCGCCGCACCGAGTCCCGGCCCGGCCATCGCGTAAACGTCGTTGCCGGAGAAATCGACGATTGCGGAGAGCCCATGCACCACGAGGTCGAAGCCGCGGTATCGATCGTCGCCGCCGAGGTCCACGATCACGGAGGTCGCGCCGTCCGCCGCCGGCGCGCGGAGGTAAGTATCGTTGCCGCCGGGATCGACGATCACCGCGGTGCCGGGCCAGTGCACATCCTCTCCACGGGTGCCGATCACCACCAGGCCCACCGCCGAGTCGAATTGGGCGCCCCGTTCCGGGAAATCGATGCGCGCGCCGTTCTCGCGCAAGGCGCGCACGAAACGCGCCGTCGCATCGAGGAACAGCGTCGCCGCGCGGCGCAGCTCGGGCTCGTCGTAGCTGGCCGCGACTTCGCGCATCCGGTCCGGCGGAAGCAGGTTGTCGCGGAGCTCCGAAATAAACGCCTGCGTGTCAACCGGATCGCCGCGCGCCGCCGACCGCAGGACGCGCTGCGCTTCCGCGAGCTCGACGATGTAGGGATCCAGCATCGCGCGCAGCGGGATGCGCTCCGCGCCGGGATCGAGCGTCGCTGGCGCTTGCGCGGACAACGCATCTACGAAGCGGCGCAAGGACCCCGGCACCGCACGGTCGAACAACGAGGCGGCATCCGCCGCCGCCAGCGGCTCCGTCAGCAAGTCGCGCACTATGGGCGGCGCGGCGGGCGGCGGCTTCCCGTCGTGGCGTATGACGTTGTCGATCACCGACAGGGCGTCGGGACCGAGGCCGCGGCGATCAAGGATCGAGTGAACGCGCGCTGTGAGCGCGCCGTCGCGCGGAATGCCGGCCGGCGGCGGCGTTGCGCACGCCGCGACGAATAAACCGGCGACGGCAAGAACAACTGGGGACGGAGCCCGGTTTTCCGTCACGACCTCAGGAAAACCGGGCTCCGTCCCCAACTTACAATTTACTCGTTAGTACCCGCCGCCTGCCTGCTGGGCGCGGTCCTGCATTTGCTCCTGCATCTTGTCGATCTTCTGCTGCGCGCGCTCCTGGCTGCGCTTGCCCTCCTCCATCTCCTGCTTCTTGATGGAGGCCCCGGTCGCCGCCGTGGTCGCGGTATCCACTCCGCAGCCGGCAAGCGCGAATATCGCCACCGCTACCAGTATCCGTGTCATGTGTGCC
>DATICE010000008.1:0-7057 GCA_035456985.1 Burkholderiales bacterium | reverse complement strand
GCGCCCACCCGGTTTTCCGTGACGACGCTGACCTTCCAGCGCTCCGCAAGCTTCGGCCCGAACGCGCGCGCAAGGATATCGGCGCCGGTGCCCGGCGTGTACGCCACGACGAACTGCACCGTGCGCGTGGGCCACGCCTGTCCTGAGCTTGTCGAAGGATCCTGCGCGACGGCGCTCCAGCTACCACAAATCGCCGCGAGACCCGCGAACGCCGGCGCAAGGCGGCACCAGCACCGTGAACTGATCAGGACGCAAGTCATATGGGGTCGCATCAGAGCATGAATTTTCCGGGGCGGCCCTATTATAGGATTACGGCGATTCCCGAAGCGACAAGCGCCTGATTGACACCGGACACCAGTCTTGCGACGCTTGCAAACGGGAGGATATCCGTCCGGAACCGCCACGACTGGTGGCTGCGGACGGTCATCGGAATGACCGGAAGACCAGATTGCTTGAGACCCAGGTTCTAATCGTCGGAGCGGGGCCCGTCGGGCTTACACTTGCCCTCGATCTGGGCCAACGGGGCGTGCGTTGCGTGCTGATAGAGCGCCATGCAACGTCCATTCGCCTACCAAAGATGGAGCGCTGCAATGCCCGGACGATGGAAATCTACCGCCGGCTGGGGATCGCCGAAAGAATCCGCGATGCGGGCCTGCCGCGCAGCGCGCCAATGGATGTCTTCCTGGCGATGTCGATGTCCGCGCCGTCGCTCCTGCGCTTGCCATGCCCGTCGGTCGCCGAAGCCAAGGCCGAGATCGCTGCGCACAATGACGGGCGCCCGCTCGAGCCATATCAACTGATCTCGCAATACACGCTTGAGCCGCTGCTGAGATCGATCGTCGAGGCACAGCCCTCCGTAACAGTGCGCTTCGGCTGGGAATTGGCGTCGTTCACGCAGGACGCCGGCTCGGTATCTGCGCGCGTCAGCACGGGGAAGGGGCCGGACGAAACGATCCAGGCAGCGTATCTGGTCGGATGCGACGGAGGTTCCAGCACCGTCCGCAAGCAGCTCGGCATCCGGCTCCAGGGAGAAGGCAACATCCGGAAGCTGAGACAAGCGCTTTTTTACTGCCCGGAGCTGTACGAGCGCATTCCGATGGGCAAGGGCCGGCACTATCACATTGCCGAGGGGCCGCTCTTTCCGTTCATTATCCTTCAGGACAGCACGCGGCATTGGACCCTCCACGCGGCCGCATCCAGTGACCGCGAGATGATGGAGATCTTCAACAGGTCGCTCGACATGCCCATCGCGTTCGAGATGCTATCCGTCAACGAGTGGACGCAGCACCTGCTGTGCGCGGAGCGTTACGGCGAAGGCCGCGTTTTCATCGCCGGGGACGCGGCGCACCTGGTCATCCCGACCGGCGGACTGGGAATGAATACCGGCGTCGGCGACGCGATCGACCTCTCGTGGAAGCTGGCAGCGGCGCTGGCGGGATGGGGCGGCCCGCAGCTGCTCGCGTCCTACGACGGGGAACGCCGCCCCATCGGGCTACGCAACGTGAAGGCTTCCGGCGCCGCGATGAGCGGAAGACTCAGCTGGCGCGCGGCCTATCACCCCGATATCTGCAACGATACGTCCGCAGGCGCAGCGATCCGCGCTGAAATGGCGCGCCGGTTCGACATCGAGCAGCGGAAGGTGACCGAGATACTGGGAATTGAAGCGGGTTATCGATACGTGGGCTCGCCCGTGATCTGGCCCGAGGCCGGAGACGGTCCCGATCCAGACAATTCTCACTATGTCCCGACCACCTGGCCGGGCGCGAGATTTCCACACGTCTGGCTGAACAACGGCACGGCGTTGCAAGATCGTCTGGGCCCGGGCTACACACTGCTGCGCCTGGGCGGATCGCAAGCAGATGTTTCGAACCTGGAGCGTGCATACGGGGCAATAGGCGCGCCGCTGGATGTGCTCGATATCGAGGATGAGCGGGTACGCGAAATCGCAGGCTTTGACCTGCTGCTCGTGAGACCCGACCTGCATGTTGCCTGGCGCGGAAACCGGCTGTCGGACGAGGCCGCAACGATCGCGGCTGTGGCCACCGGCCGAATGTCAGCGGAGATGATTCACTCATCCCGGCGAGTCCTGTCCCCTGAAACGCCTTGACCGATGGTTTTTCAATTATTTCTCTTGGTCGCAGCGATCGCACTGGCTGGCTGTGCCAGCAGCGAGGTCTCGGCCCCGCCGCACCAGCCAAAGGCAAACGCCGCCTGGCGCAAGAGCCTCGGAGAGGCGACCTACATCACGCTGGCGGCCGGTGAAACGCGGGAGTTCAAGATCACGCCGGACTTGCAGACTTTCGGATTTCCAGAGGGAATAAGCTACTTCGTTGGAATTGCGCTGGCCCGTTCCGAAGCAGCACGGACGCTTACGTTGCGCACGCTGCCCCTCAACCCTCTCAGGCCGCGGGAAGCCCATGTCTTTGTCCCGAGGGTGGCGGTCGTGGCCCCCGACGGCAGCGTGAGCCGGTACGTCGAGCTCGAGTTCCAGCCGAACACCCAGTGGGTCGTCCAGCGACTCATTGCCCGCAACGTCGGCTGGCAGGGCAGCCTCGCGCTCGCGCCTGGCGAGACACGCATCGCAGTGTATACGGCGACCCTGCTCCCGCAGACGCTGCGCCTGCCGATGCCCAGCGAGGTGGGCGGCTTTTGGTACGTCCCCTCCGGGCCGACCGGCGTAGTCGAGATCACGTTGAATGACAACTGAAGGCGGGGACTGCCGAATGAGCCGCGGCCGTCGGGCCGGATGGCTTGGCCGCTGCGCAATCCTCGGGTTCGCCTGCAGCGTCCTCGTATCTCACGCCCAGGTCGCGCCTTCGCCGGGGGAAAAGGCGGGCTACCGGGGCCTGCACCTGGCCGCCGCGCAGGGCGACGCGGCGGAGATCAAGTCATTGATCGCAACAGGCGCGAAGCCCGACGTCCGCGATGGCTACGCGCGCACGCCGCTGCATGTGGCGGCTTACAGCGGGAACCGCGAAGCGATGCGCGCGCTTGTTGGTGCGGGCGCAAATCCCAACGCGCTGGAGCGGGACCGCTACGACATCGTCACCATCGCCGCGGTCGCCAACGATGTCGCCACGCTCAAGGTCGCGCTCGTGCTCGGTTGCAGCCCGAAGAACATCACCAGCCGCTACGACGGCACTGCGTTGATCGCCGCGGCGCATCTCGGACACGTCGAGGTCGTGCGCATGCTCATCAATGCCGGCGCACCGCTCGATCACGTCAACAACCTTGGCTGGACGGCGCTCATCGAATCGATCGTGCTCGGCGATGGCGGACGCCGTCACACGGAAACACTGAGGGCGCTGGTCGAAGCCGGCGCGAACCTGAATCTCTCCGACCGCAACAAGCAGACGCCTCTCGCGCTCGCGCGGCGGCGCGGATTTGGGGAGATGGTGACGATTCTGGAGCGCGCCGGCGCACGCTGAACTGCCGTAATTCGTCATTCCCGCGGAGGCGGGTATCCAGGCAACGCCAAACGCCACTGAGTCCCCGCCTCCGCGAGGACGGCTCGGTCAGTTCCTTTCGGACTTGACCCGGGCGAGCGCCTTGGCGCGCCACAGCGGCCAGGCGCGATTGTAGTCCTGCACCGGGACCGACGCCTTGACCTCGGCCTCGTCGAGGCCGGTGATTCTCCCGCCGGGCCCCGCGATCAGTATCGCCTGCGCCTGCATCTTGGCGCTCATCTCCAGGTAAATGCTGCGGCCCACGGCGCGCGGCAGGTTCTCCCCCACGATGACGGCGCCGTGCCCGCGCATCAGTGCCGCGGGCTTGCTCCCGAGCGTCTTCGCCAGGGCCTGCCCGAGATAGGGCGTCTTCACCAGCAGATCGGTGCCTTTCTGGGCGTCGCGGATCTCGAAGTTCGGCAGCCCGTCCCCGATGAAGGCCGCCATATGAAAAATCGCGCGCATCTGCACGGTCGTGATGCTGAAGGGAACGACCGATTGCGAATGGCTGTGAACCACTGCAGTCACTTCCGGCCGCGTCTTGTAGATCTCGCCGTGGATGAAGCGCTCGCGCACCGATTCGCGTCCGCGCGCGTCTTGCGGATTGCTGTCGAGGTCGTACTCGACGATGTCATCCTCGGTGACGAGCTCCGGCGCCCGGTGCCCGGCGAGAAAATACCGGTTCGGATCGCGCGGCGAGCGCACGCTCACGTGTCCATAGGCGTCGATCACTTCGTGCTCCGCGAGTATGCGGTAGGCGGCGACCAGGTCTTCGAATTGGCTCATGGCTTGGTTTCTCGTTGCCCTTCAGTGATCCTTGAGTGCCCGCCTCTTCCATGCCTTCCACGCACGCCCGAGCCCGTAGCCTTCGCGCGCCTCGATCAGCCGCGCTTCCCCGGGGTCGAGATATTTGATCGGCCCGCCCTGCGCCAGGATCATGGCCTGCGCCTGCAGCGTTGCGTTCAGCGCGAGGAAGATGCTGCGCCCGACCACCCGCGGTATCGAGGGTGCGACCACCGTCACGCCGTGCCCGCGCATCAAAACGGCCGGCCGGTCCGCGATGCTCTTCGCGAGCGCGCGTCCGAGTGCGGGATCGCGTATCAGCATGTCGGTGATGCCTGCGGCATCGCGGATCTCGAATACGGGAACGCCGAGCGCGATGAACGCCGCCCGGTGATACATCGGCTGCAGGGGAACGCTGATGACGCCAAACGGAATGACGGGCGGCGCGTGCGAATGGACGATCGCTTTCACGTCCGGCCGCGCCCGGTAGATCTCGCCGTGGATGAAGCGCTCGGTGTAGAGATCGCGCTCCATCACCTCCACGGGAACGCTGTCGAGGTCGAACTCGAGGATGTCGGCGGCGGTCACCAGCTCCGGCGCGAGCGAACGCGACAGCAGAAAGCGGTTGGGGTCGCGGTCGTGGCGCACGCTCACGTGCCCCCAGCCGTCGAGCACACCTTCTTGCGCGAGAATGCGGTTCGCCGCGACCAGGTCCTCGATCAGCAACGGGTCCGCCGGACCCGCGGTAGGAGAGTGGCTCGTGACGCGTGACTCTGGATTCGTGGACATGGACCGTCACTTCTTGCGGGCCCGTGGCGCGGCTCGTCGTGCCGGCGCCGAGGGCAGCCGCAGTCTCAGCATCCTGATCGCGTTACCATGATAGACCTTGTTCCGGACGGGCGCCGCGAGCTTGAGCGAATCGATGGCCCGGATGCTCTCACGGATAAAGACGGGACCGCCTTCGGGATCGAACGGGCAGTCGGTGCCGAACAGCACTCGGTCGGGACCGAAAAAATCGAGCCCGCAGCGGATCGCCGGCGCTGAGCCGTTGATCGCCGTGTCGCCGTAGAACATCCTGAAATAATCGAGCGGGCGTTTTCCCAGGCGCTTGAGCAGCGCGCCGTAGTCTTCGTCGGAAGTGCGCGCGCCCATCTGGTCCATGCCAAGGCCGATGCGCGCCTCGAAATACGGCGCCATCGCGCCGAGGTGATGCGTGATGATCTTGAGATTGGGCAGCTTCTGCAGCATCCCCGAGAACACGATGCGCGCCATGCAGGCGCTCGTTTCGTAGGGCCAGCCGAACAGCCACCAGATCTCGTACTTCGATTTGGCCTCGCCCGGGTAGTCGACGAATTTCGAGGTGCGCACCGGGTGCAACCAGATCGGCAGGTCGTATTTCTTCACGCAGCGCTCGAACACCGGAAGATACTCCGGATCGTCGAGCGGCCTGCCGTTGACGTTGGTGAAGAGCTGGATGCCCTTCGCGCCGAGCTTCGTGATTGCCCGGTCCATCTCCTCCAGCGCCGCGGGAATGTTGTTCATCGGCAGCGAGGCGACGAACGCCGGGAACAGGTCCGGGTACTGCGCGACGATCTCCGCCATGCCGTCGTTCGCCAACCGGGCGAGCGCAGGCGATTCTTCGGGGCCCGCGAGGTACTCGATTGCCGGGAGCGAAAGCGTCAGGACCTGCTTGTAGCCCTTGAACTTCCCCATCATGCGGATGCGCGCGTCGAGGTCCCAGAGCACCGGTATGTTGAGCCAGCGCTTGATGGACGCCGCCAGCGCGGGATTGGCTTCAGCGATGCGCTTCATGCGCGCGAAAAAGGACTGCGGGAAGATGTGCGGAAAGATGTCGAGCTTGAGGCCGTTCTTCATGGCTTGTTCACGCAGCGAGAGAAAGGGCTAAACGATAGACGATCTGATGACGTGCCGCAATCGATGGATGCGCAGGGCGTCACTTGCTGTCGTGATGCCGCGTGACCCTCGACAGCGACAACAGGCCGCCGCACGCCATCAGTGCGGCGTTGATCCAGAATACCGGCGGCAATCCCAGCGCAGTCCCCACGGCGCCGAACACGATCGGTCCGGTCACGCGCACGAAATTGTTGGTGGTCAACCGCAGCCCCAGGGTCTGTCCGGAACGACCCTGCGCGGAGCGGCTGAACATGAGGATCACGGTCAGGGGGATGCCGATGCCCATCCCGAGCCCGAAGAAGAAAGCGACTCCCCCCAGCACGATCGCATTCCCGCTCAGCGGCACCAGCGCAAAGCCGATTGCGCCCGTGAATAGCGCCCAGGCGAGGAGCCTCTCGGCGGCAAATCGCTTGACCAATCGGGCGAGAAACAGCCGCACTACGAAGGATGCGACCGCGAGCGTCGCCAGGATGGCGCCGATCGCGGACGCCGACAGCCCGTTCGCGTGTCCGTAGATCGGCAGGTAGAACTGAAAAAGGTCCTGTCCGAGCTGCACGATCCCGCTGGTGAGGAGCATGAGCCAGATCGTGCGGTCGCCCAGGGCGCTCAATGCGCCGGGTCCTTTCACGAGCTCCGGATGACTGCGCGGAAACACGCCGCCCCAGACCGCCAGCAGCGCAATCGCAATCGCCGATGACGCCGCGATCACGAGGCACGCCACCGCATGTCCTGCGGTGTCGATCGCGACGCCCGCGATGAGCGGGCCAAAGAAGTTGGTGAGGGAGCCGGCCAGGCTGAAGTTGCTGAAATTCCGTGCGTGGTCTTCCGGCCGGCTCATGGTGCCGACCAGGTTCTGCAGCGTGACATGGTAGAACGCCAGCCCGAGCCCGTTCAGCGCTGCCGCCACGTAGAGC
>DATICE010000007.1:0-2543 GCA_035456985.1 Burkholderiales bacterium | reverse complement strand
GCGTGCGGGCAGTAGAACACCGCGTCGATGCGTCCGCCCGCCTGGCCGACCGCGCGGTGCATCTTGTCGTGGATGGCGTTGAGCGTGGCCATGTCGAACTTCCCGCGCCCGACGCCGGACTGGTTGGTCGCCACCACCACGCGATAGTCCGCCTGGGTGAGCCGCGCGATCGCGTCGAGGCTGCGCGGAATCGGCTTCCATTCCTCGGGACTCTTGATGTAGGACGGGCTGTCCTGATTGATGACACCGTCGCGATCGAGGATGACGAGCTTCATGCAGCGAGCTTGGAGAGGTCCGCGACGCGATTCATCTCGGTGCGCAGCTCAGCGAGCAGCGCGAGGCGGTTCTGCCGGAGATCGCGATCGTCCACCATTACCATCACCGAGTCGAAGAAGGCATCGACCGGGACCTTCAGGGCCGCAAAGGTCTTGAGGAAGCCGGTGAAGTCGCCGCGCTCGTAGAGTCCCTTTGCATCGCCGGCCGTGATCGCGAGGGCCGAGTAGAGCTCGCGCTCGGCGGGCTCCTTCAGCTTGTCCGACTCGGTGCGCGTGTACGACTCGCCCTTCGCCGCGGCCTGCCTGAGAAGGTTCGCCACGCGTTTGTTGGCGGCCGCGAGGCTTTCAGCTTCGGGCAGCCTGCGGAACGCCTCGACTGCTTCCACGCGCCGGACGACATCCATCAGCGGCGGCCGCTGGCTCAACACGGCCTCGACCGAATCCTTGGCAAAGACCGTGGCGAGCTGGTTCCAATAACGGTCCAGGATGAATCCGTGCACCGCGTCCACGGTATCGGATGCGAGGACGCCCGCCGGGTAGAGCCCCGCCGAATACTCCAGCAACTCCTTGATATCCGTCCCCGCGCGTCCAGTCAGCCTGAGGACGGTGCTGAGCCGCTCGAATATGTTGATCACGCCGAGCGCTGCGCGCCGCAGCGCGTAGGGGTCCTTTTCCCCGGTCGGCCGCTCGCCGATGCCGAACAGCCCGATGAGCTGCTCGATGCGGTCGGCAAGATAGAGGCTCGCGCTCGCCAAATTTACCGGTTCGGAGCCATCGAGCTTCAGCCGGTATTGATCGCCGATGGCCTCGGCGACCTCCCGCAGCTCGCCGTCGTGCGTCGCGTAATAGCGTCCCATGGTCCCCTGCAACTCGGGAAACTCGCCGACCATCTCCGTCAGAGTATCGGCTTTTGAAAGCCACGCCGCGCGCCCCGTGAGCAGGGGGTCGGCGCCGATCTCGTGCGCAATTCTTCCTGCTAGCAGCTGGATGCGCTCGACGCGCTCGAGCTGGCTGCCGAGCTTGCCGTGATAGACGACGTCGGCAAGCCGCGGAACCCGCGCCTCCAGGCGTGTCCTGCGGTCCTGGTCGTAGAAGAACTTCGCGTCGGCAAGCCGCGCCCGCAGCACGCGCTCGTTGCCGTGGATGATATCCCGGGGCTGTTTCGTCTCGATATTGGAGACAAACAGGAAACGGGGAAGCAATTTCCCGGTCTTCTTTTCGCGCAGCGGCACGTATTTCTGATGCCGCTGCATCGAAAGCACCAGGCACTCCTCCGGCACTTCGAGAAATTCGCGGCCGAACTCGCCCGCATATACGGCCGGCGCCTCGACCAGCGCGGTGATCTCGTCGAGCAGGGCATCATCGGCGACCAGCACGGCGCCCTGGCCGGCGGCCGCTTCCAGCGCCTTGACGACCTGGTCGCGCCGGCTCTCGAAGCTCGCAATGACCTTGCCGTGCTCGCGCAGCGTCTGCTCGTAATCGTCGGCGTGCTTGATCGCGGTCGCGCCGCCGGACAGGAAGCGATGGCCCACGATCCTGTTGGAGCTTTCGATTCCCAGCACGCTGCCCGGCACGATGTGCGGCCCATGCAGCATCACGAGTCCATGCACGGGGCGCACGAACTGCGCCTCGGCTTCGCCCCAGCGCATGGTCTTCGGGATTGGAAGCTTCTTGACTGCGTCGCCCACGATCCCGGCGAGGACGGCATTCAGCGCGGCACCCTTGACCGTGACGCGCGCGACGTAGACCGCCCCTTTCGGAGTATCGCGGCGGGCAAGGGCGTTCACCTCAAGTCCGTGCTTCTTCGCGAAGCCCGCAACCGCCTCCGGCGGCGCTTTTGTCGAGGGGCCCGGCACCTCCTCGGCCCGGTCCTGGGCGGCCGCAAGAACTTCGGGCACGAGCGCTGCGAGTCTCCGGGGAGTGGCAAAACTGCGCCAGTCAGGCGCTGGCTGCTTGAGCTGGCAGCGGATCAGACCGTTGGCGATCTCATCGGCGAAAACCCGCGCGAGCAGGGAAAGCGCTTTTGGCGGCAGCTCCTCGGTGAGCAACTCGACGAGCAGCGTGTCCGAGCGCGGTTTCTTCTCGACGTTCCGGTTCGGCATCGTTCAGGCGCGGGCCTTCTTTGCTGACGCTTCCGGCTGCTTCAGCATCGGGAAACCGAGTTTCTCGCGGGATTCGTAATAGGCCTGCGCGACCGCCCGCGCCAGATTGCGCACGCGACCGATGTAGGCGGCGCGCTCGGTGACCGAGATCGCGCCGCGCGCATCG
>DATICE010000006.1:0-4106 GCA_035456985.1 Burkholderiales bacterium | reverse complement strand
TCTTTTCGATGCCCAGAAAACGCAGCACGAAGGTAGCCTCGGAGCGGATCTCGTAGTGCTCCGTTTCCGCTTCCTTGCGGATCGTGAAATGCGTAAAGCCGATCTTCTCGCCGTTGAAGACGATGCCGGTCCAGTATTCGGTGAACGGAAGCTTCGCGAGCTCGTGCCGGACCGTGGGCGCGGGGCCGGCGTCGTGGAAATACACGCTTGCGCAGCCACCCAGGGCGAGAGCAAGTGCGCCCGCCAACCCCGCGACCCGCAAACGGCTCGGCCAAATCATGTTCGGCAGTCGATTACGCAAAATGGTGGCATACTAGCGAAGCAAAGGGAGGCATCGGGTGAACGGTCCACATCGGGTACGTTCCCACGAGCCAATTAAAACAGGGCGTTAGCGTCTGCTTTTAACTTAAATTATCACGACGCTCGTGGCCGAAGCGCTTTCATTCACCGTTAAGCCGATCTACTGGACCACCTCCCAGAAGGAGGTCAAGCTGATCCGGACTAAGGTGTTTGTCGAAGAGCAGGGCGTCCCGCCGGAGCTCGAATGGGACGGGCTCGACGAGGGTTCCTACCATGTTCTCGCGTGTGCGCCGGACGGCGCGCCGATCGGCACCGGGCGGCTCCTGCAGGACGGTCGTATCGGCCGCCTTGCGGTGCTCCCCGAGTGGCGCGGCAAGGGAGTCGGCCGCGCGCTGCTGGAGCTCCTGCTGGTCATCGCCAACAAGATGGGCAACGAAGTGGTCGAGCTGCATGCCCAGTCCCAGGTCGTCGGCTTCTACCGCAAGCGCGGCTTTACCCGCCACGGCAAGGAATTCATCGAGGCGGGGATTCCGCACGTCGCCATGAAGCGCAAGACAGACGATCAGGTCGCCTGGCCGGCCGCTTTCGTATTCCGCCCTCTCCCGCGGCTGTAAAGCTCGAAGCGCTGCTCCGCCTCACCCTGCGGCGCGCCCCCCGCGCCGAACCTGCGCTCCACGCACACCACTTCGTCTTTCCGGCTGAGGAGCAGCACGGTCGAGGCGCGCGTGCCGTAGCGCTCGCCGGCGACGAATGCGCAGGAGAGCTCGCGCTCGCGCGGCAGACCCACGCCGGTATCGGGCAGCTCCGCGTCGGGCGCCACGGTGCGGTCCTCCAGTACATCGAAGAGCCCTCGCATCAGCCCGGCTTCATCCGCTTTCATGAGCGCGGAGAGGCGCTCCTTCCCGCGAGCAACCTTGGGCCACGGGGTATCGAGGAGGTGGTTGCTCAATCCGTGGATGCCGGGGGCGATATCCTCGATGCCCCGTCCGCGGTTGGAGATGCAAACCATCCGTTCGAGATCGCTGACGACGAGCGTGTAGCCGCCATAGTCGGACCCGCGCGCCTCGACCCCTTCGAGATAAGCGCGCGGTTCATCGGTGCCGCGGAGGAAGGCCTCGGTGAGCTCCCCGCGCGAGCGGGGGGCCACCCTCGCTGCCCGCCCATCCCGGTAATTGGTTACCGCCGCGAGCCGCCCCGTGCGAGTCATACCGAGCCAGGTGCCACCTTTCTCGAGATCCCGGCCGCCGAAGATCCCGGGATCATCGGCCCAGAACCCGGCCGCCGAACTGGGACGCTCGTACGCCTCGTCGCGATTGCCCGCGAACACCAGCGGGAACTCGGGGTGCACGCGCCAGGCGAGGAGGATCAGGCACATCAGGAATCAAAGCATTCGTGGTGCCGCGTCGTGCCGGGCTGGAGGAAATCCTGCACCTTGAGCCGGCCGGCGATCTCGGCGAGCTCCCACTCGAACTTCGCCTCGTCGGCGACGCCCTCGTAGACTTCCATCCAGAGGTTGGGCTCGCCGTGCTTCCGCAGGAGCCGGCCCTGGACTCCGGTCGCTTCGCGCACGGCGGCGAGGAGCTGCGCGATCAGCGGCTCGCAGGTGCGGGCCTTCTCAGGGTCGACCCGGTAATAGATGTAGAAATTGAAAGCCACCGGCCAATGCTACTGGCGCGGGAGCGGCACGGCAACCGGCTGCGCCGCAGGGAGTAAGATTGCGGGTCGCGGAACCAATTTCGATGCATCCGGCAGGAGCTTCGCCATGACTGTCCCAAAATATTTCTCCATATTGGCCCTCGTCGTGATCGCCGGGTGCGCGGACCCTGAAACCGCGCGGCGGCTCGAGGCGGAAATCGAATCGGTCAACGAGCGCATCGCCCAGGCACAGGAGGAGCAGAAACCCTATGGCAAGAACTCCGTCGTGCACGACCTGATGTCGATTCGTATCGCCATCCACCAGCAAACGCTCGCCATGCTCGAGCAGCGGCGCGCGGCGGAGCGGTGGCGGATGACCCTCAGCTACGCGATCGACGGCAAGCCCTACGCAGCGCCTGCCGATGTCGTGCCGAGAGTGGCCGCGCTACAGGGGCAGCTCAAGAACGCGCGCGAGAGCCGGGAGTCCGATTTACAATTGATGAGGGGATCGGCCGACTCGGTGAGGCCGCAATACGTCACCAGCATTGCCACCAAGACGATCCTGATCGCCCAGCTCGAATACCAGCTCGCCGCCTATACCAACGGTTTCCCGCCCTACTACGCTCCTCCGTTCCGCCCGTCCGCCAAGGTCGCGGCGGCGCGATGAAAATCAAGCGAAGAGCCGCTGTAGCAGCACGTGCGTCGGCAGGTAGATGAGGAGCGGGAACGCGACCATCACCAGCCCGAGATACGCAAGCGGCGGAATGCGTGTCTGCGGCTCGGCGGTCCAGCCGAATACCCAGTTGAGGTTCTCGACCTTGGGTTCGCCAAGCCAGTAGCTGAGCGGCAGCACGATCCAGGCAAGTACCGTCTGCGCGAGGACGGCGCTCGAATCGTAGCCGAGCCGGTACACCATCCATAGCAGCAGGGGTGGCAGCAGGACGTGGAAAACAAGCGAGATCGCCCGCAGGTACTTCGGCTTCGACGGGTCGAACATGTAATCCGTCAGCCCGAACAAGCGATTGCCCGTCACGAGTCGCGTGAAGAAGGCCCCGTTCCAGAGCACCTCCGGCAGCAGCACGCCGACCAGCATCATGCTGGCGAGGAGGCTGTTCTCGAGCCAGAGCGCGGGCACGGTGGCAATCAGCGCGATGTCCGAGAACCACAGGAAGTTCCACAGCGGATATTTTCTGATGTAAATGACGACCGTCACCGCCGTGAACGCGGTGTAGACGAGCTTCAGCCAGAGCGGGATCAGTTCCATTAATTCAACAACACAGCTTTCCCCTCCTGCTCAAGGAGGGGGTGCCCGCAGAGCGGGCGGGGTGGTGGGAGGTGGTGTTCTATGCGGGCACCGAAACTGAGTAGGGCAACTGCATGAGTCTGAGCGCCGGCCCGCCTGGCGCCTTCAAGTGTATATCCCCCTTCTCGGCGCTCGCGATCTGGATCACCGCCAGCACGTCATGACCACCCTCCGGTGAATGGGTGGCATTGACGATCGTGCCGCAGGCCTGCTCGCCGAAGTCGGGGCTGTAAAGCTTATCGCCCGGTTGCGGCAGATCGGTCCCGCCGACATTGGCGAGGTACATGCGCTGCTTGAGCGTGCCGCGATAGTGCATGCGCGCGACGATCTCCTGCCCGGGGTAGCAGCCTTTCGACAGGCTCACGCCCCCGATGAGGTCGAGATTCACCATCTGCGGCACGAACGCTTCCTGCGTCGCGGGCAGGATCACCGGCACGCCGGCGCGGATGTCGAGTTGTTCCCAGTGATCCGGTCCCACCTGGTCGGCGCCGGATGATAGCGACCCTTGGAGGGCCTGCGCCTTGTCTCGTGCGGCAACGATCTCGTAACGGTCGCCGGGCAACTTGATTACCGTCGCGCCGGAAGCTTGCGCGATCTGGTCGACTGTTGTGGGAATCGCGCCCACCGCACGCCGCACGAGCGCCGCCGCATCGCTACCAGCAACTCCGAGAAGGGTCCATTCGGACGAAGCATCGGCAGCCTTCACCTTGGCGCGCAGGATGAACTTCGAGATCTGCTTCTGGATCGGCTCGCGAAGAGAGGAGGGCAGCTGCATGAAGAAATCCTCGCCCGAGCGCCACAGGAGAAATGTCGCGAGCACGCGGCCCTTGGGAGTGCAGTAGCCGCCGTAGGTGCTGCGGCCCGGCGC
>DATICE010000005.1:0-8498 GCA_035456985.1 Burkholderiales bacterium | reverse complement strand
GGATACGCGCGAGAACCTGCTGCGCGTAGAGGACGTCCGCGCCGAGCTCGAGAAGCAGCTCGAGCACCTGCAGTCGCAGGCGGAAGTAGCAACGCGCTACCACGCTCTCCAGGGAGAGCTGCGGGCGACCCAGAACCTGCTATCGCTGCTGCGGAAGCAGGACGCGGGCGCGCAGCGCGAGCGACATGCGCGCGAGATCGAGCGGGCCGGGCTGGAGCTGGAAGCGCAGATCGCGACGCTGCGCGCGGCCGAGAAGCGTCTCGAGGAGACGCGCGAGCAGCATTTCCGCGCGAGCGACGCCGTTCACGCCGCGCAGGGCGCCTTCTATGAGGCTAACGCGGAGACTGCGCGCCTCGAGCAGGAGATGGCGCATCTGCGTGAGAACCGCCAGAGGGCGGAACGCGAGCTCGCCGACCTGCGCGCCCAGATCGATCGAGATCGTGACCAGCTGGCAGCGGCCCAAGCGGAGCTGACCGAGTGGCAGGGCGAACGCGCCCGCGCCTCGCAGCGGCTCAGCGCGAGCGAAGCGGCACTGAATGTCGAAGCGGGCAAGCTGCCGGTGGCAGAGGAGGCTTTCAAGGCCACCCGGGGCCGTTACGAGGAACTGCAGCGCACCCTTGCGCTCGCCGAGCAGGCGGCCGGCGTAGAGCGAACCAAGCACGAGCATGCGCGGCAGACGCTGGATCAGCTTGCGCAGCGCACGCAGCGCCTGACCGACGAGCGCTCCGGATTGCAGCCCGCCGACGCTGCTCAGCTGGCGATGCTGCGCAACAATATCGCCGCGCTGGAAAACGAGTTGCGGGGATTCTCCGGGACGCTCGCGGCGCATGAGGCGCAGTTGCCACAGGCCGAGCAGGCGTTGCGGGATTGGGATGCGGCGGTCGAGGGCGCGCGCGAGCGCTTGACGGGGGTCGAGGCGCGACTGGAGGCCTTGCGCCAATTGCAGGAACAGGTCGCGCGCGGGGCGCAAACCGAAGGCTGGCTCGAGACCCGCGGACTCAAGGGGGCGCCGCGGCTGTGGCAAGGCATCCGCATAGAGCCCGGCTGGGAGGACGCGCTCGAGGCGGTTCTGCGAGAGCGCCTGAACGCCATCGCGTTGGAGCGCCTGGAGCAGGCTGCAACCTGGTTCGATGAGCCTCCACCGGGCAAAGTCACGATATTCGCTGCGTCGCACGAGGCGGCGCAAGCTTCCGCGACGCTTGCCGGTTGCGAACCGCTGAGCCGCTACGTGAGCTGTGCCGATGCCCGCATGGAGGTGGTGCTCGGGGATTGGCTGCAGCGCGTTTACGTGATCAGCGATGCGGCAGGCGGCCTGGCAGCGCGCGCGCAGCTTCCGGACGGTGCGCTGCTGGTGACGCGCGAGGGGCACATATTCACGCGTCACGCAGTGAGTTTCCATGCGCCTGACAGCGAGCTTCACGGGGTGTTGACCCGGCAACGCGAGATCGAGCAACTCGAAAGCACGTTCCAAGCAGCACGAGCCGAGGTCGAGGAACTGCGAATAGCAGCGACCGCTGCGGAGGAGGACGTTCGCGGACGGCGTGCGCGAATCGCCACGCTGCGCAACACCATTGGCGAGCAGCAGCGGCAGGTCCATGCGCTGCAGCTCGAGGCGGCACGGCTCGCGGCAGTCGATGAGCGGGTGCGGAGCCGCACGCAGCAGATCGCGGCAGAGCTTGCTGAAATCGATGCCCAGGCAGAGGTCACCTACGGAGCGGAGCAGGCGGCGTCGCGCCGCATCGCCGAACTGCAATCCGAAGTGGAAGAGCTGCGCGCCCAGTTGGCGTTGGCAACCGACCTCTACCAGCGCGCCGAGGGCGTGCTGGAGCGTCAGCGGTCTGCCTTGCAGCTGGCGCGCGACGAAGCCCAGGCGGCGAACTTTGGGAAACAGTCGTGTGACTCTAAAATCAATGAGATAGAGTCATCAATTAAGGTTATTTCTGAAGGCGACCAGAGACTCCAGTCGGCATTCGAATCCAGGCAGAAGGAGTCCCAGGGTTTCGACGAGGCACCGGTTCAGCAGCGCCTGCAGCTCGCCTTAACGACGCGCACTCAATGCGAACAGGCGCTGGCGCGCACGCGCGATGCACTGGAAGGCATGGAAAACGGCCTCAAGACGGTCGATGCAGAGCGCCATGCAGCCGAGCAGCAGCTCGATCCGCTGCGCGAGCGCATCGCCGAGACGCGTCTCAAGGAGCAGGAAGCGCGTCTGAACGAGGAGCAGTTTGCGGCGCAACTGGCGGCGGCGGGCGCGATCGAGGACGAGGTCGCGCGGCAGCTGGAGAAGGGCATGCGGCCGGGCGCGCTGACCACCGACATCAACCGGCTCGGCGAGGAAATCAAGTCCCTCGGCGCGGTCAATCTGGCCGCGCTGGAGGAGCTCGAATCGGCGCGCAGCCGCAAGGATTATCTTGACTCGCAGTCGCGCGACCTGAACGAGGCGATGACGACGCTCGAGGACGCGATCCGGCGCATCGATCGCGAGACGCGCGAGAGGCTCCAGCATACCTTCGACGAAGTCAACCGCCATTTCGGAACCATGTTCCCGGCGCTGTTCGGCGGCGGACAGGCGCGGCTGGTGCTGACCGGCGAGGAGATTCTCGATGCGGGCGTGCAGGTCATCGCACAGCCCCCTGGCAAGAAGAACACCACCATACAGCTGCTCTCGGGCGGCGAAAAGGCGCTCACTGCGCTGGCCCTGGTATTTTCGATGTTCCAGCTCAATCCGGCGCCGTTCTGCCTGCTCGACGAAGTCGACGCGCCGCTCGACGATCACAATACCGAGCGCTTCTGCGAGCTGGTGAGAAAGATGTCGCAGAATTCGCAGTTCCTGTTCATCAGCCACAACAAGATCACGATGGAGATCGCCGAGCAGCTGCTCGGCATCACCATGCAGGAAGCCGGAGTGTCGCGTGTCGTGGCGGTCGATATCGAGGAGGCGATGAAGCTGTCCGAGGCCGCGGCCTGACGCGGGCCTGGAGCTGGCCCATGAGCGATCTGCAGTTGAGCCTGCTCGTCATCGGCGCGGTGGTGGTCGGCGCCGTTTACCTGTACAACTGGCTGCAGGAGAAGCGGCTCCATCGCCGCCTGCAGCAGGCATTCGGCGACGCCCACGAAGATGTGCTCCTGAATACGCGCGCCCAGTCCGCGCTGGCCGACGGGCGCCTCGAGCCGCAGCTCGTGCCGCAGGGCCCTGCGGGCGGCGAGGACACCGCGGACGATGAACCGGTCGGGGCGCCGGCCGCGGTGGGATTCGATGCGGTGCTCGATTACGTCGCGGAGATCAACGGCTCGACCCCGATCGCCGATGCCCTGATCGGGGAGCTTTCCAGCAAGATTACGTCCTGCGGCAAGCCCGCCCGGATCACGGGGTACGAGCCGCGGGGCGGCGCCTGGGAGGAGCTCGCGCGCGGCGTCGGCGGCCGCTACACGAGGCTGCGGCTGGGGCTGCAGCTCGTGAACCGCTCGGGCGCGGTGAATCCGGCCCAGCTCGCCACTTTTTGCGATGCGGTGAAGCAGTGCGCGGACAGAATTCCGGCGCAGGCCGTCTGTCCCGATGCCCAGGCGGCGCTCAAGGTCGCCCGCGAGATCGACGCGTTTTGCGCCAATGTCGACGTCGCCATCGGGGTCAACGTCATCGCGCAGGAGGGCGGCGCTTTCGCCGGGACGCGGATCCGCGCGCTCGCGGAATCGGCGGGGTTCAAGCTCGAGCCCGACGGCATCTTCCATTATCGCGACGAGCGCCGCCATACGTTGTTCACGCTCGACAACCACGAGCCCGCGCCTTTCCTGCCAGAAAGCGTCAAGGGCATCTCCACCCACGGCATCACGCTGCTGCTCGATGTGCCGCGCGTCGCGCATGGGCCCGAGGCGCTCGAGCTGATGCTCAAGATCGCGGTCGGCCTTGCCGCGGGCCTCGGCGGGCATGTGGTGGATGACAACCGCGCGGCGCTCACCGAAGCCGGTACCGCACGCATCAAGGAGCAGTTGCGTTCCATTCACGCCGCAATGTCGACGCAGGGCGTGCCGGCGGGCAGTGCGCGCGCGCTGCGCCTGTTCTCCTAAAATGGCGGCAGCGCGCGAGCTGGCCGCGCGTGTCGCGAAGCTGCGGCAGGAAATCGAGCGGCACAACTTTCAGTACTACGCACTCAATCAGCCCTTGATTTCCGATGCGGAGTACGATGCGCTATTTCGCGAGCTGCAGAAGTTGGAGGCCGCGCACCCGGAGCTCGCCACATCCGATTCCCCTACCCAGCGCGTGGGGACGGCGCCCGCGGACGCGTTCGCCGAGGTCACGCATCGAATTCCCATGCTTTCGCTCAACAATGCGTTCGACGAGGATGAAGTCGGCGCCTTCGACCGACGCGTGCGTGAAGGCCTCGCAATCGACGAGGTGGAATACACGGCGGAACCCAAGTTCGACGGTCTGGCCGTGAGCCTCGTGTACGAGGGGGGTGCGCTCGCGCGAGGCGCGACGCGCGGCGATGGCTACACGGGTGAGGACGTGACGGCCAACCTGCGCACGGTGCAAGCCATTCCCTTGAGGCTGAGTGTACAGCGCCCCCCGCGGTTGCTGGAAGTGCGTGGGGAAGTCTTCATGCTGAAGCGTGATTTCGAGGAACTGAACCGTCACCAGCGCGCAAAGGGGGAGAAGGAATTCGTCAACCCGCGCAATGCCGCTGCCGGTGCGCTGCGTCAGCTCGATTCCCGGATTACCGCCAGCCGGCGCCTGGCTTTTTTCGCGTATGGCCTGGGGGCGGCCGCAGGCACGCCACCGATTGCGAGACACAACGAGCTGCTCGACTACCTTGCAGGCCACCGCTTCCCGGTCGCGCCGATTCGCGAGGTCGTGAGAGGGCCGGACGGACTGCTCGGCTACTACCGCCGGGTCGCGGCGATGCGCGAGCGATTGCCCTACGACATCGACGGCGTGGTCTATAAGGTGAACGACCTCGCGGCGCATGAGCGGCTTGGCTACGTGGCGCGCGCACCGCGCTTCGCTCTCGCGCATAAGTTTCCCGCGGAAGAGACAACGAGCGAGGTAGAGGCTGTTGTCGTGCACGTCGGCCGCACCGGAGCGCTCACGCCGGTTGCGCGCTTGAGGCCCGTGTTCGTTGGCGGCGTGACCGTCACCAACGCCACGCTGCACAATGAGGACGAGATCCGGAGAAAGGACATTTGGCGGGGCGATACTGTCTCGGTCAGGAGAGCCGGGGACGTCATCCCCGAGATCGTTCGCGTCGTGAAGAAGGGACCCCGGCGCGACCACGACCGGTTTGTCATGCCGCTGCACTGTCCGGAGTGCGGATCGAAGGTCGTCCGTCTGGAGGACGAGGCGGTGGCTCGCTGCAGCGGCGGCCTCTACTGTCCCGCCCAGCGCAAACGGGCCCTGCTGCATTTCGCCTCGCGCAGAGCAATGGACATCGAAGGGCTTGGAGAAAAGCTCGTGGACCAGCTCGTAGAGCGCAAGATGGTGAACGACCCGGCGGACATCTATGCGCTCGACGCCGGGGCGCTGGCCGGGCTGGAGCGAATGGGGGATAAGTCCGCTGCCAACGTGATCGAGGAAATCGATCGCTCACGCGAAGTGGGCCTGGCACGATTCGTTTACGCTCTGGGCGTGCCGTCCGTGGGCGAGGAGGCGGCACGGGTCCTGGCAGGTCACTTCGGCGATCTGCATGCGCTGATGGCTGCCGATTGGGATGCCATTGCACAGGACAAGAAGACGATGCAGAAGGAAAATGCCGCGAGGAAAAAACGGGGCGATGCTCCGCTTCCGGTTCCGTTGGAGGGGATCGGGCCGGAAGTGATGGATTCGATATCAAAATTTTTCGCGGAGCCTCATAATCGAGATGTCATCACGCGGCTTACTGGCACGCCGGGGCGCATCACCTTTACCGGCGCCAAGCGCGCGATTGCAGCGGGCCACGGTCGCGTTGCCGGTAAGATATTCGTCCTAACGGGCACGTTGCCGCATCTCGCGCGGGAAGAGGCGAAGGAACGGATTGAAACCCGGGGCGGCAAGGTTTCCGGCAGCGTGTCCAGGAAAACCGACTACGTGGTGGTCGGGTCCGATCCCGGCAGCAAGCATGACAAGGCCCGGGAACTCGGGATCGCGGTGCTCGATGAAGAGGGGCTGTTGAAACTACTGAAGGAAAAGGACTAGCGCATGTCCAGGATCACCAAGGCGGTATTCCCGGTGGCAGGCATGGGCACGCGCTTCCTTCCGGCGACCAAGGCGAGCCCCAAGGAGATGCTGCCGGTTGTCGACAAGCCGCTGATCCAGTACGCGGTGGAGGAAGCGGTGGCCGCGGGCATGACCGAAATGATCTTCGTCACCGGGCGCGGCAAGCGGGCGATCGAGGACCATTTCGACAAGGCCTACGAGGTGGAGGCGGAGCTCGCGGAACGGGGGCGCAAAGATCTCCTGCGGATGGTGCAGAACATCATCCCGCGCCGGGTGAGCTGCACCTACGTGCGCCAGGCGCAGGCGCTGGGGCTGGGACACGCCGTGCTGTGCGCCCAGCCGGCAGTGGGCGACGCCCCGTTCGCGGTCGTGCTCGCCGACGACCTGATCGATGGGGATCCGCCCGTGCTCAAGCAGATGGCGCGGGTCTTCGAACGCCACCACTGCTCGGTTGTGGCGGTGGAGAATGTCCAGCGCGAGGAAACGCGCAGCTACGGCATCGTCGCGGTCCGACCGGGCTCGCGCTCCCCGCACCGCATCACGGGTCTGGTGGAGAAGCCGGAGCCGCGCGCCGCGCCCTCCACGCTCGGAGTCGTCGGCCGCTACCTGCTGACGCCGCGCATCTTCCATCATCTGCGCCGGGTCAAGCCCGGATCGGGAGGCGAAATTCAGTTGACCGACGGCATCGCTTCGTTGCTGCAGGAGCAGAACGTTCTGGCCCACGAGTTCGACGGGGTGCGCTACGACTGCGGTAACAAGCTGGGCTATCTGAAAGCGAATATCGAGCTTGCGCTGCGGCACCCGGAAGTGGGCGCGGCGTTCCGGCGCTATCTGCGAGAATTGCGGGGCCGCGCCGCAAAATAGTCGTCCCTCCTTGAGTGTCATCCTCTCCCGACCAGGCGCGGCGCGCGCTCGAGACAGCGGATCTCCTGTGTTCCGCCGCGGCCGTTTCCGCAGCGGTGAATCGAGTCGCGCGCGAAATCTCGGCCGTGCTTGCCGGCAGCTTTCCGCTGGTGCTGTGCGTGATGCGCGGCGCCGTCGTCTTCGCCGGGCATTTGCTGCCGCAGCTCAGGTTTCCGCTCGAGTTCGACTATCTCGACCTGAGGCGATACGGTGACTCGATCCGCGGCGGGGAGATCGAGTGGCGGGCGATGCCGGGCACGGCGATCGCGGGGCGAACGGTGCTCGTGCTCGATGACATTCTTGACCAGGGGCGCACGCTGGCTGCGGTGCGGGAGAAACTTCTTGCGGCGGGCGCGAACCGCGTCTACTACGCGGTGCTCACCGAGAAGGATACTGGCAGAGCGAAGCCGGTGCGCGCGGACTTCGTTGGATTGCGCGTTCCCGATCGCTACGTGTTCGGCTGTGGTATGGACGTCGGCGGAGCCTGGCGCAACCTGCCCGAAATCTACGCGTTGAAGGAGGAGAATTGCTAGGAATCATCGGTGGCAGCGGCTTGAGCCAGCTCGAAGGCGTGGAAGGTGCGCGGCGCCGGGTGGTGCGCACCCCATACGGAAGGCCTTCCGGAGCGCTCGTCGTCGGCACGTTGCGCGGCCAAAAAGTGGTGTTTCTCCAGCGCCACGGTCCCGGGCACACGATCCCCCCGCACGAAGTCAATTACCGCGCCAACATCTGGGCTCTGCACGCGCAAAAGGCGAAGAACGTGGTGGCGATCGCGGCTGTGGGTGGCATCCGCCGGGATCTCGGGCCCGGTGCGTTTGCCGTTCCCGACCAGATCATCGACTATACCCACGGGCGTGCTTCGACTTATCACACGCGTGGGGGCGGCCCGGTGACGCATATCGACTTCACGCGGCCGTATTGCGAAGCCATGCGCCAGCGGCTGCTCCGCGCCGCGCGCGCGGCGGGAGTCGCGGTGGCGGCGGAAGCCACCTACGCGGCGACGCAGGGGCCGCGGCTAGAGACTGCGGCGGAAATAGGGCGCCTCGAGCGCGACGGCGCCCACCTGGTCGGCATGACGGGGATGCCCGAGGCCGCGCTCGCGCGCGAGCTCGGGGTGTGCTACGCGGCCCTCGCAATTGTCGTCAATCATGCGGCCGGCCGCGGCGCAGCCGAGCGGGAAATCCGTCCCGCGGAGCTGCGCGTCGTGGCAGAGCGCGCTGCGGGACGCGTGCGCGCAATCCTCGAGCAATTGGTGATCATCGATGGCGATTAGGACGGTGCTGCGGATGGGGGATCCGCGCCTGCTCGAGCCGGCGCGACCGGTGGAGCATTTCGACACGCCGGAGCTGCACGCGTTGATCGCCGACATGAACGACACCATGCGGGCGCTCGATGGCGCGGGCCTGGC
>DATICE010000004.1:0-30457 GCA_035456985.1 Burkholderiales bacterium | reverse complement strand
CCTCGCGGCCGCGGCCGTCCACGTCGGTCAGGCCGATCAGGTGCGCGGTCACCTCCCCCGCCGGGTAGTAGCGGCGGTGCTCGCGCTGCAGGAACACCCCGGGCAGTCCCAGCGCGACCACGCGCGCCGCCTCGTCCGGGGGCAGCTGTCGCTTCAGGTAGACAAACTCGCGCCGGGTGTCGGCGAGCTTCTTGCGCAGCTCGCCCGCATCGGCATCGAGCAGGCGCGCCAGGCGCTTCAACTGCTCCGGCGTGATCTCGACGTCCGCGGGGCTCGCCCCCACCGATTCCACCGGGGTGGAGATGGCGAGCGGCTCGTTGTAGCGGTCCACGATCGGCCCGCGCGTGGCGGCGAGCTCGAGCACGCGCGAGTAGCGCGACTCGCCCTTCTGCTGCAGGAAATCGTTGTGCAGGCCCTGCAGGTAGAGCGCGCGCAGTGCGAGCGCGGCGAACCACAGCAGGAGCGCGAGCAGCAGCAGCCGCGAGCGCCACGCCGGCAGCTGCAGCGCCAGGCCGGGATGCTTTACCGGGCTCACGGTCTCCCCTCCGTCCCGGCGGCGGGCACTACCTTGACGCGGGACGCGGGCGGCACGCGCATGCCGAGCGCGCGGGTCGCAAGCTTCTCCACGCGCGCATGGGTCGCCCAGGTGCTCGCCTCGAGCCGCAGCTGCCCCCATTCCACTTCGAGCTGCTTGGCGAGCTCCTGCTCCTTCTGCAGATCCACGTAGAGGGTGCGCGCCCGGTGGTGGGAGGTGACCAGCGCCAGGGCGCAGGCGGTCAGGGCGGCGAGCAGCACCAGGTTGAGCTTCAGCATGGCTGCGGCGCCTCGGCGGCGCGCTTCTCAGCGATGCGCATCACGGCGCTGCGCGCGCGGGGGTTCGCCGCGATCTCGGCGGCCGACGGCCGTTGCAGCCTTCCGATCAGCTTGAGCGGCGGCGGGGGCAGCTCACGGGCGCGCAGCGGTAGTCGCGGCGGCAGCCGGTCGGCGCGCGCGTGATCGCGCATGAACCGTTTGACGATGCGGTCCTCCAGCGAGTGGAAGCTGATCACCACCAGACGCCCGCCGGGCGCCAGGAGTTCCAGGCATTGCGGCAGCGCTAGCGACAACTCTTCAAGCTCCTGATTGAGGTGAATCCGTAGAGCTTGAAACGTGCGCGTCGCCGGATCCTGTGATGGTTCCCGCGCGGGAACGGCCTTTGCCACGAGCGCGGCAAGTTGTCGTGTGGTGCCAACAGGTCCCCGCGCTCGAGCCGCAACAATCGCTGCTGCAATCGGTTTAGCAAACCGTTCTTCGCCATAGTTTCTTATGACCTCCCGGATCTCCCGCTCCGGCGCGCGCGCGAGCCACTCCGCGGCAGTGATGCCCGCGCCGGGGTCCATGCGCATGTCGAGCGGTGCGTCGTAGCGGAAGCTGAAGCCGCGGGCGGGGTCATCCACCTGCGGAGAAGACATGCCCAGGTCGAGCAGAATGCCGTCCGCCGCCGGGACGCCGGCCTCCCCCGCCAATGCGGCGAGCCGGCTGAAGCGCCCGTGCAGGATGCGAAAACGCCGGTCATCAATTTCTCCTCCTGCAGCCACCGCCTGCGGATCGCGATCGAGGGCGAGCAGCCGCCCCGCCCGTCCCAGCCGCGCGAGGATCAGCCGGCTGTGCCCACCGCGACCAAACGTGCAGTCGACGTAGCAACCGTCGCCGCGCACCTTCAAACCCTCTACTGCCTGCTCCAACAGGACCGCGGTATGTGAGCCCTCGCTCACAAGGAGAAGCCCTCCAGCTCAGGTGGCAGCCCGCCCGCGCCCGGCGCGCCGCCCTTCTCCATCAACTCGTCCCACTGGTCCTTGTTCCAGAGCTCGAACTTGTGGCCCTGCCCGACCAGCACCACGGCTTTCTCGAGCTGCGCGTAGCGGCGCAGGGCGGGCGGCACCAGGATGCGTCCGGTCGCATCCATCACCACGTCCTCGGCGTAGCCGACGAGCCTGCGCTGCAGCTCGCGAATCTGCGCATTGAAGCTCGAGAGCGACATCAGCTTCTTCTCGATCGGTTCCCAGTCGGGCAACGGATAGATGAGCAGGCAGTGGTCGGAATCGGCGGTGAGGACGAGATGCCCGCTCGCCCGGGTGATGAGGTCGTCGCGAAAGCGGGAAGGCACCGCGAGCCTCCCCTTGCTGTCGAGATTCAGTTGCGCGACGCCACGAAACACCGTACCCCCTTGGCTCGCAGGAAAGCGCCGCCCTGGCTACCCAATGGCGGCGAGTTATCCCACTTTTCTCCACTTCCTCCCACTATATTGGAAAGGGCGGGAAATGGTCAAGGACGATCAAGCGTTTTCTGTTTTTAGGACAAAGACTTATGAGGCGAACCCGAGGCGGATTTTCAGCTGTAATTTCAGTATAATTAACACTTAAAAACAGCATGATAAGTCGTGATCTGAAGGTAATACATTAGGTATGGCCTTGGGAGGGTACTTGGGGGCAGCGAAATCCCGTGGTGTTGCGAGTGAACAACACCAGGAACAGGAACTGAGGGGAAAGAAGGGAAGCCGGCCGATAAGCCGGGTTCTGTAGAGGCTTTTCAGCCCCTGACAGCCATTCCTCTAGGCCGGGGATTGCTCCCCGGCTCAAGCCACCTACCCGCAAGCTCGGCGGGTCACGTCATCGCTTGCCTATTTGGTGTTGCTCCGGGTGGAGGTTGCCTCGCCGTCCGCCTTACAGCGGACGCGGTGCGCTCTTACCGCACCGTTTCACCCTCACCTGATCCCGCGCCCTGGGAAGAATGCGTTTCCGCACCCACCCATTTATTACGAGACTTTGCCGCCTTGCGGCGTCAAAGTCCGGGGCCCGGGCCATCGGCGGTCTAGTCTCTGTGGCCCTGTTCCTCGCCTCGCGGCGGGCGGTGATTAGCCGCCACCCTACCCTATGGAGCCCGGACTTTCCTCTCCGCACGGTACGAACCATCGTAGAGGCTCGCTTCACCCGCGCGCAGCGGCTGTCTAGCCGGCTTCCCGGCGAGTATTTTACTCCTTCCCGAGGGCACGCACTGCCGCCATCACCCGCAGCAGGTGGTGGTCCCGCACGCCGAGCTTGGCAAGATGCTTGAGGGTGCGCGCGAGGTACTCGACGTTCGGCCCCCGATCCCCGCAGCAATTGGCGATCAATTCGGCGGTGCGCTCCGTGGGGAGCGTTCCTGCATATCCTGGATGCATGGGGTTTGCGACGAAAGCGAGAACCCGCGCCGTCCGTCGCGGCAGCCGGGCGTGCAGCAGCCGCGGATGATAGACGCCGCGCCGCATTTCGCGCTCCCACAAGGCTTCGAGCGAGCCCGGGACGTGGGCGGCATCGATCCGGAATGCCACGCCACGGCACGCGCCGCCGCGATCGAGCCCCAGCACAAGCCCCGGCTGCTCCGGCGAGCCGCGCCACCGGCTGGAATAAATGCACAGCTCGCGGTGATATCCGTAGATCAACGCCGGCGAGCTGTCCACGTGGGGAAACCCCGGGTCCCACATCAGCGAACCGTAGCCGAAGATCCACAGGTCTCTCCTCGGCAGATCCAGTTCGGAGTAGTGGGGAAAGGGAAGAACCGTGTCCGTCGCCCGGCCGCTCATCTCTTGTTTAACGCTCGGAACGCCCCCCGGATTACACCATCTTCCATTTGACCTGCTCGCCGGCACGCAACGGCACCAGCCGATCGGCCCCAAACGGGATGTCGGCCGGCACCGGCCACGATTCCTCCACGAGCGTGATAGTGCCCGCGTTCACCGGCAAGCCATAGAACTGCGCCCCGTACCGGCTCGCGAATCCTTCCAGCCGCTCGAGCGCCCCCGCCGCAGCGAACGCCTCGGCATAGAACTCGATGCCGGCGTGCGCGGAGTAGATCCCGGCGCAGCCACAGTCGGTTTCCTTGGTCTGGCGCGCGTGGGGCGCGCTGTCGGTGCCGAGAAAGAACCGGGGGTGGCCGCTCGTCGCGGTCTGCAGCAGCGCCTGGCGGTGCGACTCGCGCTTGAGCACCGGCAGGCAGAAGTGGTGCGGCCGGATGCCCCCGGCGAACAGCGCGTTCCGGCTGAGCAGGAGGTGGTGTGCGGTGATGGTTGCGGCCACGCGCGGGGGCGCGGCCTTCACGAATTCGGCGGCTTCGCGCGTGGTGATGTGCTCGAGCACGACCTTGAGTCCCGAATGGCGCGCGACGAGCGGCGCCAGCACGCGCTCGATGAACACGCGCTCCCGGTCGAACATGTCCACGTCCGGATCGGTCACCTCACCGTGCACCAGCAGCGGCAGGCCGTGCTTTTCCATCGCCTCGAGCGCGGGGCCGCACTTCACGATGTCGGTCACGCCCGCATCGGAATGGGTGGTGGCCCCCGCCGGGTAGTACTTGACGGCGTGCACGAATCCGCTCGCCCGGGCAGCCGCGATCTCGCCGGGCAGCGTTCCATCGGTGAGATAGAGTGTCATCAGCGGTTCGAACCGCGCGCCGGCCGGAAGCGCGGCGAGGATGCGGTCGCGGTACGCAGCCGCGAGCTTCACGCTCGTCACCGGCGGTTTGAGGTTGGGCATCACGATTGCCCGCGCGAAGCGGCGGGCGCTATCCGGCAGCACCGCGCGCAGATGCACGCCGTCGCGCAAATGAAGGTGCCAGTCGTCGGGACGGCTGATCGTGATCCGCTTCGTCGTCACAAGTAAGCGGTAAGCAGTGAGCAGTAAGCAGCGAGCAGTGCGCGGAAAGTGGCTGGCGCCGGTATTCTACCGCTCACCGCTTACCCGTCAGCTGAAGGGCCCGCTTGTAAAGGTCGTTCTTTCTTTCGCCCGTGATCCTGGCGGCGAGGTCCACCGCCCGCCTGAGCGGCAGCTCGCCGAGCAGCGCTTCGAGGACCCGCTGTCCGGCATCTTCCGCAGCCGTCGTTTCGGCAGCGCCTTCCACGATCAGCACGAATTCCCCCTTGCGCCGCAGCGGGTCAGCGGCGAGCCAGTCCGCCGCCTCCGCCAGCGTGCACGCGTGCACCGATTCGAACAGCTTGGTAAGCTCGCGCGCGATCACGATCCGCCGCTTCTCTCCGAGCACCGCACGCAGATCGGACACGGATTCCTCGATGCGGTGCGGCGCTTCGTAGAACACCAGGAGATACGGCAGATGGGTGAGGGCGGCCAGCGCGCGGCGCCGCGTGGCCGCCCGCGCCGGAAGAAAACCGTAGAACACGTAGTGGGGCGTGCCGAACCCGGAGACGGACAGGGCGGCAATCGCTGCGTTGGGACCGGGCACCGGCGACACCTGGAAGCCCGCCGCGCGTGCCGCCGCGACCAGCAGTGCGCCCGGGTCGGAGATTGCAGGGGTCCCGGCGTCGCAGGCCAACGCCACCGACCGGCCATCGCGCAGCAGCGCAAGGATGCCGTCGACGGCCCGCTGCTCGTTGTGCTCGTGGACCGGGATCAGCCGCTTGGCGATCCCGTAGTGCGCTAGCAGCCGCCGGGTGACGCGCGTGTCCTCCGCCGCCACCGCCTCGACGCCACGCAGTGTTTCCTGCGCCCGCAGGCCGAGGTCCGCGAGATTTCCAATCGGCGTGGCCACTACATATAATGTCGCACTCCGTTTTCCGCCGGTCCTCCCATGCGCTGCGGCGTGCTCCATTGCTGGCTCGTTGTGCCTCTCGCTGCGGCCGTACTATACGGGGGCGCCCCGGCATTGGCCAGCGAAGAGGGCGGGAGCTCGCCCGTTGCGCCGATCGCGCTCCCGCAGGCTGCGCCGCTGCCCGCGCCCGATCCCGCTACGCTGCCGCCGCTCGCGTCACCGCGGCTGCCCGCCGCGCCCGCCGCCGCCCCGTTTATCGCGCCTTCGCAGCTCCCCGCCGCGCCCGCGGCGCCCACTGCCGCAGCGTTGCCCCCGCACGTCCAGGGTCCGCATCTCGCGCTGATGCTTCCGCTCGACTCGAAGGCGTTCGGCACGCATGCCCTTGCCGTGAAGGACGGCTTTCTTGCCGCCGCGCGGGCGCAGGGCGGCACCGCGTTGCCGGTGAACATCTACGCCGTCGGCGACGATCCACAGCAGGTCGTCGCGACCTACATCAAGGCGCTCGGCGCGGGGGCGCGGATCGTCGTCGGCCCGCTCACCCGTAACGGCGTGACCGCGCTCGCGGAGAGCGCGACGGTGATGGTGCCCACCCTCGCTCTCAACGTGCCGGAGCGCCAGATTCCCGCCGTTCCCGACCTCTACATGCTGAGCCTGTACGCCGAGTCCGAGGCGCGCCAGGTGGCGCAGCTCGCCTGGCAGGATGGATACCGCAACGCCCTGACCGTGATCGGCGAGACCCCGTTCCTGCGGCGCATCCATCACGCCTTCGTCGAGGAGTTCACCCGCCTCGGCGGTGTCCATGTCGCGGCGCTGCCGTTTACCACCGACCCCGAGGGCCTCGCGCGCATCAAGATTACGGCCGAGGTGGCGATCGACACCGAGACCGCTGACTTCGCATTCATGGCGCTGGATCTCCCGCGGGCGCGGATCATCCGCCCCTACCTCAGCACGCTGCCGATCTACGCGACTTCGCAGGTGTACCCCGGCGTCGCCGGGCCGCTGGTCGCGTTCGACCTCGCCGGAGTCCGGTTTCTCGACATGCCGTGGCTGCTGCAGCCCGAGCACCCGGTCGTGATGGTCTACCCGCGGCCCGACTACGACGAATCGATCGAGCTGACCCGTTTCTATGCCCTGGGCGTCGACGCCTTCCGCATCGCGATGGTGCTGCTTGCGGGCAAGCCCGTGGCGGTTTTCGACGGCGTCACCGGGAAACTCTCGCTGGGCCCGGATTCCCTGTACGTCCGCGCCCTGACCGCGGCGCAGTTCAACGACGGCCAGCTGATCGTGCGCGAGCGCCGATGAATCGCCGCGGCGAAGCCGCCGAGAATCTGGCCGCGACCTTCCTCGAGCGCAGCGGGCTCACGATTCTCGAGCGCAACTACCGCTGCCGCTACGGCGAGATCGACATCGTTGCCCGCAGCGGCGCGCAGCTGGTGTTCGTCGAGGTGCGCGCGCGCAGGTCGGAGGCGTTCGGCGGCGCCGCCGGCAGCATCACCGCGGCCAAGCGCCGGCGCCTTGTCGCTGCCGCCCGACACTACCTCGCCGCGCGCCGCAGCGACCGCGCCTGCCGCTTCGATGTGGTGCTGGTGCGCGGTGAAGGGCAGCGGGTGGAGTGGCTCGCCGACGCGTTTGGTGAATGACCCCGGCGGTCGGTAGAATAGCCTGCAGGCGGCGCACCGTGGACCTCATCACCCGCATCAGCGAGAACTTTTCCGAATCGGCGCACCTCAAACTGCAGTCCATGGACGCGCTCGCGCGCCCGATTGCGGCCGCCGCCGAGCGCATGGTGCAGTGCCTGAAGAACGACGGGAAAATCATGAGCTGCGGCAATGGCGGTTCGGCCGCCGATTCGCAGCATTTTGCGGCGGAGCTCGTCAACCGCTTCGAGAGGGAACGGCCGGCGCTGGCGGCGATCGCGCTCACCACCGATACTTCGACGCTGACCTCCATCGCCAACGATTACCACTATGACCAGGTGTTCTCCAAGCAGGTGCGCGCGCTCGGTCATGCTGGCGATCTGCTGCTCGCCATCTCGACCAGCGGCAACTCGCGCAACGTGGTGGAGGCCATGCAGGCCGCCCACGAGTGCCACATGGGCGTGGTCGCGCTGACCGGCCGCAACGGCGGCAAGATGGCCGAGCGGCTTCAGCCCTCGGACATCCACATATGCGTGCCCGCGCAGAGCACCGCGCGCATCCAGGAGGTCCACCTCCTGACGCTGCATTGCCTGTGCGACGCGATCGATTGTCTGTTATTGGGAGTCGAATGATGCGCACCGCGATCATTGCACTGCTCTTGGTATTGCCGCTCGTCCAGGGATGCGGCGCACTCCTAGCGGGCGGCGCGGCCGCCACCGGCGTCGTGGTTTCGCAGGACCGCCGCACGGTGGGAACGCTCACCGAGGACGAGGGCATCGAGATCAGGCTCGCCAGCCGCGTCGGCGAGCGCTTCAAAGACGGCGTCCACGTCAACGTGACGAGCTACAACCGCATGGTCCTGCTCACCGGCGAGGTGCCCGACGCGGCGGCCCGGACCGAAGTGGAGCGCATCGCGTGGGCGGTCGAGAACGTGCGCGGCGTGCATGACGAGCTCGCCGTCGCCGGAGTAAGCTCCCTCACGGTGCGCAGCAACGATTCCCTCATCACCACCAAGGTCAAGACGCGCCTCCTCGACAGCAACAAGGTCAATCCGCTGCACGTGAAGGTGGTCACCGAGAACAGCATCGTCTACCTCATGGGGCTGGTGACGAAGGAGGAGGCGAACGACGCCACCGAGATCGCGCGCACGACGAGCGGGGTGCAAAAGGTCGTCAGGGTGTTCGAGTACATCAACTGAACCCGTGGTAGGTGACGAGTGAGCGCCGCTCCTCCCGCGCCCTCATTCGAATCGAAGATTTGCCCGCCCCACGCGCTGGCGGAGCGGCTGAAATCACTCAAGCGGCCGCTGGTCTTCACCAACGGCGTATTCGACATCCTGCACCGCGGGCACGTCACCTATCTCGCGCAGGCGCGCGCGCTGGGCGCAAGCCTGCTGGTCGCCGTGAATTCCGATGCCTCGGCGAAAAAACTGGGCAAGGGTGCGGGACGGCCGGTCAACGCGCTCGAGGACCGCGTCGCGCTCGTGGCGGCGCTCGAAGCGGTGACGATCGTCACCTGGTTCGGAGAGGAGACGCCACTCGGCCTGATCGTCGCCGTGAAGCCCGACGTGCTGGTAAAGGGCGGCGACTGGAAGCCCGACGCGATTGTCGGCGCGAAGGAAGTGGCGGGCTGGGGCGGCGCCGTGCGCTCCCTGCCATTCGCGCACGAGCGCTCGACGAGCTCGCTGATCGATCGCATCCGCCGCGAACGCTAGCTCGCCGGCTGCGCCGGCGGGCACGGCACGGCCCTGATATCGCTCTCCGGGAAGTCCTGCTGGATGAGCGTCAACTGGGCGATCGCCGCCTCGCTCGGCTCGCGCACGTAGAACGCGACTTGCTTGAGGAAATTCTCGCGCCGCGCCACGATCGCCGAGCGCACCCCGCGCTGCTTCAACCTGGCGAGAAAAGCCTGCGCCGCCTCCTCGGAGCGGAAGATGCCGAGCGAAATCGCGTAGCGCCACTGGCCCGCGTCCTGCACGACAAAAAATTCCGTCACGCCGAGATTCCTCAACTCCCGGACCTTGCGGTCTGCGTCGCTCCTCGTCTTGAGCGGCGGTATGTGCACCCAGTAGCCGCCCGCATCGATTACAACGCGCTCGATCTGTCCCGGCGCAACCTGCAGCTCAGCAAGCGCGAGCTCCGCTTTCGCGGCGCCGGGGCCCGCGAAGATGCCCCACTCCAGGCACGCTGCCGGCACGGCAGAGGCCGTCTTCGGCGGCGTGGAAGGGACGGCCTTGCCGGGGGTTCGCGGCTTGGCGGCCGGCGCCCGCTCCGCCGCATTGATGAGCCTGATCCTCTCCGCCGCCACCTGCAGCTGCGGGATCCGGCTTTCGGGCCCGGCGCCTTCGAGCGCGACGCGCCCATAGGCGAAGAACGCCAGGTTGGCGAACACCAGCAGGAGGAAGAACGCTCTCATTTCCTGGCAACCCGTGACGCCCGACGGCTGACGGCTGACGAGTCGAGGGCGATGCGCACCAGGCCCTCGAGCACGAGATTATCCACCACCTCGACTGTCCCGTTAACCTGCGGCGCGATCGCTTGCGCCGCCCCGCCCGAGAGCAGCGTCAGCGGCGCGGCTTCGCCCGCCTGCCGCATGAAGCGCACCATGCGCTCGATCGCGCCGGCGTGCGCGTTGACCACTCCGCTTTCGATCGCGTCCGCCGTGCACGACGGGAAAAACGCGAAGCGCCCCGCCCGCGGCCGCAAGCGGGCGGTATTTCGCGCCAGCGCCTCGCGCATCAGGTCCGCTCCCGCGACGATCATGCCGCCGAGATACACGCCGCCCCGGTCGAGCGCGTCCACCGTGACGGTGGTGCCTGCATTGACCACCACGCACGGGCCGCCCTGGAGGTGCCACGCGCCGATCAGCGCCGCCCAGCGGTCCGCCCCGAGCTGGCGAACGGCGTAGCTGTTCCGCACGCCGCACTGCGCGGCCGCGCTCCTGACAAAGCGGAGGGGGCGCCGGAAGCGGCGCGCGGCGGCGGCAAGGGCGCGCGCGACCTGCGCTCCGGCCACATTGGCGGCGATGACGGCGTCCGGGCGCTCGAAACCGGCCCACGCGCGGGCAAGCCGGCTCGCCCATTGAGTCGGCACCCAGCCCTGCGCCCGCCATGAGCCGTCCTCGTGCACGCCCCACTTGATGCGGCTGTTGCCGGCGTCGATCGCTAGGATTCGCATGCGCTAATGGTAACGGGTGATATCACTGTTTCAGGGGGCGCAGCGTGATCTCGCCGCTGTGAAAGCGCTGCGTACCCGCGGCCGTCTGTAGAAGAAGCGCGCCGTCCTCGGCCACACCGCACGCCCGGCCGCTGCGGCGCGCGCCGCCAGGCAGCGTGAGCGTCACGCGCTTGTCCTGCTGGGCGTGCCGACGCTGCCATTCATTGCGCAGCGGCGCGAATCCGTCCCGGCCGAACGCCTCCAGCATGCGGTCGAGCTCGATCAGCACTCCAGCAAGCAGCCGGTTGCGGTCGGGTGCGGCCCCCGTTGCGGACTCGAGGTCGGTCGCCGCCTGCCCGATCCGGGCGCGCGTTGCGTCCGACAGGCGCATATTGATGCCAACGCCGATGACCACTGCGGTCGGCCCCAGCGCGTCGCCCTGCAGTTCGGCGAGGATCCCCGCGAGCTTGCTCCCGCGCCAGAGCACGTCATTGGGCCACTTGAGCGCGACTCCGTTCGCCCCCGCCGACTCGAGGGCGCGGGCAAGCGCCACGCCGATCGCAAGCGTCAGTCCCGAGAGCGCGGCCGCGCCGCGCGCGGAGCGCCACAGCAGCGAAAAAGTAAGCGCCTCGCCCACGCCCGCGTGCCAGGCGCGGCCGAGCCGGCCGCGGCCTGCCGCCTGCCATTCCGCCGCGATCACCGTGCCGCCGGGCGCCCCCTTTGCTGCGCGTTCGGCAAGCGCGGTATTAGTGGAATCGACCGTATCTCGAATGACGAGCGCGAAGCGCCCGGCGGCTGCGCCGAGGCCGCGCTCGATGGCGGCGCGATCGAGCAGCGTGACCGGGTATGGTAAGCGATAGCCGCGGCCTTGCACCTTGTAGACTTCGATGCCCGTTGCCTCCAGGTCACGGACCGCGTTCCACACGCTTGCGCGCGACACCTCGAGGCTGCGCGCCAGCGCCTCGCCGGAGTGAAAGCCGCCGTCGGCCAGCCGGGCAAGCACACCTGCGGTCAGGGGTTTCATGGGACCGGTATAGAATAGCCGACGCCGTGAAACCTAAGAAGCACGCTTCTCAGCCGCCCTCCGCCTCCAACTTCATCCGCGCCGCGATCGAGGCCGACCTCGCGGGCGGAAAGTACGCGGCGCGCCGGTGGGGCGGCAAGCCCGGCCCCGCGCAGGTGCACGAGGGCGGGCCGCCCGATCCGGCGCGGATCCGCACGCGCTTTCCGCCGGAGCCGAACGGCTATCTCCACATCGGCCACGCGAAATCCATTTGCCTCAACTTCGGGCTTGCGCTCGAGTACGGCGGCGCCTGCCACCTGCGCTTCGACGATACCAACCCGGAAAAAGAGGAGCAGGAGTACGTAGACTCCATCATCGGCGCCGTGAAGTGGCTCGACTTCGACTGGGGACCGCACCTCTACTACGCCAGCGATTATTTCGACTTCATGTACCGCGCGGCCGAGCACCTGATCGAAACCGGGCATGCCTACGTGGACAGCCTCAGCGCCGAGCAGATGCGGGCGCTCCGCGGGACGCTCACGGAGCCCGGCCGGGACAGCCCCTACCGCGACCGCACGCCCGCGGAAAACCTGAAGCTTTTTCGCCAGATGCGCGAAGGCAGGTTCCAGGAAGGCGAGCACGTGCTGCGCGCGAAGATCGACATGGCCTCGCCCAACATCAACATGCGCGATCCGGCGATCTACCGCATCCGCAAGGCCTCGCACCACCGCACCGGCGACACGTGGTGCGTCTATCCCATGTACACCTACGCTCACCCGATCGAGGACGCGCTGGAGAACATCACGCACTCGCTGTGCACGCTGGAATTCGAGGACCAGCGCCCGTTCTACGACTGGCTGCTCGAGCGCCTGGCCGCGGGAGGACTGCTCCAGCGGCCGCTGCCGCAGCAGATCGAGTTCGCGCGCCTGAATCTCACCTATGTCGTGCTCTCCAAGAGGAGGCTCATCCAGCTGGTCGAGGGCGGGCACGTCTCGGGATGGGACGACCCGCGCATGCCGACGCTCGCGGGCGCGCGCCGCCGCGGCTACACACCGGAAGGCTTCCGCCGCTTTGCCGAGCGCATCGGCGTCGCCAAGGCCGATTCGTGGATCGACTACTCCGTCCTCGAGGACTGCATGCGCGAGCACCTGAACGAAGTCGCGCCGCGCCGCGTGGCCGTGCTCGATCCGGTCCGGCTCGTCATCGACAACTATCCCGCTGAGCACGGCGAGGACTGCCATCCGCCCAACCACCCGCAGAAGCCCGAGTTCGGTACGCGCGCCGTCCCGTTCTCGCGCGAGCTCTGGATCGAGCGCGAGGACGTCACCGACGCGCCCCCCAAGGGCTACTTCCGGCTCTTTCCCGGCAACGAGGTGCGGCTCCGCTACGCATATGTGGTCAGGTGCATCCGTGTCGAGAAGGACGCGGCGGGCAGAATCACGGCCGTGCACTGCACCTACGACCCCGGGACGAAGTCGGGCACGCCCGGCGCGGAGAGCCGCAAGGTGAAGGGCAACATTCACTGGGTCTCGGCGCGGCAGGCGTGCCGCGGCGAGGTACGGCTCTACGACCGCCTGTTCCGGGTGCCCCAACCCGGCACGGAACGCGATTTCCTCGAGGACATCAATCCCCGCTCGGTGCAAAACGTCACCGCCCAGCTCGAGCCGGCATTGAAGGACGCTGCGCCCGGCGACCGCTACCAGTTCGAGCGCCACGGTTATTTCGTCGCCGACCTGGGGGATTCAAAGCCCGGCGCGCCGGTCTTCAACCGGGCGGTGACGCTGCGGGATTCCTGGGCAGGGGATGGCAAGTAGAACTGCCCTTCCCTGCAACCGGGCGAACGCCCTACCATAACGGTACACGCTGCAAAGGCAGATCGACATGTTCAAGAATTCGCGAGGCGTCCTGATCGCCGCCCTGGTGATTGCTGTCGGGCTCGGCTACTGGGCATACGGCACCTACCGGAAAAGCGCGGCGGGCAACGAGGGCATCGCGCTCGCGCAGGATACGGCCCGCCGCCTGCAAGAGGCGCTGGGCGCGGATCCGGGCCGGCCGACGGCCGAATCCGTGCAGGCGATGGGCGAACATGCTGCTGCGGCCAGCCGCAACCTCGACGCTTTGAGGCGCGGCAACGCCGCAGGCAAACCGGAGCTGATGGACGCACTGGACGATTTCGTCCTCACCGGCCGGGAGATCCTGGTCAGGCAGGCCGCGGGCCTCCGGTTCCGGCAGCAGTTTCTCGCAAGCTCGCAGGCGCTGCGCGAGCACATGCGCGCGGACAACCGCACCGGGGCCTGGGTCCGCGAAGCGGTGAAGGCCAAGGACCGCGTCGAGAAGGACTACCGCGACTACGCGGGCGCGGCCGAGGCGCTCGACAAGCTGCTGGCGTCGTTCCCCGCCTCGGTCGCCGGACTCGCCTCCAGCTCGAAAGCCGTGCCGCTCGTGGACGAGAAGCTCGTTGCGGAGGCACGCAAGCGCTCGAGCGCGGCGTTCAAGCTGGCGACCGTCGAGGTGGAAAGAATCAGACGGATCGCAGTGCCGCGCTAGAGCTCGAGATCTCGTCACTCGGCAAAGGAACACTCATGTACAAGGCGACCGCCAACCTTGTCATGCCGACCACGATCATCGGCTCGCTGCCGCGCCCGGCGTGGTATACGGCGAACCTGGGCAACAAGTCGTTCCTCGAGGCGATGGTGAACTCGCGCTTCCGCGAGCAGTACACCGACGCGCTCTCCGTCTACCTGCGCGATCAGGAGACCGCGGGCCTCGACATTTGCACCGACGGCGACTGCCGCTTCGACGAGGAGGTCGGCGGCCAGAGCTGGACTTCTTATCCCCCGAAGCACATGTCGGGATTCGACCACGACCACGTGCCGCTGCCCGGTAGCGGCGGCGGCACGGCGTTTCCGCGCGGGCACATCCTCCACGATTACGTGGAGGCGAAGATCTTTCCCAGCATCGTCGGGCCGGTGGGGCGCGGCAAGCTGCAATACGTGGAATTATGGAAGGCGGCGCAGCGCCTCACGAAGAAGCCGGTCAAGTTCGGCACAATCACACCCGAGCTGCTGGCCTTCGCGGTGGGGGACAAGCATTACAAGAGCGTCGCCGACCGCATCATGGCGCTCTCCGACGCCTTCAACGAGGAGCTGCACGCGCTCGCGGATGCAGGCTGCCCCGTGATCCAGATGGAAGAGCCGCAGATACACCTCGTCGCGGTGCGCGGGCTCATGGACGACGTCATCAATCCCCAGTTCATGCTGAAGGTCTTCAACAACACGGTGCGGGGGCTGCGCAAGAAGACGGAGGTGTGGTGCCATTCGTGCTGGGGCAATCCCTCGCAGCAGCGCATGTTCGCCAAGGTGCAGAGCTACGCGCCCGCGCTCGAGGTGATGAGCCGGGTCGATGCGGACGTGATCACTTTCGAGACCTGCAGCTCGGGCGGCATCGATCTCGAGGCGATCGGCAAGCACATCAAGCAGCAGAAGGTCGGCATCGGGGTCATCGACCACCACACGCTCCAGGTCGAGCGACCCGAGGAAGTGGCCGCCCTGATCCGCCGCGCGCTGGAGCACATCCCGGCCGAGCGGCTCGTCATCTGCTCCGATTGCGGCATGGGGCGCGAGGGCATGAGCCGCCGCCACGCGCAGTACAAGATGGTGTCGCTCGTCCTCGGCACGAACATGGTGCGCAAGGACCTCGGCCTGCCGGAGGCGCAGTGCCTCGCGGCCGATCGCCGCTACTCCCTCGTCACCTAGCCACCGAGCGGCTTCAGTTCGGCGACGGCGGAGTAGTACTCCCACGCCCGGCCCGCCGCCGCAACGCTGGGGCCGGTCTGTCCCCCGGTAAGCTCGGCCTCCGCGCGCGTGAAAGCGCGGATCCGTTTCGCGTCGCCGCCCGCCGCCGCCAGCATGCGCATCTGGAGATCGGCGCTTTCCTCCAGGAAGCACGCCGAAACCGTCGCGGCGCGCACGTCCGCGAGCGCCGTGGTGATGCCGTGGCCGCGCATCATGACTGCGATCCCCTTGCCGAGGCGCTGGGCGACCAGATCGCCCAGTTCGCGCGAGCGGATCAAGCCGATGCGCTCGTACTCGGGGATGCCGTCGGCGAAAGCTCCACCCTGGTTGTGGACGACGCGGTGCGGCTCCCCGATCTGCGTGAGCGCGATGCAGGCGAGCGGATGGGCATGCACGATGCCGTTCACGTCGGGGCGCGCGGCGTAGATGCGCGCGTGGATCCAGAACTCGCTGTTGGGCGTGCCCTTGCCCGAAAGAACCTTGCCGTCGGTGTCTATGACGAGGAGATCGTTCTCGTCGGCGAGGCCCGGGCTGCGCCGGGTGGAAATGTAGAACGTATTGGTGCCGGGAATGCGCGCGCTGGCATGGCCGAACGCGGTGGACAGCCCGAACCGCTCGATGATCCGGTTGGCGAGCGCCACGTCATGGCGCAAGGTCTTTTCGTCACTCACGCGCGTCTCCCTAAAAGGGGCCAGGCTCGAATTATTCTAGGCTCGCTCGGCCACGTCCAGGCGGATACGCAGCCGGCCTCGTGGTTTCGCCTCGCGAAAAATTCGAGCCGAGCCTCATTAATTGCCTCTAGAACTGCAACCGTACGTAGGTGAAAAGGACGTTGCCATAACCGCGCCCGCCGGGCACATAGGCGGACTCCAGCGCGAGCCTCTTGTAGGCGATCGTGCCAACGGGGAGGATGCCGGGAAATGGGATGCGGTTCCAGACGTCATCGCGTGACATCAGGAAGACCGTGTACCCGGCACCGACGCGGAAATCAGTCGCGCTCTTCATCGGCCGCCATTGCCACATGTATCGATAGCCCGTCATGTAGGTCGGCTTGCTATGCGAGTCCTGGAAGACCATCGCGTACACGTCGCGGAGATTACCGCGCTCGTCGGGCAGCGCCCGGCCCAGTCCGAAGCCGAGCGGCCACTCCGTGTACTCGTCGATCTGCTCCTTCGTGTACGCGAAGCGGAAGTGGTAGGTGCTGAACGGGATGTAGACGATCGTGTCGCCGAGCCGGAGCGTGTCGCTCCAGGTCTTCCAGATCCCCTGGTGCCACTTCTCCGGCTCCGGGTCGCGCAGTGTGTGCCACGCTTGCTCGTACCATTTCTCCTCGGGCTGAACCGGCAATCCGTTTGTACCGTCGGCCGCGTGCTGGGCTCGCGCGAGCGGGGCGGCGCCGGCGAGCACCATGAGGGTCACGACGCCAAGAATTGGCTTGACGGCAATTGCGAACGGGAAGCTCATTCTGAGACGGCCCCTTCTTGCCCACTGATCCCTGTCGTCCCTGTGCCGAGCACTGGGGCTAAAAGGGGCCAGGCTTGATTTTCGTAATTCGAGCCTGGCCACTTTTAAAGGCGTGATTCCTGGTAATCGAGGTCTTCCTCGAGATGGTGCAGCACGTCGTCGCTGATCCTGTTCTCGCGCCAGATTCGGATCAGCTCCCGCCGCCCGGCCCGGATTGCCGCCTGGCGCACTCGCTTGGCGACGTCGGCGCCGCCGGTCAGTATCTGGCCGCCGGGCGGGGCGATCGAAATCTTCTCGGCGAACTCGGCACGGATGCGCTCGGCGAGCTCGGGCGCAATGCCTTCCTTTGCCTCCAGCTCGCTGATCGCGGCGATCGCCGCCTTGCCGAGCGCGAAGCGGGCGTGCTGCTCCTCCTCGTGCTCGCTCCAGTCCGTGCCGACTCCCAGCACGCGAATCAGCGGCCCGACCGTCAGGCCCTGGACCACCAGCGTCACCGCGATCACCACGAAGGTGAGGAATACGATCAGATCGCGCCCGGGAAACGGCGCGCCCCCTTCGAGCGCGAGGGGCAACGCCAGCGCGGCCGCGAGCGACACGATCCCGCGCATGCCGCACCAGCTCATGATGAAGAGCTCCTGCTCGCTCTGCGCGGGATCGCGCTCGCGCAGCCGCGCGCTCACCATGCGCGGCAGGTAGGTCGCGGGGTAGATCCACGCGAAGCGCACCGCGATCGCCACCGCGGAGACGAGCGTAGCGTAGAGCATGAGATCCCCCGGGGAGTAGCCGCTGAGCCGGCCGAGGATCCCGGAGAGCTGCAGCCCGATCAGGATGAAGACCAGGCTGTTCAGCAGGAACACGAACAGCTTCCACACCGAGCGCGCGATGATGCGCATCTCGGCCGAGACGATTTCCGGGGCGTAGCGGCCGCGCACGAGCCCGGCGGCGACCACCGCCAGCACGCCCGAGACGTGCAGCGACTCGGCGAGGATGTAGGCGATGTACGGCACCGCAAACGTCATCAGAACCTCGATGAACACGTCGCGGAGATGACGGTGGACGTAAATGAAGACCCGCCCCACCACGATGCCGATGAGGACGCCCGCAATCGCCACACCGACGAACTCGATGCTCGCGTCTCGCAGCGAGAAGGTCCCCGTCAGCACCGCCGCCACGGCGAACTTGTAGAGCACCAGCCCCGAGGCATCGTTCACCAGGCTCTCGCCCTCGAGTATCGTGACCACGCGCCGCGGGACATTCAGGCGCGTGAGAATCGCCGTCGCCGCCACCGCGTCGGGGGGCGAGACGATGGCGCCGAGCACGAACGCGGCCGCCCACGGAATATCCGGCACCACGAACTTCAACGCCGCGCCGACGGCAAGCGTGGTGGCGATGACGAGGCCGACCGCGAGCAGCCCGATAGGCCGGATGTTCGCCTTGAAATCGCGCCACGAGGTCAGCAGCGCCGTCTGGTAGAGGACGGGCGGCAGCACCAGCACCAGGATGAACTTCGGGTCGAAGGGAAATTCCGGCACCTCCGGCAGGAAACCGAGCGCGGCGCCGCCGACCACCAGTGCGATGGGATAGGGAAAATTGAGGCGGCGGGCGACCCAGCCGAGCGCTACCGAGAGCAGCAGCAGGAACAGGACGACTTCCAGCAGGTCCATGGCGCGTCACTTATGTAGGCGTCATTATGACCGATGGCGGCGCGACAGGGTTAGGGGTGACGGGGTCAGGCGTGACATGATAGAGCGTGACGGGTGACGGGGTGAAAGTCCTGGTTACAGGTTTCGATCCGTTCGGCGGAGAGAGCGTGAACGCCTCGCTGGAAGCCGTGCAGCGGCTCCCGGCGCGCGTCGGCGCGCTCGAGATTTCGACCGCCGTGCTGCCGACGTCCTACCGCCGCTCCCTGCCCGATCTCGAAGCGGCGATCGCGCGCGCCGGACCGCAGATCGTCCTGTGCGTCGGGCAGGCGGGAGACCGCGCGGCGCTGTGTGTCGAGCGGGTGGCGGTCAACATCCAGGACGCGCGCATCCCCGACAATGACGGCGCGCAGCCGGCGGATGCTCCCGTCGTCGCGGGCGGACCGGCGGCCTATCTCTCCACGCTGCCGGTGCGGGCCGCCGTCGCCGCACTGCGCGCCGCGGAACTCCCCGCGCAGCTCTCGATGAGCGCCGGCACCTTTGTTTGCAACCACGTCTTCTACGGCCTCATGCACCTCGCCGCGACGCGCGGCCACGCCTTCCGCGGCGGGTTCCTCCATGTTCCGAGCCTCCCTCGGCAGGCTGCGGGCAACGCACTGGCGCTCGATGACATCGTCAGGGGCATCTGCCTCGTGCTCGAGGCCTCGGCAGCGGGTACAGTGGCGTGAATTCTGCTTTGGCGCGATACTTCGATTCGCCTTTTTTTGCCGCGGACCGGTGACTGGATCAAGATGCGGGATTACTGGCTTTCCAAGCTGTTCTTCGACCTGCAGAGCCCGCCGCTCGCGGACGAGTACCGCGCTGGCCGCGGCAAAGTTCTGGATCGCTACCCGCTCAAGCCCGAGGTGCGCGCGGCGGTCGAGTCCGACGACGTCGCGACGCTCTCCAGGCTGGTCAACCCCTACCTGCTGAGATTCTATTTCCTGATGGCCGGCATGCCGGAGGACGAGTTCCTGCGCCGGATTCGCGGCGCCGGCGCGGCGCCCGCAGCGAGGAGCGCCCATGGCTGAGTTGACGGGCGTCTACGCGGCGAGCCACGGTCCGATGATCGTGCGCAACTGGGGAAAGCTCGCGTCGGCGGAGAAGGACGGCTTGACCGCAGCATTCACCGAGCTCGGGAAGCGCATGCGGGCGGCGCGGCCCGAGGTGCTCGTCGTGATCTCACCGGACCACTGGGTCAATTTCTTCATCGACAACCTGCCCGCGATCTGCGTCGGCGTGGGCGAAGTTCACGACGGCCCGCCGGAGCCGTGGCTCCACGAGTTCCCGCACCGCAGCCTTGCCGGGCACCCTGCCCTCGCCGAGCACATCGTGCGGCACGCTCATGAACACGACTTCGAGCCGTCCGTGTCGTACCGCCTCGCGCTCGACCACGGCTTCTGCATCCCGCTGTGGAAAGCCGGGCTCGACCCGCTGCCCCCGATCGTCCCGGTGATATTCAACGATCTCGAGCCGCCGTACCCATCCATCAAGCGTTGCTTCGACTGGGGCGCGATGCTCGCGCAGGCCATCGCAAGCTTTCCCGGAAGGCTGCGCGTCGGCATCCTCGCCACCGGGGGATTGAGCCATTCGATCGGCGAGCCGGACATGGGCCGGATCGACGAGGCTTTCGACCGCGACTGCATCCACCGCTTCGAGCGCGGCGACCCGCGCGCGCTGATCGACTTCCTGAACGAGCGCCTGCCCGCCGCCGGCAACGGTGCCTCCGAGGTCCGCAACTGGGTCGCCGCCCACGGCGCCGCGCGCGGACGCGGCTTCGAGTTGATCCGCTACGACCCCATCCCCAACGTCTACGTGGGCTGCGGCTTCGCCTCTTGGACTATTAGCTGACTTCGCGCCGCGCCATCTGGATCGCGTTCCAGACGCGGGCGGGGGTGTACGGCAGATCGAGGTGCTCGACGCCGAGCGGGCGTAACGCGTCGAGCACCGCGAGCGCGAGTGCCGGCAGCGCCCCGGTCGTCCCCGCTTCTCCCGCACCCTTGACGCCCAGGGGATTGTTCGGGGACGGCACGGAGTGGTCGTAGAGGCGGATGTCCGGCGCAATCCCCGCACGCGGCATGGTGTAGTCGAGGAAGCTGCCGGTAAGGAGCTGCCCGGCCGCATCGTAGATGCAGTGCTCGCCCATGACCTGCCCCATGCCCTGGATGATCCCGCCGTGGAGCTGCCCTTCGAGCAGCACGTGGTTGAGAATCCGCCCGCAGTCGTCCACCGCGGTGTAGCGCAGTATCGTGGTGACGCCGGTCTCGGGGTCGATCTCGACCTCCGCGACGTGCGCGCCGCCCGGAAACGAGCGGGGCGTCACGAGCGTCCCCATCGAATCGAGCGGGTGCGACGATGCGCCGGCGTACTTCCTGACGAGAGTCTCGAGCTTCACCGCGACGTCGGTGCCCTTGACGCGATAGCGGCCGCGCTCGAACTCGATGTCGGAGGCCGCGACCTCGAGCTCGTTCGCGGCGAGGTCCATGCCTTTGCGGATCACTTCGCGCGCCGCGAGCGCCATCGCACTTCCGTGCGACATCATCGAGCGCGAGCCTATGGTGCCCGCGCCGACGAGCGGCGGCCCAGCCGGATCACTCGCACGCAGGGAGATCTTTTCCGCATCCAGGCCCAGCAACTCCGCAACGATCTCGGGAAACACGGTCTCGTGCCCCTGCCCCGACGGCCCGGCGAGCGCGTAGATGAGCGCGTTCCCGGAGTCTCCAAACTTGATGAAGGCCTCCTCCTTCGGCGCGAAGCTCGCGCCGGCGGGCTCGATGAACATCGCGCAGGCTATGCCGCGCAGCTTTTCGCGCCGCGCGGCTTCCGCCCGCCGCGGCTCGAACGCCTCCCACTGCGAATGCTCCAGCGCGCGCTCGAGCTGGCCCGGGGGATCGCCGCTGTCGTAGTCCACGGTCGCGGCCTTGTAAGGAAAGGCTTCCCGCGGAATGAGATTGCGCCGGCGCAACTCGATGCGGTCGATGCCGGTCTCGCGCGCTGCCGCCTCCACCAGCCGCTCGACCAGGTAGGAGACGTTGGGGCGCGCGGCGCCGCGATAGGCGGTAGTCGGCGTGGTGTTGGTGAGCACCAGGCGATGCCGCCCATACACCACCGGTATCCGGTAGGCGTTGACCGCGTGCGTCACCGGCGTGATCGTGTTGATCACCGGGCCGGGCTGGGACAGGTACGCGCCCGAGTTGACGAGCCAGTCGAAACGGATTGCGAGGAAGCCGCCGTCCCGGTCGAGAGCGAGCGTGCCGGTCAGTTTCGCCGCGCGCCCGTGATAGTCGCTCACGAATGTCTCGGCGCGTGAAGACACCCATTTCACCGGCCGGCCGAGCTTTCTCGCCGCGAGCAGGCAAGCCAGGTACTCGACGTAGGCATCCGTGCGGATGCCGAAGCCGCCGCCGACGTCGTGAGCGTGCACTCGGAAACGCTCCGGCGGTATCCCGGTGATCCCCGCGAGCCCCGCCCGCGTCAAGGACAGGCCCTGCGTCGGCGAATAGAGATCGTAGGTATCCGTGGCCGCGTCGTACGCGGCGACGCAGGCTTTGGGCTCCATCGGATTGCCGGCAATACGCGTGCTGTCGAGAGTGAGCCGGGTCACGTGCGCGGCGCGCGCGAAGGCCTCGCCGGTCTTCGCCTCGTCGCCGTACTCGAAATCGAACGCAACGTTCCCGGGGATGTCCGCGTGCAGCTGCGGTGCGCCGGCGGCCAGCGCGGCTTCCGCCTCCACCACCGCCGGCAGGTCGCGGTACTCGATCTCAATCGCCTCGACGGCGTCCTGCGCGGCGAGGACCGATGTCGCTACGACCAGCGCGACTTCCTGACCCACGAAACGCACGCGCCCGTTCGCGAGGACATCGCGGTGCGGCACCTTGATCGCGGTGCCGCCGCGCCCCGGCCACTTGACCATCGGAGGCGCGGTCTTGAATCCGGCTTGCGTTGTGTCCCTTCCCGTGAGCACGGCAACGACGCCGGGCGCCGCGAGCGCGCGTTTCACGTCGAGCGAAACGATCTCCGCGTGCGCGCGGTCAGAGCGCAGAAAACACGCATGGAGCTCCCCGGGCAGGGTCCAGTCAGCGCTGTAACGACCCTGCCCGGTGACGAGGCGCGTGTCCTCGCGCCGCCCCCTGAATGGCTTGCTCATTCCGTCGCGCTCCACGAGTCACTGGTCACGGTTCGGCAATGCCGAGCTCCTTCTTCAGGTCGGCCACCGCCTGCACCTGAGTACGGGTGCGCCACTTCGAGCGCGCCCCGATCGGCTGGTTCTCGATCTCGGGCCTGACCTTCAGCCAGGTGAATACCGGGCCCGGCTCGGCGAGTACGCGCGCGACTAGGATGGAAAAGGTCTCCAGGTTATCGCATGCATGGACGCGCGGATATCCGCATGCGCGGGCGATCGCGTCGTAAGCGATCGTGGCGGCGTTGGGAACGGGCTGCCCGCCGGTCGTGGCGTAGCACTCGTTGTCGAGCATGAAATGATAGAAGTTCCGCGGCTTCTGCTCCGCGATGGTCGCGAGAATCCCCATCCCCATCTGCACGTCGCCATCCGAATCGAACAAAACGATCCTCTCGCCGGGCAAGGCCAGCGCGAGGCCCATGGCAAAGGACGCGTGGCCGCCCATTGCCGGATCGCCGAGGGGCAGGTCGCGGTTGGGCTTCTCGCTGATTCTCACCCAGTGCCGGCCGCCGCGCCCCGGCACCACGATGGCGTTGCCGCGGTGGCGGTTGAAGACCATCAGCATTTCCGCGGTGTCCATCATCTGTTGAATCCGTGGTATTCGTCGGCCACCAGCAGCGCGACCGGCCGCCTGGTCTTCTTCGCCTCATCAAATGCGATCGAGATGCGCGGTGCGTCGGCATCGCCCTCGACCAGAAAGTGACGGACGCCGAACGCGTCGAGGAACCGCTCGGTGTAGGTTGCCGCGGTATCGGAACTGGCGCCGGTGCGCGTCCAGCCGCGATAGCCGACCATGAGCACCACCGGGATGTTGAGACCGATGGCCCAGCCGCGGAGCGAATCGCCGGATTCCATCAGGCCGGTGTTCTGGATCAGTATCAGCGGCTTCTTGCCGCCCGCCGCGATTCCGGCTGCCGCGGAAAATGCGAGCCCTTCCCGGTTGACCCCCACCAGCGTCAAGGACGGCTCGGCCTTCATCAGGAGGTAGAGCCAGTTGGTCTCGCTGTCGGGCAGCCACACCACGTGCGTGACGCCATTCTTCTTCAATTCGGCCAGGACCGTCTCGGGACTGAGACCGGTTTCTTGCGTCTCGCTCACGACGCGGATCTCCAGATTCTCGAATGGAATGCCATTCTACTGATTGACGCGGAAAGCGCCTCCGCCTGCCGCGAGCCGTTTACGGCGAGCTCATCTCTCCGCGGGGAGCTTCCACAAGCGCTCGGCGTTTCCGTGGGCGAACGCCCGGGCCACGGCAGGGGGCAGGTCGGCGACCGCCTTGCGCCAATAGGCTACTTGGTCGAGGTAATGCTCGCGCCAGTGCGTTTCCCAGACGTTGTCCAGCGCAAAGATGAATCGGTCCGGGTGCCGCGCCATCAGCTCCTTCCACTCCGGTGCGAGCCTGTCTCCATCGAACATGTTGCGCCACGGTTGGCGGGAAAGTCGCGTGATGGCGGGGTTGGCGTGAGCGGTGAGAAAGTAAATGTTCCCGTGCGCCCCGATGAGGCGTTTCACCTCGGCGGCATCGAGCTGGCCCAGGTGGTTCAGCGGGAACGGATGGGCGGGATGGGCCGCGAGCAGTTTCTCCATTTCCGTCATGAAGCGCTGCCGGCCGGAGCGGTCCAGGGATTCGAACTCGATGTGGATGACGAACGGCCATCCTTGCTCGATCGCCCGGTCCAGGGCGAACTTCACGCGCTCGTCGGCGGGTTCGACCGAAACTTCCGGCGCCTTGTTTCCCTTGCGCGCGTGATATAGCAGGATTTCCGCCATGGCCGTGAATTTTCCACTCGCGACCTGCTGGCTGACCTGATTGAAATACCTCCGGTTGCCCCGGTAGTAGGCCTCGCTCTTGGTCCGGACGGCCGGAACGATCCGGCCGCCGGATTTCGCGGCAAAGTCCGCAACCTCCTCTGGCCGCCTTCCGGACCGCGCCGCGAGTATCGTGCGAGAGACGCCCGCTTCCTTCATGCGCTCAAGGATCAGGCCAAGGTCGGTGACCTCGTGATCCACCTGGCTGTGGGCGTCAATGAAATAGATCTCCGATGCCGTCGCGCTCCCGCTGAACACGGGAGGCAGCAGCAGGCAACCGACCGCCAACAGACAGGCCTTCGAGGCGCCCCCTTTGGACATGACCACCCTCTTCAGCAGGCTCCGCGTGGTTTCATGAACGGAGGCCCATTCTAGCTGTTGGCGAGGCAGGCGAGCGCGGCGACCGCGAACGCGAGCCCGGCGCCTTTGCGCAGGGTGAACGGCTCCCTGAGGGACGCGAGGCCGAACGCCGCGGTGACGACGAAGCCCATCTGCGAGATCGGCACCAGCACGCTCGCCTTGCCGCGCGCCAGGCTTTCGAACAGCAGCACGAGCGCCAGCAGGAACAATCCCGCGGCGGTCCCAGCGTGCGTCCACGCGGCGCGCGTCGTCCGCAGCCCCCCGTCGACGCGCCAGGCGAAGGCCGTCGCCAGGGGCAGAAAAGTGGCCGCCTGCCCGGCGATGAAGCTGGCGGGGCTGCCGCCCGCCAGCGCGCCCATCTTGTAGAAGAAGTTGGCGACGCCCATCGCCGCCATCGCGATGACGGCCTGCACGAGCGCAATTCGAATCGTCCCGGCCGCGGGGAGCGCGCCGGACTCCGCTCCCAGCAGCAGCCAGACCGCGGCCAGAGCCAGCGCGAGCCCCGCGAGAGTATACGGGGTGAGCGGCTCGCCGAGGATCACCACCGCGAGGAGCGCCGTGACGGTGAAGCTCAGGCGGAAGATCGGCGCGACGATGCTCACCGAGCCGCCCTTCAGGCTGCGCGCGAAATTGTAGAGCGCGACGAACACGAACAGCCCCGCCCCCATGCCCCAAGCCATCCCACGTTCCGGCGCGAGCGTCCCGGTGGCGAGCCCGTAGAGCACGATGGCGGGCGTGAAGCACCATGCCTGCACCATCAGGAACTGGTGCGCCGCAATCCCGGCCGCGGCGCCGCGCTTGTAGACCAGGTCCACCAGCCCGAGGAAAATCATCGCGGCGAGCGCGTATTCGTAGCCGGGAGTCATGCTTGCAACGTCGTCAATCGGCGACCGTCTGCGGCTGATCGGGTTCCTGCTTTTCTTGCGGTATGCTCCAGTCGACGCCGAATCATGTCATGCTTCGCTCTGCCGCGCATGCGTTCACCGTGTGCCGGATGCGGGGAATCTTTGGGCGCGGCGCGCATCAGAGCGGTTGAGGCATTCCGAAGGAGGAAACCATGAAGCTCGATCCGCGACACCCTGCCGGTATCCTGCTGGCAACACTGCTCGCGTTTGCGTTTTCCGGCTGCGGCCGGGAGCCCCCGCCCAAGCCCGTCGTCAAGGACGTGCCGCTTGCGGTGGCACCGATGGACCAGGGCGCGGGGAAAGCCGAGGCGGCGAAACAGGCAGCGGTGGCCGCCCGTGCCGCGGCCGACAAGGAGCTCGCCGGCCGGGTCAAGGCCGCCCTCGTCGCCGAGCGCGGCCTCAACGCCCACGGCATCGACGTCACCGCGAAGGACGGCGCCGTCACGCTTTACGGGACCGCAGAGACGCGCTTGCGGCGGGACATGGCGGAAACGATCGCGGCCCGGGTCGATGGCGTGAAGTCGGTCGAGAACAAGCTTGCGATCGTCGCCGGCTCCTGACGGTAAATCACGCGCCGGCGCCCACATGAGCGAGCCCGCACCCGCCGTTGAGACCACCGTTGCCGGCAGCCTGCCCAAGCCCTCCTGGCTCGCCAAGCCGCAGGTGCTGTGGGCGCCGTGGCAGCTCGCCGGCGAGCAGCTCGCCGAAGGCAAGCGCGACGCGGTGCGGTCCGCGCTGAAGATGCAGGAGGCGGCGGGCATCGACATCGTGTCCGAGGGCGAGCAGTCGCGCTTGCATTTCGTGCACGGGTTCCTGCGCGACATCGAAGGCATCGACTTCGCCCGCATGAAGAGGATCGGCATCCGCGCCGACCGCTACCAGGCCGATTGCCCGACCGTCACCGGCGCGGTGCGCCGGCCGCGCCCGGTCCACGCCGAGGAGGTGCGCTTTGCCCGCGCCAACACCTCCCGCAAGCTCAAGTTCACGCTGCCGGGGCCCATGACGATGGTGGACACGCTCGCCGACGAGCACTACCGGGACCGCGCGGCGCTCGGGCTCGCGCTCGCGGAGCTGCTCAACGCGGAGGCGCGCGAGCTCGCTGCGCTCGGCGTGGACGTCATCCAGTTCGACGAGCCCGCGTTCAACGTCTACATGAACGAGGTGCGCGACTGGGGCATTGCCGCGCTCGAGCGCGCGGCGACGGGGCTGAAGTGCGCCACCGCCGTGCACATCTGCTACGGCTACGGGATCCCGGCCAATATCGAATGGAAGAAGACGCTGGGCGGCGACTGGCGGCAGTACGAGTCGACCTTTCCCCTGCTCGCGAAGAGCACGATCCGGCAGGTCTCGCTCGAATGCGCCAACTCGCACGTGCCCCTGGCGCTGATCGGGCTGCTCGAGGGCAAGGACGTGCTGGTGGGCGCGATCGACGTCGCGACCGACGCCGTCGAGACCCCGGAGCAGGTCGCGCAAACGCTGCGCGCGGCGCTCAAATACGTGAAACCGCATCGTCTTCTCGGCTGCACCAACTGCGGCATGGCGCCGATGGCGCGCCCGGTTGCGGAAGCGAAGCTCAAGGCCCTTGCCGCGGGCGCGGCGATCGTGCGCCGCGAGCTTGCAGGAAAATAGGGCCCTATTTTCCCCGCTCCAGCGGCGTCCCCTTGAAGGGGTCATCCTCCAGCCGGTTCATGCTGTCGTCGACCTGCTCGACCTTGACCCCGCGCGCCTCCGCGTGCAGCTGCGCCGGGAACCAGGTGGTGATTGCGGGAAAAACGATGATCAGCGCGATCGCTATGCACTGCAGGACCATGAACTCGAACATGCCCCTGTAGATGGTGGCGAGCGACCACGCCTTCACCACCTGCCGCAGGTAGTAGGCCGACATCGCCACCGGCGGCGACAGGAACGCGGTCTGCAGCGTTACCGCCACCAGCGCGCCGAACCAGATCATCACGTAATCGGCCGGGATGCCGATCGCGACGGCAAGCACCGGCTTCAGCGCGTCGATCACCGGATAAAAGATCGGCAGGAACACCAGCACGATCGCGGGCCACTCGAACGGCCACCCGAGCAGAAAGATGAGGAGAATTACGGCGACCAGCATCAGCACCGGCGGCAGCGGCAGCGCGAGCATTGATTCGGTGATCCAGGTCGCCGTGCCGAGGCGGGAGAACACCGCGCCGAAGATGGTCGAGGTCACCGCCAGCAGCAGCACCATGCTGGCGGTTGCGGTCGTCGCCAGCACCGCCCGCTTGAGATTCGCGTAAGTGAGTCTTCCGTACGCGGCAGAGAGCATGATCGCGCCCAGGGCGCCGATCGCCGAGGCCTCGGTCGGCGTCGCGAGACCCGCCAGGATCGAGCCGAGCGCCGCCACGATAAGGCACACAAGCGGCACCACCCCCAGAACGACCTCGCGCGCGATCACAGCGACGCTGTGGATCCGCTCCGCCTTGGGCACTGCCGGGCCGAGCATCGGGTTGAAGAACGCGCGGCCCAGCAAGTACGCAAGGTAGAGCCCGGCGAGGAGAAGTCCCGGCCCGAACGCCGAGGCGTAGAGATCGGCGACGGAGACCCCGAGCACCGGACCCATCACGATCAGCATCACCGAGGGCGGAATCAGTATGCCCAGCGTCCCGCCCGCGGTGATGCAGCCCGCGGCGAGCCGCCCATCGTAGCCGGTCTTGACCATGATGGGGGAAGCCATGATGCCGAGCACCGTCACCGCCGCGCCGACGATGCCGGTCGCCATGGCGAAGATGGTCGCCGTCAGGATCACGACCGCGAACAGCGACCCGCGGATCGGCGCGAGCAGCAGCCGCAGCGCGATGAAGAGCCGCTCCATCAGCCCCGCCTGCTCGGTGACGTAGCCCATCAGGATGAAGAGCGGCACCGCGGCGAGCAGCTCCTCCTTCATGAGCCCGATGGTCTGGAAATAGGCGAGCGAAAACACCACCTGGCCCAGGCCGACGTAGCCGAACGCGAGCGCGAGAAAGAGCAGCGTAAAGCTGATCGGAAAGCCGATGAAGATGGCGAAGATCATCACCACCAGCATCACCAGGCCAAGGAGCGCGTCGGGGCTCACAGCGCCGCCTTCGAAACGTTCGCGGTCATATGAATGCCATGGCGTCGGCGGCCCCGAACTCTTCGCCGGTCGCATCCCGCATGCGGGCCCCTGCTCCGCGGCTCATAGTTCCGTCCTCTCCTTGTGCTCGAGCTCGAGGCCGGTGCGCGCGGCGTAGACGCTCTTGATGGTCTCGGACACGCCCTGGATCATGAGCAGCAGGCAGGTCGCCGGTATCACCATCTTGAACGGCCACAGCAGCGGCCGCCACGGCGTCTGCTCGGAAACCTCGCGGATCTCGAACGCGTACCAGCCCTCCCCGCCGCTCACGTACAGGAACAGCGCGAGCGACGGAAAAAAGAACGCGATGTAGGCAACGGAATCGATCACGCCCCGCGTGCGGATCGACCATTTCTCGAAGAAGAAGTCAGTGCGGATGTGCGCGCCCTTGTGCAGCGCGTAGGCTGCGCCGAGCATGAAGATCGCGCTGTACAGCATGTAAGCGACGTCGTACGACCAGATCGTCGGCGCGTCGAACCCGTAGCGCGCCACGACCTCGTAGCTGACCGCCGCCACCAGCGGGATGTTGAGCCACGCGACCCAGGTCCCGGTGGTGTCGGTGAACCGGTCGATCGCGCGGACGATGCGGACGTGAAGGGGCGTCATGAACGTGAGGGATGAAGGCAGAAGGCGGAAGGATGACCCCCCGCGGTGCGGGAAGATCATCCAACCGGATCTACCTTCTGACTTCCGCCTTCCGACTTACTTCTTGGTCGCGCCCCTGGCCCTGGGCTTCGCCTCGGGAAAGTAGTAGTTGGCCGCGAACGAGTACGGCGGGAACAGGAAACGCTTCGACGGTACCACCTTCGCGGCGTAGGCGCGCTGCGAATCGAGCACCTTCTTGAAGAACGGGTTCTTCGCCGACTCCTCCGCCGCGATCTCGTCCCACGCCTTCAGGAACGCGATCAGCACGTCCGGCGGCGTGCGGAGAATTTGCGTGCCGTGCTTCGTGCGCATCTCTTCGATCGCTTCCGCGTTCTGCTTTTGCCACTTCACGCCCCAGCGCACGAACGACTCGAGCGTTGCCGCGCGCACCGCTTCCTGCTGCAGCGGGGTAAAGCTTCTCCACACGTCGCCGTTGATGATGAGCTCCAGCATCGTGTTGGTCTCGTGCATGCCGGGCGAGTAGTGGTATTTCCACACCTGCGGCAGGCCCAGCCTCAGGTCCTCGATGCCGCCCACCCACTCGGCGCAGTCGATCACGCCGCGCTGCGCCGAGGGGATGATCTCGCCGCCGGGCATGTTGACCGTCTGCATGCCCATGCGCTGGAAGATCTCCGCGACGATGCCGGTCTGGCGGCACTTCATGCCCTTGAAGTCGGCGAGGTTCTTGATCGGGCGCTTGAACCAGCCGAAGGCCTGCGGGCTTACGCCCGCGATGGGAAACGCGACCACGTTGAGCTTGAGGACGTCGCGGTAGAACTCCCAGTACATGTCCATCCCGCCGCCCTCGTACATCCAGCCGAGGAAATCCATGTGATCCATGCCGAACGGCCCCGCCGGTGTGCCGGAGAACAGCGTCGCGGCCTTGTTCTTGCCGACCCAGTAGTAGCTGACACCGTGCCCGCCGTCCAGCACTTTCTTGTGCGTTGCGTCGAGAATCTCGAATGCCGGAACGACCTGGCCGGCGGCGAGCGCCTCGATCTTGATCTGGCCCGCGGTGAGCTTGTCGATGCGCTCGGCGAGAAACCGGAAGTGGTCCTGCAACGTGAGGCTCGCCGGCCAGGTGGACTGCATCTTGAGGTTCTTTACCTGCTGCGCGCCGGCCGGGGCCGCAATGGCGAGGGCGGC
>DATICE010000003.1:0-11045 GCA_035456985.1 Burkholderiales bacterium | reverse complement strand
GCTCGGGCGCAAGAACCGCGCGCGCATCACGCTCATCGACCATTCGCGCACCCACCTGTGGAAACCGCTGCTGCACGAGTTCGCGGCGGGCAGCATGGATCTCGACTACCACGCGCTCGACTACCTGGCGCAGGCGCGCTGGCACCACTTCCGATTCCAGTTGGGCGAGATGGACGGGCTCGACCGCGGGCGGAAGGTGGTGCGGGTCGCGCCCTCGCTCGACGAGGATGGGCGCGAGTTGATTCCCCGCCGCGAGATTCCCTACGACACCTTGGTGATGGCGGTCGGCAGCCAGTCCAACGACTTCGGCACGCCGGGCGCCCGCGAGCACGCGATCAGCCTCGACACCGCGGCGCAGGCGGAGCGGTTTCACCGGCAGCTCGTGAACGCCTGCATCCGGGCCAATTCGCAGCTCGAGCCGCTCGCGCCCGAGCAGCTCAAGGTCGCCATCATCGGCGCCGGCGCGACCGGAGTCGAGCTCGCAGCGGAGTTGCACAAGACCACGCGCGAGCTGGTCGCCTACGGGCTCGACAAGATCAACCCCGAGAAAGACGTCCGCCTGACGATCATCGAAGCGGCGCCGCGCATCCTGCCAGCGGTGCCGGAACGGGTGTCGAAGGCGGCGGCGGAGCTGCTGAACGGCCTCAACGTCCGCGTGCTCACCGGCGAGCGCGTGACGGAGGTGCGGCGGGACGGGGTAGTGACCGCCAGCGGAAAGCGGATCCCGGCGGAGCTGACGGTATGGGCGGCGGGCATCAAGGCGCCCGAATTCCTCAAGGACATCGGCGGACTCGAGACCAACCGCCTGAACCAGCTCGTCGTGAAGCAGACGCTCGACACTACGCGCGACCCCGACATCTTCGCCCTCGGCGACTGCGCGGGCTGCCCGTGGCCGGGACGCGCCCGCGACGTGCCGCCGACGGCGCAGGCGGCGCACCAGCAGGCCTCGCACCTTGCGCGCATGCTGCCGCGCCGGCTCGCGGGCAAGCGGCTCAAGCCCTGGCGCTACCGCGACTTCGGCTCGCTGGTCTCGTTCGGGGAATATTCGACCATCGGCAGCCTGATGGGGGTGCTCCTCGGCGGCACGATTTTCATCGAGGGGCTGTTCGCGCGCTTCATGTACGTCTCGCTCTACCGCATGCACGTCTACGCGCTGCACGGCTTCGCCAAGATGGCCTTCGACACCCTGGCGAAGCTCATCACGCGGCGCACGGAACCGCGCGTGAAGCTGCACTGAAGCGCAGGTTCAGGGATGAGGAGCCATGCTAAGATGCTCAACTATTTTTATTGGAGCGCTTTGTGGCTACGGTCGAGCTGAACAGGAGCAATCTTGAGCAAGTTGTTACCGGCAACGACATCGTTATCGTCGACTTCTGGGCGCCATGGTGCGGGCGGAGCCGCGACTCGTTAGCCGCAGGCCCGTTTGCGGGAGCGGCGACTCGTAGGCCCGCAGTTGGTTGGGCGAATTAGGAAGAGTACATGGCTACTGTTGAGCTTACCAAGGAAAACTTCGAGGACACCGTGACCAAGAACGCGATGGTCATTGTCGACTTCTGGGCGCCATGGTGCGGGCCGTGCCGGAGCTTCGAGCCGGTGTTCGAGGCGGCTTCCGAGCAGCACCAGGACATCGTGTTCGGCAAGGTCAATTCCGATGACGAGCAGGAGCTGGCGGCGGCATTCAGCATCCGCTCGATCCCGTACTTGATGCTCCTGCGCGAGAAGGTGGTCCTCTTTGCCCAGGCCGGTGCGCTGCCGGCGGAAGGCCTGGAGAGCGTCATCCGCCAGGCACGCGCTATCGACATGGCACAGGTCCACAGGGAAATTGCGGAGCAGCAGGCGCAGCAACAGCAATGACGAACGCGCAACGATGAACTGACTGCCAGGCCCCGCGGTCGAATTTATTCATCATTGATCGTTCACCCGATCCGTCCGGGCGCTGAACCGGCATGCTGAATCCTTCCATGAACCTGATGCGCAAGTGCGGTTTTGCGCTCTCAGGCCTGCTGGTGCTCGTTTCGATCGCGCAGGCGCAGCCGTCCAGGCCGATGGGACTGCCGGTCAAGGCCGCTGCGGTCAGGGTCGGCACCGTCACCCACGATATCTCGGCCGTCGGGTCGCTCCTGGCAAACGAGTCCGTGATGATCCGTCCCGAGGTTGCGGGGCGGGTTGCGGAGATCCACTTCGGCGAGGGACAGGCGGTCGCGGCAGGAGCGCGGCTGGTCACGCTCGACGCGGCCGAAGTCCGCGCCCAGCTCGACGCGAGCCGCGCGGACGAGCGGCTGACCGAGCAGCGAGCAGAGCGCGCGGCCGAGCTCTTCACGAGGAACTTCATCAGCCAGCAGGCGCTCGAGGACGCGCGCGAGGCGCACAAGAAGGCCACCGCGCAGCGCCAGGAAAACGAGGCGCGGTTCTCCAAGACCGAGATCCGCGCGCCGTTTGACGGAATCGTCGGGCTGCGCCAGGTGAGCGCCGGCGCCTATCTCAAGGCGGGCGAGGACATCGTGCGGCTCGACAAGATCGACGTGATGAAGCTCGATTTCCGCGTGCCCGAGGTCTATCTCGCCAAGATCCGCCGCGACCAGCCGGTCGCGGTACGGGTAGATGCGTTTCCCGGCGAGCGGTTCCCCGGACGGGTGTACGCGATCGAGACTGCCGTGGACGAGAGAACGCGCACGGTCCTGCTGCGCGGACGCGTGGAAAACAAGGGCTTGAAGCTGCGCCCCGGGATGTTTGCGCGTGTCGTGCTCGAGCTCGGTTCCAACAACAAGGCGGCGCTGATTCCGGAGCAGGCGATCGTGCCGCGTGGCGACCGGAATTTCGTGTTCCGCGTGGTTGATGGCAGAGCGGCGCTCACCGAAGTCGCGCTCGGTGCCCGCAGCCCCGGGCAGGTCGAGATCGTGAAGGGCCTCAAGCCCGGCGAGCAGGTGGTGACCGACGGCCAGATCAAGCTGCAAGACGGTGTGCCGGTGATGGTTCTGCCCGACAAGCCGCCGCCGACCGCGGCGCCCTCGACGCCCAAGGGATGAATTCCCCCTCTCGCCCTCCTTGCGCACGATCATGGTTCGACAGGCTCACCACGAACTGACCGTCCGCCCTGAGCTTGTCGAAGGGCCGCGGGCCCTGTCATTTTTTTAGGCGCTCCTGGTACCCATGTTTCTGCCCGAGCTATCCATCAAGCGGCCGGTGCTGGCGACGGTGATGAGCCTTGCCATCATCCTTGTCGGCGTGATGTCGTTCCTGCGCTTGTCGGTGCGCGAGTACCCGAAGATCGACACGCCGGTCGCGTCGGTGCGCACGGTCTACACCGGCGCCAGCGCGCAGGTGATCGAGTCGCAGGTCACGCAGCCGCTGGAGGATTCGCTCTCCGGCATCGAGGGCATCCGCACCATCAAGTCGGTCTCGCGCGAGGAGGTCTCCCAGATCACGGTGGAGTTCATCCCGGAGCGCGACATCGACGCCGCGGCGAACGACGTGCGCGACCGCGTGGCGCGCGTCCGCGGACTGCTGCCCGACGAGGTGGACGAGCCGGTCGTGTCCAAGATCGAGGCCGACGCGCAGGCCATCCTGTGGCTTGCGTTTACCAGCGACCGGCACGACGCCCTCTTCCTCACCGACTACGCTGACCGCTACGTCGCCGATACGCTCAAAGCGCTGCCGGGCGTGGCGAGCGTCATCATCGGCGGCGCGCGCAAATACGCCATGCGCATCTGGCTCGACCGCGACCGGCTCGCGGGCTTCGGGTTGACGCCGCTCGACGTCGAGAACGCCCTGCGGCGCCAGAACATCGAGGTGCCATCGGGGCGCATCGAAAGCCGCAAGCGCGAATTCACGGTGCTGACCGAGACCGATCTCAGGACGCCCGCGCAGTTCAACAACATGATCATCACCGAGGCGCGCGGCTACCCGGTGCGGCTGAAGGACATCGGGCGCGCCGAGCTCGGCGCCCAGGACGAGCGCAGCATCGTGCGCGTGAACGGCAATCCGGCGATGGGCCTGGGGATCGTGAAGCAGTCGACGGCCAACACGCTGGCGGTGGCGCAGGCGGTGAAGGAGCAGTTGCCCCGCATCCAGGCGTCGCTGCCAGAGGGCATGAAGTCCTTCATCGCCTTCGACTCGTCGCTCTTCATCGAGGCCTCGATCAAGGCGGTCTATCGAGCCATCTTCGACGCGATGTTGCTGGTGACGCTGGTGATCTTTCTCTTCCTGCGCTCGTTCCGCTCGACCCTGATCCCGTTCGTCACGATCCCGGTGTCCCTGATCGGCGCCTGCTTCTTTCTCTGGATTTTCGGCTTCACGATCAATATCCTGACGCTGCTCGGCATCGTGCTGGCGATCGGGCTGGTGGTAGACGACGCGATCGTGGTGCTGGAAAACATCCACCGCCATATCGAGGAGGGGATGTCGCCGCTAACGGCGGCGGTCAAGGGCAGCCGCGAGATCGCCTTTGCCGTGGTGGCGATGACCGTCACGCTCGCCGCGGTGTTCGTGCCGCTCGTGTTTGCGACCGGCAATACCGGCAAGCTCTTCACCGAGTTCGCGCTTACCGTCGCGATGGCGGTGCTGGTGTCGGGATTCGTGTCGCTGACGCTGACACCGATGATGTGCTCGAAACTCCTCAGGCACCACGCGCGGCACGGCGCGATCTACAACGTGACCGAGCGCTTTTTCAACGCCATGAATGCCGGCTACCGGCGCTCGCTCGCCCGGGCCCTCGGTCACCGCAAGACCGTGATCGGCGCGTACGCAGTGATCCTCGCGGCCATGATCGGCCTGGGCGCGTCTCTCAAGTCGGAACTCGCGCCGCTCGAGGACCGCGGCTTCATTCTTGGTGTGATGCTCGCGCCGGAAGGCTCGACCCTGGAGTACACCGACGGCTACGCCCGCATCTGGGAGGAGATCTACAAGGGGGTGCCGGAGATCACGAGTTACTTCGTGGTGGTGGCGCCGGGCCTGGAGCGCCCGAATCCGGTCAACTTCGGGCTGTCCTTCGTGCGGCTGAAGCCGTGGGGCGAGCGCGGCCGCAGCCAGATCGAGATTTCACGGGAGGTCGGGCCGAAGATGTTCGTGATGATGCCGGGTGTGCTCGCGTTTCCCAACAACCCGCCCTCGCTCGGCCAGAGCTTCCGCAGCCAGCCGGTGCAGTTCGTGATCCAGGGCACGTCGTATGAGGAGCTGGAGAAGATGGTCGAAAAGGTCCTCGCGCGAGCGCGCAAGAATCCGAAGCTCTCCAACCTCGACTCCGATCTCAAGTTGAACAAGCCGCAGCTTGCGGTCGAGGTGGACCGCGAGAAAGTCGCCGCCGTCGGCGCGGCGGTGGACGCCATCGGGCGCACGCTCGAAACACTGCTCGGCGGGCGGCAGGTCACTCGCTTCAAGCGCGAGGGCAAACAATACGACGTGATTGTGCGGCTGGAGGACAGGGACCGCGTGCAGCCGACCGACCTCACCTCGATCTACGTGCGCGCGCAGGACGGGCAGCTGGTCCAGCTCTCCAACCTGGTGCAGTTGAAGGAGACGGTCGCGCCCAAGGAGCTGAACCATTTCAACCGGCAGCGGGCGGCGATCATCACCGCGAGCCTCGCGCCAGACTACACTCTGGGCGAGGCGCTCGATTTCCTGGAGCAGGCGGCGCGCGAGGAGCTGGGGCAATCCGCGCAGACCACGCTCGACGGCGAATCGCGCGAATACCGCGAATCCGGGGCGCAGCTCTATCTCATCTTCGTGCTGGCGCTCGCCTTCATCTATCTCGTGCTGTCCGCGCAGTTCGAGAGCTTCATCTCGCCGTTCGTGATCATGCTCACGGTGCCGCTTGCGATGACCGGCGCGCTGGCCGCCTTGCTGCTGCTCGCCTTCACGTTCGGCGCCGGCGGCACGTTGAACGTCTACAGCAAGGTCGGCCTCATCATGCTGGTCGGGCTCATCACCAAGCACGGCATCCTGATCGTCGAATTCGCCAACCAGCTCCGCGAGCGCGGCAAGGAGACGATGGAAGCAGTCTCCGAGGCGGCCGCGCTGCGCCTGCGCCCAATCCTGATGACCACCGGCGCCATGGTGCTGGGCGCCGTGCCGCTGGCTGCCGCCTTCGGCCCCGGGGCGGAGGCGCGCCGCCCGATCGGCTGGGTCATCGTTGGCGGGCTGCTGTTCGGCACGCTGCTCACGCTCTACGTGATCCCCGTCGCCTACACGCTGCTCGTCGGCAAGCTCCGGCCCGTGCCGGATGAGGCCGGCGGCAGCGCGCCGCTGCATACCCCGGCCGGCAAAGCTTGATACAGGCCTCGGTTGCCCCCATTTCACGGGGATGCTGGACGAGACCGGGCACGACACCAATTCCCTGCAGCGGGAAGGGGCATCGGGCGAAGCGGCGCTGCTCGACGCGTACTCGCAATCGATCACGCGCGTTGCCGAGAATGTTGGGCCCGCGGTGGTACGACTCGACGTCAAGCGCCGCGTGCGGGCCCGGGACAACCGCGGTCGTGAGACATCGCAGGAGATCGGCGGGAGCGGCTCCGGCTTCCTCTTCACTCCTGACGGCCTGATCGCAACCAACAGCCACGTGGTTTCGGGCGCCGCCGAAATCGGCGTCACACTCAACGACGGGCAGGAATTCCGGGCGAATCTCATCGGCGACGATCCGGATACCGATCTCGCGGTGGTCCGGGTCGCCGGGCACAAGCTTCCATCCGTCACATTGGGGAATTCGCGCGACCTGCGCGTGGGGCAGCTCGTGGTGGCGATCGGCAATCCCTATGGCTTCCAGTGCACGGTGACCGCGGGCGTGGTCTCGGCGCTCGGCCGGTCGTTGCGGTCCCAGAACGGGCGCCTGATGGACGACGTGATCCAGACCGACGCCGCGTTGAACCCCGGCAATTCCGGCGGGCCGCTCGTGGACTCGCGCGGCGAGGTGGTCGGCGTCAATACGGCCATCGTCCTGCCGGCGCAAGGCATCTGCTTTGCCACCGCGATCGACACGGCCAAAGTGACGATCGCGCAACTGCTCAAGCATGGGCGCGTGCGGCGCGCGCGCCTCGGGCTCGCGGGCCAGAACATCGCGCTGCCGCGGCGGATGGTGCGGCACCATGGACTCGCGCGCGAGTCGGCCGTGCAGGTCGCCGCGATCGAGCGCGACGGACCCGCAAGCGGCGCGGGTTTCGAGCAGGGCGACATCATCGTCGAGTTCGCGGGCCAACCGGTATCCGGCTTCGACGATCTGCACCGCATGCTGACCGAGGAGACGCTGGGCGAGCGCGTCACGGTTGTGGTGCTGCGCCGCGGCCGGCGGCAGACGCTGCAGATACAGCCCGAGGAATTTCGTTAGCTGAGCGGAGTTTCGTTTACCATTGCTGAAGGAGACATGAATGTTAACGATCCGGAAGGCGGAAGAGCGCGGCCACGCCAACCACGGCTGGCTCGATACTTGGCATACCTTTTCATTCGCCGATTACTACGACCCGGCGGAGATGGGCTACGGCGCGCTGCGCGTGATCAACGACGACAAGGTCGAGCCCGGGCAGGGCTTCGGCACGCACGGCCACCGCGACATGGAGATCATCACCTACGTGCTGGAGGGCGCGCTCGAGCACAAGGACAGCATGGGCAACGGCTCGGTAATCCGGCCGGGCAACGTGCAGCGCATGAGCGCGGGCACCGGCGTGCGGCACAGCGAATTCAATCCCTCGCGCGAGGAGCGCGTGCACCTGCTCCAGATCTGGATCGAACCCAAGTTCACGGGAGTGAGGCCGAGCTACGAGGAGAAGCAGTTCGGGCCGGCGGAGAAGAAGGGCCGGTTGCGGCTGATCGCCTCGCCCGACGGGCGCGAGGGCTCGGTCACCATCCACCAGGACGCGCTGGTGTATGCGGCACTGCTTGACGGCAAGGACGCGGTCGCGCACCGGCTCGCACCGGGGCGGCGCGCCTACGTGCACGTCGCGCGCGGCGCGGTCAAATTGAACGGTATCGAGTTGAAAGACGGCGACGGGGTCAAGATCGCCAGCGAAAGCGAGCTCACGTTCAACGGGGCAAAGCAGGCGGAGCTGCTGCTCTTCGATCTCCCCTGATCGGCATAAACCCCGGTACCGGAGCTTACGTCCAACCTTTCGTGCCGGTGAATCGCTCGGCCAGGAAGTCCACGAACGCCCGCACCTTCGCCGGCAGAAAGCGGCGGCTCGGATAGACCGCGTAGATTGGCAAGGCGGGAGCCTCGAAGGATTCGAGGACCCGGACCAGCGTGCCGTTCTTCAGCTCCGTCCCGACAATGAAGTCCGGCTCCAGGGTGATACCGACTCCCTGCACCGCAGCCGCAACGTTCAAGTCGCCGTTGTTCGAGTTCAGGCTGCCCGCGACCCGCACGGTGCGATCGCGTCCCTTCGCGTCGCGAAACGTCCACGCATTCCGCAACGCGTACTCGTAGGTCAGGCAATTGTGCCGCACGAGGTCTTCCGGCGCGGCCGGCGCGCCATGCCTGGCAAGGTAGGCGGACGTGGCACAGGCCAGAAGACGCGTCTCGCCAAGTTTGCGCGCGACGAGGTTCTGCGCGCCTGCCCCGCCGATCCGGATCGCCAGATCGAAGCCCTCCTCGATGATGTCGACAATCCGGTCGGACAGCGAGACGTCGAATTTCACTTGGGGACGGCGCGCGAGAAACAACGCGATCGCGGGCGTCACCTGGCGCGTGCCGAAATTGATCGAGGTGGTGAGCCGGATGGTGCCGCGCGGCTCGGCCGCTTCCTGCGCCGCCTCGCGCTCCGCTTCGTCGAGATCGGCAAGAATCTGCGCGCAGCGCTCATGAAACACGCGACCGGTCTCCGTCAGGCTGATCCGCCGGGTGGTGCGCTGGAGCAGCCGCGTATGCAGGTGGTCCTCCAGGTCGGCGACGTATCTCGACACAGCTGTAGTGGACAGATCGAGCCGCTCAGCCGCTTTCACAAAGCTCATGGATTCAACAACTTGAGCGAATACACGAAGGGCCTGGAATCGATCCATGACGCGCTATTATCCCGAAATTCAGGACAATATATCAACAATAAGCATATTTATCCTGATCTTCGGAAGAGAGAAACTGGAGGCGTCATTCACCAAAAGGAGATCGGATCATGATTGACGTTCGCACCGCCCCCTATGCAGCGTTCGTGCTGCGAGTCGCGCTTGGGACCATGTTCATCGCCCACGCGCTGTTGAAGTATTACGTGTTCACGCTTCCCGGCACCGCGACATTTTTCGAGTCGATCGGCCTGCCCGGTTCGCTCGCCTACCTGACCTTCGGGGCCGAGCTGATCGGCGGGACGCTGATCCTCGCCGGCGCGTGGTCGCGCTGGGTTGCGGCAGCGCTCATCCCCGTGCTGATCGGCGCAACCTGGGCGCACGCCGGCAACGGCTGGCTGTTCACCGTGCCCAACGGCGGCTGGGAATATCCCGCGTTTCTCACGGTTGCCGCACTCGTGCAAACGCTGCTCGGCGACGGCAAGTTCGCCTATTCAGCCCTGTTCTCCAGGGGACAACTGAGGGCGGCCACGGCGTGATCAGGTAACATCTCTAATCATGAGAAACGGGCGCCAGCCGGCCATCTTCGTCTCCCACGGCTCGCCGACGCTGCCGCTCGAGAGCGGCGCGGCGGTTGATTTTCTCCGCGGGCTCGGTAACGAGCTTGGCCGGCCCGAAGCGATCCTGGTGGTGTCCGCGCATTGGGATACCTTGCGCCCGGCGGTGAGCGCGGCGCGTAAGCCGGAAACCATTTACGATTTTTACGGGTTCCCCCCGGAGCTCTACCGGCTGCGCTATCCGGCGCCGGGCGCGCCGAAGCTCGCCGAGCGCGTCGCGGGCCTGCTGGAGGAAAAGGGCCTGCGGACCGATGTCGATCCCGCGCGCGGTCTCGATCATGGGGCGTGGACGCCGCTCTTCCACATGTACCCCCAGGCGGACATCCCGGTCACGCAGTTCGCGATCCAGTCGCGGCTCGGTCCCGCGCACCACGTGCGCCTGGGCGAAGTGCTCAAGCCGTTGCGCGAGGAGGGCGTGCTGATCTTCGCTTCGGGGGGCGCCACCCACAACCTGCGCGAGCTTTCCTACCAGAGGGGCAATCCCGTGCCGCAGCCGTGGGTCGTCGAATTCAACGAGTGGCTGGCAAACGCAGTCCTGTCGGGGAAGCGCGACGAGCTTGTCGGCTACCGACAGAAGGCGCCGCACGCCGTGCGCAACCATCCGACCGACGAGCACTTGATCCCGCTTTTCGTCGCGCTCGGCGCCGGCAGCACAGATGCCGCCCCGCAGCGCCTGCACACCAGCATCTCATCGGGCGTCATCAGCATGGACGCCTACCGGTTCGATTGAAGCGTCAGCGTGCTTGGAGCAAGGCAACGCTCCCCTGTCCGTCGTCCGCGCAGATACTGACGAGGGCGCGGCTTCCGGGGAGCATGGCCGGGAGTTCTTTTACCGCCTGGCTGAGGATTCGGGCGCCCGTTGCGCCGAATGGGTGACCCAGCGCAACACTGCCGCCGTTGGGGTTGATGCGATCGAGCGGAAAGCTGCCAAACGATCGAGTCAAACGGACCTTCTCGCGCACAAACTTCTCGTCTTCCAGCGCCTTGATATGGAAGAGCACCTGTGCAGAAAAGGCTTCATGGATCTCCCATAGATCGATGTCGCCATAACTCAGGCCGTGGCGCGCCAGCAGCCGCGGAATGGCGAAGGCGGGCGCCATCAGCAGGTCCTCCGTCCTGAAATCAATAGAGGCGATCTCCCAGTCGACCAGCCTGACCCGGGGAATGGATGATGGGAAGCTCGGCGCTTCCGGCGCCTTCCAGCCGAACCACTCGAGGTTTTGTTTCTGGGTGTCGAGGGTGCGCCGAACGTTCCACTTGTGACCGAAGAGCACCATCCCCGCCTCGACGCTCGAGATGCTTTTTTGTTTCTTGAATCAATCGATCATTGAATTCGCGTGACAGCGCCGTCGCCGTGGCGGCGTCGAACACCTGCACCTCCGGCGCCCAGGCTTCCTCCGTGACGATTCTAATGGGTGTAAGATAACCGCATCAAAGGAGGCTAGGATGCAC
>DATICE010000002.1:0-15897 GCA_035456985.1 Burkholderiales bacterium | reverse complement strand
CGCCGACCGGGCCGCGCTCGACGACGTAAACGTAGCTCTCCTCGCGCGCCACCGGCTCGTCGCGCTCGACGTCGCGATCGAGTATGACGGCGTAGCCGAGCTCGCGCAGCAGGCGCATCTCGAATCGCCGCAGCACCGCGGGGCGCTCGCTGTCGTCTGCGAGCGCCGCGAGCGTTTCCTCGTAGACCTGGAACAGGTGCTCGTGTGGATCGTCGCGCGGAAGGAGCTTCAGCAGCAGCTCGTTGAGATAGAACCCGCAGATCAGCGCCTCGCCTTTGAGCGGGCAGTAGGTGCCCCGCCACTCGGCCCGCGTCAGCGTGCGCAGATCGCCGCGGCCGCTCCATGACAGGAGCAGCGGCTGGAACGAGAGCAGGACTCCGCGCAGCGCCGACTTCGGTCGCCGCGCGCCACGCGCCACCAGCGCCACCCGTCCGTGGTCGCGCGTGTAGGCTTCCACGATCAGGCTCGTCTCGCGGTACGCGTAGCTGTGCAGCACAAATGCGGGCTGCGCGTCGTGCCGGAGTTTTTCCCTCATCTGGCACGTCCCGAGCGGCTGCGAAGCGTCATCATCCCTCAATCATCGAATCCCATGCGCCTGAGCGCGGCCGCGTTCCCCGTCCAGCCGCGGCTCACCTTGACCCAGACTTCCAGAAACACCTTCCCGCCGAACAGCTGCTCCATGTCCCGGCGCGCCTGCGAGGCGATCGATTTCAACTGCTTCCCGCCCTTGCCGATCACGATGGCTTTCTGGCTTTCCTTGTCCACTACGATCGAGGCGTGGATGGTGCGCAGGCCCGCTTCCTCGCGGAAGCCGTCGATCTCGACGGTCGAGGCGTACGGCAGCTCCTCGCCGAGGAATCGAAACAGCTTCTCCCGCAGCAGCTCGGCTGCCAGAAACCTCTCGTTGACGGTGGTGATGTCATCCTCGCCGTGCACCGGCGGGCCCTCGGGCAGCAGCGCGACGATCGCGTCGAGGAGCTCGTTCACTTGCCAGCCCTTGGCCGCCGAAATCGGGATGATCGCTTCGAACCTGCGCAGCCCCGCAAGCCGGGCGATGAATGGAAGCAGGCGCTTCCTGTCCCTGATGCTGTCCGTCTTGTTGATCGCGAGGATCACGGCGGGGCTCCGGGCGAGCAATCCGCCGACGGCCGCGTCGCGCTCGCCATATTGCAGGGCTTCCACCAGCCAAACCACGGCATCGACGTCCTGCAGCCCGGCCGCCACGCCGCGATTCATGGCGCTATTCAAGGCGGAGCGGTGCTCCGTCTGGTAGCCCGGCGTGTCGACGAACACGATCTGCGCGTCCGGCCGCGTGACGATGCCGGTTACGCGCTGGCGCGTCGTCTGAGGGCGGCTGGAAGTGATGCTCAACTTGCACCCAACCAGGCGGTTGAGCAGCGTTGACTTGCCGACGTTGGGCCGTCCCACCAGCGCCACGCGGCCGGCACGGTGCGCCGCTGCGGCTTCAGGCGCGGTTTGCAAGCTCATAGGCCTGCCGCGCCGCCTCCTGTTCGGCGCTGCGGCGGTTCGCGCCTTCCCCCAGGGAGCGGATCCCGAGCTCGGGGATGACGCATTCCACCTGAAACTGCTGCTCGTGCGCCTCGCCGCGCGTTGTTACCACCGCATACTGCGGCAGTGCGAGCTTCCGCCCCTGCAGGTATTCCTGCAGCAGCGTTTTGGGGTCCTTCCCCGAGACCGCGGGGTCGATGGCATCGATGGCGCCGCCCAGCAGGGCGCGCACCACATTGCGCGCCGCGTTGAAGCCGCCGTCGAGAAATGCCGCGCCGACCACCGCTTCCACGGCGTCAGCGAGTATGGAGGGGCGTCGCGCTCCGCCGCTCTTCAACTCGCCCTCGCCCAGCCGCAGCCGCGCACCGAAGGCGAGTCGCTGCGCGCTCGCGGCCAGCGACTGCTGGTTGACCAGGTGTGACCGTAGCCGCGACAACTCGCCCTCGGGAAGATCCGGGAATTTGTGATACAGCTCGAGCGCCACCACGCAGTTGAGCGCGCTGTCGCCGAGATACTCCAGGCGTTCGTTGTGAGCAGGGCCGTAGCTGCGGTGGGTCAGTGCCCTGCGCAGCAGTTCCGGGTCGGAGAAGCGGTGACCGATGCCGAGATCGAGCTCTCCCGGTTCCATCAGATGGCCAGGGGCGCCATACCGGCCCTATTTGCTCGACGTCGGGTAGTAATCCATGCAGGCCCGGATGTTGAAGACGACCGGCACGCACACTGTGTACTCGAAGCTCAGCACCACGTTGTCGCCGGTCTTGGTGATGATGATGTCCCTCGCCTTTACCGAGGAGATGTTCTCGATCGCCGAACGCCGGTCGAACAGGTCCTCCACGACGCGGCGCACGCCGGAGCGTCCCTCCGGATCGTTGGCGACGGCCTTCAACTGCGCCTGGATGCTCAGGAACTCGATATAGGGCGGGCCAATCTTGAACAGCAGCAGCGCGGCGAACACCGCGACCACCGACCACATCAGGAAGCCTGACAAGGTGATGCCTCTCTGTCTACGCATGATCCGTCCCTCTCAGTTGATGAGCTGTCCGATGCGCTTGAATTCGTCGAAATTCCACCAGATCAGGAACGCCTTGCCGACGATGTGCGAGTCGGGCACGAACCCCCAATAGCGACTGTCGCTGCTGCTGTCCCGGTTGTCCCCCATCAGGAAATAGTGGCCCGGCGGCACGGTGCAGCTGAAGCCCGCCTCATTGTAGGCGCAATTTTCGCGGAAGGGAAAGAGCCGCACGCCCGACAGGTGCACGCCGGGAATATCCGCCTGCAGCAACACCGCGTGCTGGTGTTCTCCCAGCGTCTCGGTCAGGCGCTGGGCCGCGATGAAATTGTTGCCGGACTCGATGTAGTGGTATTCACCGTCGGTCTTGATCCGGATCTCCTCGCCGTTGATCGACAGCCGCTTGTTGCGGTAGGAAATCCGGTCGCCCGGCAGGCCCACTACGCGCTTGATGTAATCGAGCGCCGGGTTCTCCGGGTAGCGAAATACCATGACATCCCCGCGCCGCGGTGCGTTGAGCTCGGCGACCTTCACGTTGATGATTGGCAGCCGGATCCCGTAGGTGAACTTGTTGACCAGGATGAAATCGCCCACCAGCAGCGTCGGCAGCATCGATCCCGAGGGGATCTTGAAAGGCTCCACCAGGAACGAGCGCAGCAGGAACACCACGAGGATCACCGGAAAGAAGCTCTTCGGATATTCCACCCACCACGGTTCGGCGCGGTGCGCGGGGCGCCGCGGCTGCAGCCAGTAGCGGTCGAGCACCCACACCGCGCCGGTCGCGACGAGCAGCAGGAACAGGATCAGCGCAAAGTTCACTTTTCCACCTGTAGGATCGCTCGAAACGCCTCCTGTGGAATCTCGACGCTGCCCACCTGCTTCATGCGCTTCTTGCCCGCCTTCTGCTTCTCGAGCAGCTTTTTCTTGCGCGTGATGTCGCCGCCGTAGCACTTGGCGAGCACGTTCTTGCGCATCGCCTTCACCGTCTCCCGTGCGACGATGTGCGAGCCGATCGCGGCCTGCACCGCAACGTCGAACATCTGGCGCGGAATCAGTTCGCGCATCTTGACCGCGAGCTCGCGCCCGCGGTGCTGGGCGTTCTCGCGGTGGACGATCAGCGAGAGGGCGTCCACGCGCTCGCCGTTGATCAGGATATCGAGCCGCACCAGGTCACCGGCGCGGTACTCCAGGAAATCGTAATCGAGCGAGGCGTAGCCGCGCGACGCCGATTTCAGCCGGTCGAAGAAGTCCATGACGACTTCGTTCAACGGCAACTCGTAGGTCAGCATCACCTGCCGCCCCAGGTACTGCAGGTTGCGCTGCACGCCACGCTTCTGGTTGCAGAGCGTAAGGACCGGTCCGACGTAGGCGTGCGGCGTCAGGATCGAGGCCTTGATGACCGGCTCGCGGATCTCGGCAACGGCAGCGGGGTCAGGAAGGCGCGACGGGTTCTCGATCTCCAGTATCGCGCCGTCACGCCTGAGCACTTGGTAGACCACGGTAGGCGCGGTGGTGACGAGATTCATCCCGTACTCGCGCTCCAGCCGCTCCTGCACGATGTCCAGATGCAGCAGGCCGAGGAAGCCGCAGCGAAAGCCGAAGCCGAGCGCCTGCGAGGATTCGGGTTCGTAGCGCAGCGAGGAGTCGTTCAAGTGCAGCTTCTCCAGCGCGTCCCGCAGCGCCTCGTATTCGCCCGCGTCGACAGGATAGAGCCCCGCAAACACCTGCGGCTTGATTTCTTTGAAGCCGGAAAGCGGCTCCGGTGCGGGACGCTGGGCGAGCGTCACCGTGTCGCCGACGCGCGCGGCCTTCAGCTCCTTGATCCCGGCGGTGACGAAGCCGACCGCGCCGGCGGCGAGGACGTCCCTCTCCTTCGCCTTCGGTGTGAACACGCCCACCTGCTCGCATTGGTAGGTCGCGCCGTTGGACATCAGGAGGATTCGGTCCTTGGGCTTCAATGCCCCGTCCACGACGCGCACCAGCATGACCACACCGACGTAATTGTCGAACCACGAATCGATGATGAGCGCCTTGAGGGGGCCTGCCGGATTGCCTGAGGGGGGGCGGATGCGGCTGATCACCGCCTCCAGAATTTCGGCGACGCCGTCGCCGGTTTTGGCGCTCACCCGCAGCGCGTCGTGCGCGGGAATGCCGATGATGTCTTCGATCTCGCCGATTACCCGCTCCGGCTCGACCTGAGGCAGGTCCATCTTGTTCAACACCGGGATCACGTCCACGCCCTGCTCGGTGGCGGTGTAGCAGTTGGCGACGGTCTGCGCCTCGACGCCTTGCGAGGCGTCCACGACGAGGAGCGCCCCCTCGCACGCTGACAGCGAGCGCGAGACCTCGTAGGAAAAATCGACGTGCCCCGGCGTGTCGATCAGGTTAAGGAGGTACTGGTTGCCGTCGCGCGCGCGATATTCGAGCGCCGCAGTCTGCGCCTTGATGGTGATGCCGCGCTCGCGCTCGAGATCCATCGAATCGAGCACCTGCTCTTCCATCTCGCGCGCTGCCAGCCCGCCGCAGAGCTGGATGAAGCGGTCGGCGAGCGTCGACTTGCCGTGGTCGATATGGGCGATGATCGAGAAATTGCGGATACGCTGCATCGAAAAGGGCACCGGTCCAGTGCCCCCAAAGCCGCGTATTTTATCCGAAATCAGAACAACTTAGCCAGCATCCACCCGCATCGGGATGTAGAGGGAATTGGCCCCGCGGCGCACCAGCAGCGCGACGATGCTGCCCTTGTCGAACTGTCCCATCATCTGGTTGAACTGCTCGACCGATTTGACGTCCTGGTTGTTGATGGCGAGGATGACGTCGCCGCGGCGCACGCCGGCGCGCTGGCCTGCGCCCTGCACGTTCTCGACCAGCACACCGCCCGAAACCTTCAGCTCCTTGCGCTGGGCGTCGGTCAAATCGGACAGCGCCAACCCGTACTGGCTCGGTAGCACGGCCGGCGGCTTCCCGCCGCGCCGCGACTGCCTCGCGCGGTCGTCCTGCATCTCTGCCACGACCACCTGCACGTCGCGCGCCTCCTTGTTGCGCCAGACCTGCATCGTCGCCTTCGCGCCCGGCCGCGTCGCGCCGACGATCCGCGGCAGGTCCTCCGAGGACGCCACCGCCTTGCCGTTGAAGCGCAGGATGACGTCGCCGGGCTCGATACCCGCCTTGTCGGCCGGCCCGCCCTTCTCGACCGAGTTCACCAGCGCGCCTTGCGGCCGCGCGAGCCCGAAGCCATCCGCAAGTTCCTTGGTGAGCGGCTGGATCACGACGCCGATGCGTCCCCGCGTCACCTTGCCGGTCGTGCGCAACTGCTGGGCGATGTCGTTGGCAACGTCGATCGGTATCGCAAACGACAGGCCCATGAAGCCGCCGCTCTTGCTGTAGATCTGCGAGTTGATGCCGACCACTTCGCCGCGCAGGTTAAACAGCGGCCCGCCCGAGTTGCCGGGATTGACGGCCACATCGGTCTGTATGAACGGAACGTAGTTCTCCTGCGGCAGGGAGCGCCCCTTGGCGCTGACGATGCCGGCCGTCACCGTGTTCTCGAAGCCGAAGGGCGAGCCGATCGCCAGCACCCACTCCCCGACCCGCAGCTTGGCCGGATCTCCGAAACGCACCGCGGGCAGTCCGCTCGCCTCGATCTTGATGAGCGCGACATCCGTGCGGCGATCGGCGCCGATGACCTTGGCCTTGAACTCGCGCTTGTCGGTCAACTTCACGTTGATCTCGTCGGCGGTCTCGACCACGTGGGCATTGGTCAGGATGTAGCCGTCCTGGCTGATGATGAAGCCCGAACCGAGCGACTGTGACTGGAACTCGCGCGGCCCCGGCTGGGGCACGAAGCGCCGGAAGAACTCGTAGAATGGATCGTCCTCCTGCAGGTTCGGCGCCTGCGGCAGCAGGGGATTCCGCGCCGACTGAGAGGTGCTGATGTTCACCACCGCCGGCCCCTGCTTATCGACCAGCTCGGCGAAATCGGGCAGCTGCGCCGCGGCCGCAACCGGCGCCGCGATCAAGAGCAGCGCGAATACTAGGCGTTTGAGCATATTCAATCTCGACTGTCCTGGAAAGATACCTGAAATAGCCGCGGACGGGATCCGCGGCGCGATGCTATTTGGCGCGCCCGCTCCTTAATTCGAGGGAATTGGCGACCTGCATCACTGTCGCGGCGGGTGTTTCCCCGAGGACCGTGACCAGGTGATCCGCAACCGGGCGGACGTAGATGCTGACCGCCCCCTGGTGCGACAGGCTCTTGGCTGGCCGCGGCTTGGGCAGTGGCTCGATGAATACCGAAATCGCAGCGAGCCCGTCGGAATACACGATGTGGGACACCATCGCTGTGCGTCCGGCGATGGAGCGCTTTAATTCGGTCAGCTTCTTGAATCCAGCCGGCTGTTGCGTCAGCGTCCATCCGGTATCGGCCGGCACATCGCTCAACACCAGCGACGATTGATCGACCTTCCAGGTCCGGCTTTTCGCGGCGTAGCGCGATCGCACCTGGTCACGGCTGAAAGGGCCGCCGAGCCTCACCTCGGTAAAGGCAAACGATTCGAGCGGTTGATTCTTCTCGCTGAAGGTGCGCGCGCGCAACGGCAGTCCGGAGGCCGACTCGGCGCAGAACTGGTGGCCGTAGCGCAGCCGGTCCCGCGGCTTAAGCACGATCACCTGGCACTCGAGTCCCGCTACGCGGTCCCTGCCGGCGACGATCACCGTGTAATTATCGGAGACGCCGCCCAGCTGCTCCGGCAAGAGTGCCGGGAAGCGGCGCGAGCTGCGCTTCTCGACGATCACGGTCTTCGTGTCGGGAAGGTAGCAGCTTACCTGGTCGTTGGTGCGGATGACCTCGCGCACCGGCCCGTCGAGCGTTTCAAGCTTCTCGAACTCGCCGCCCGCGGGGTTGACGAAATGGACGATGCGGGAGGTCTCGATGCGGTCGGCGTGCTGGTAGACGAAGATGCCTCTGTAATTGAGGCGTCGCGACGCATCCGCCATCTTGGTGAGCCAGCCGACCCCGTCCAGCTCCGCGGCGGGAACCGGGGTCGCGAATGCCAGCAGAACAATGAGCCGTGCGGCCTTCATGCCCGGCGCGCTCCTCACGTGTTCTGGGAGCCGCCGCCGGGGACCCCATTCCCTGCGGTAAGCCTGGCCATGCGCGGCCGATCGCGCCCACCCCGAGGCAGCACTAGCGATCCTTGGCCTGTCGGGAGGTCGATACACCGCGGATATAGGGAGCCAGGCCCTGGATCTCGGTGCTCGGCGAGAACTCCTGGTGCGCGATCAAATACTCGTTCATCGTGCCGTCGCTGGGGACGCTCGCAAGCTGCGGCTCGACGGGAATTGCTGCGGGTGCGGGAGGGATCTTCTGCTGGGCGATTTCAGGCTGCGGGACGAGGGGATTGTTGAAAAAAGCCAGCCATCCGACTACCGCGACAGCGGACAAGGAAGCCGCGGCCGATAGCGCGTAGGTCGCGAAGCGCCGGGCCGTCGGGGGGCGTGGCGCCAGCAAGGTCGGCTCGTCGGCCAGCCGCGTGGCCAGGCGACGCTCAAAGTCCTGCGAAAGCGCGGGCTCACCCCGCAGCACATCGCCGATCAAATGAAAGGTATCCCAGCATTGACGCAGCTCCACGTCTTGCTTGACGCGATCCGCCTGCAGGCGCTTCTCGTACGCCGGGAGCTCGCCGTCCATCCATTCCGAGATCTTGTTCATCTCACCATCTCCTGTCCTTCCGGGTGCCCAGAAGCGGCCGCAATCTTACGGCGATCGCCTCGCGCGCCCGGAATATGCGCGACCGGACCGTGCCGATCGGGCAATTCATTATATTTGCGATATCCTCGTAGCTCAGCCCTTCGATTTCCCGCAGCGTGATTGCGGTCCTCAACTCCTCAGGCAGCCCGGCGAGGGTTTGGTTCACGGTTTCGGCCACCTGCCGGCTCATCAGCTGGTTCTCGGGCGTGTTGAGGTCGCGCAGCTGCTCGCCCTCCTCGAAGCCTTCCGCCTCCTCGCTGTCGATGTCGGTCGTGGTCGGCGCCCGCCGCCCCATCGCCACCAGGTAGTTCTTGGCGGTATTGATCCCGATCCGGTACAGCCACGTGTAGAACGCGCTGTCACCGCGAAAACTCGGCAGCGCCCGGTAGGCCTTGATAAAGGCCTCCTGCGTCACGTCCTCGACCTCGGTCGAGTCGCGGATGAAGCGCGACAGCAGTCGGGCAAGCTTGCGCTGGTACTTGCTCACCAGCAGCTCGAACGCATGCTTGTCGCCGCGCTGCGCGCGCTCGACCAGCTGCTGATCGAGTTCGCGATCGCTCATCAAACCCGTCCCTGACCTTCTTGTTATGCGAGTCGAGCGGCAGGCTCGCCATTCAGAACGGCAAGTATACCCGCCCGGACCGCGTCCGGATGTCGCGAAGCCGATCGATAATCCAGTGACAGGGCGGCCGAAAATTAGTTCAGTGGGAACCGTTCCCAATTGCCCCCGCACCCGGCGCGCGCCCCGCCGCTTCCCCCCTCCCCGCGGCCCGGATCGAAGTTCAGGAACGGCGGGCGCCGGGCCCGGGGGGCCCGTCCATCCAGAAAAAACGCCGCTCCAGGAAGTCGAAGAGCCACTGGACGGCGAGCGCCATCACGGCAGCCGGCACGGCTCCCGCCAGGAGCATCGCATGATCGTTGACCGCAAGCCCGGCTACGATGCGCTCGCCATAGCCCCCGGCACCGATGAAAGCCGCGATGGTGGCGGTTCCCACGTTGATGACCGCTGCGATCTTGATTCCCGCGAGAATCGTCCGCGCCGCGAGCGGGAGCTCGATCAGCCGCAGGCGCAGCCAGTCGCTCATCCCGAGGGCAATCGCAGACTGCCGCAGCGTTGCCGACACGCCGGCGAGCCCCGACTCCGTGTTGCGGACGATGGGCAGCAGCGAATAGAGAAACAGCGCGACGATTGCAGGGAGCGTTCCGATTCGGTCGAGGGCGGCGATCAGGAATGCGAGCAGCGCGAGAGAGGGTATGGTTTGCAGCACCCCTGCCGCACCCAGTATCCAGTGGCGCGCGCGTGGCGCCCTATCCGCGCATACGCCGAGCGGCACGCCGATCGCCACCCCCAGCGCGAGAGAGGCGGCGACCAGCACCAGGTGCTCAAGCGTAAGACGCCATAAGTCGGGGGCAGTCAAGGCCGCCAGAAATGACCGCTGCCCCGCCCCCGCCTGCGCCGCGCCTCCGGGTGAGGTCTCGAGAAATGCGCTCGCGGCCTCAGTGAACGAGGACCCCCTCAGCTCGACCGCCGCATTGAGCTCAATCATCCTCTCAACGCCGATGCGGCCCGCCAGGTCCCGCAGCGCCTCCCACGAGCGCGGAAACTGCTGCGCGAAATCGCGGCGGTAGAGTATCAACGCGTCGTATGCCGGAAAAAATCGCAGGTCGTCTTCCAGCACCCGCAACCCGTAGCGCGGGATCTTGGCGTCGGTGGTGTAGGCGTCGACGACGTCGACCTGCCCGACCGCGAGCGCTTCATACGCGAGCCCGTGATCGAGTCCTCGCACGTCCGTGAATGCGAAGCGGTAAGCCGCGCGCAGCGCCGGCCAACCGTCGCGGCGGTTGAGGAACTCCTGGGACAGCGCGAGTTTGAGCCCGGGATGCCGCGCGAGGTCGGAAAGGCGCGTGATTCCCAGCTCCTGGGCGCGCGTCGCGCGCATGGCGAGGGCGTACGAATTGCCGAAACCGAACGGCACCGCGGCCGCCAATCCGTGCGGGGCGAGCAGGCGGTCGAGCTCCACGAGGTCCGGCACGTGCTGCAATCCGAGCAGCTCCAAGGCGATGGTGCCGGTGTATTCGGGGTAGGCATGGATCGCCCCGCTCTTCAGCGCCGAGTAGAGGATCGCGGTATTGCCGAGCCCCTGGTGATGTTGCGCGCGCGCCTCCCCCGCGGCCTCAACGGTGCGCGCCATGATCTCGCCCAGAATGTAGGACTCGGTGAAGCGCTTCGAGCCGATGTTGACGACCGGCTGGGTGAAGCCCAGCGCGGGCACCAGCAGGAGCGCGAGCACGCGTAGCATGAATTGCGTCATCGAACCGCAGTATGGCTGAAGCCCGGCGGCGCTGGCAAAATAGACGCTCCATCCGCCATTGCCCGCGACCCATGCCACCACGCGACTACCCCCTCGAGCCGTTCTGGATGCCGTTCACCGCCAACCGCCAGTTCAAGGCGGCGCCGCGCATCCTGGTCGCGGCCAGAGACATGCATTACCAGACCGAGAGCGGACAGCGGATACTCGACGGCACAGCCGGTCTGTGGTGCGTGAACGCGGGGCACTGCCGCCCCAAGATCGTCGAAGCGATCCGCCGCCAGGCGGAAAGGCTCGATTACTCGCCCCTCTTCCAAATGGGGCATCCGGGGGAATTCCGCGCGGCGGCGCTGATCGCGCAGATGGCACCCGCGGGGCTCGACCATGTGTTTTTCGCGAACTCGGGCTCTGAGGCGGTCGACACCGCGCTGAAGATGGCCCTCGCCTACCAGCGCGCCCGCGGAGAGGGGCACCGCAACGTGCTGATCGGCCGCGAGCGGGGATATCACGGAGTGGGCTTCGGGGGCATCTCGGTCGGCGGCGTTCCCGCCACCCGCAAGGCCTTCGGAAGCATGCTCGCGCGCGTCGATCACCTGCCTCATACCCACAGCCTCGAGCGCAATGCCTTCAGCCGCGGGCAGCCGGCGTGGGGCGCGCATCTTGCCGACGATCTCGAGACGCGCCTCATTCCACTGCATGATGCTTCCAACATCGCGGCGGTGATCGTGGAGCCTGTTGCAGGCTCGACCGGCGTGCTGGTCCCCCCCAAAGGCTATCTGGAGAGGCTGCGCGCGATCTGCGACAAGCACGGACTGCTTCTCATTTTCGACGAGGTGATCACGGGTTTCGGCCGCACGGGCCAGGCGTTTGCCGCGCAGACTTTCGGCGTGATGCCCGACATGATCACCTTCGCCAAAGGCGTGACAAGCGGAGCCGTTCCGCTTGCCGGCGTGGTGGTGCGCCGCGAGATCTACGATACGGTGGTGAACAGTGCACCTCCCGATACGGTCGAGTTCTCCCACGGCTACACCTACTCGGGTCATCCCCTTGCCACCGCCGCGGCGGAGGCGACGCTTGCGCTCTACCACGAGGAACAGCTCTTCGAGCGCGCGCGCGAGCTCGCACCCCGTTTCGAGCAGGCGCTGCACAGCCTGAAAGGAGTGGGGCCGGTGATCGACATCCGCAATTTCGGCCTGATGGCCGGGATCGAGCTCGAGCCCCTGCCGGGGAAGCCGGGCGCGCGCGCCTACCAGGCCTTCCTCAAGTGCTTCGCGAAAGGGTTGATGACCCGGGTCACCGGCGACATCATCGCGCTTTCGCCCCCTCTCATCATCAGTCCGGCGCAGATCGACGAGATCGCGGGAACGCTTGGCGCCGTCCTGCGGGAGCTGGCCTAAGCTGCGCGCTAAACGCGCTGCATGTCGCGCGCGCCGAGCCCGACCAGGCAATGGTCGATCCACTCGGCGGCAAGCTTTTCCTGCACGGAGTTCTGGCGCAGCCGCGCATCGAGCGCAGTCCAGTCCACGCGGTCGAGCGGCTGGTCCTGGTTGAAGCATGAAAAGACGAAGCTCACCTTGCCGCTCAACTGGTCCACGTGCGGCTGGAGGCACTGGGCGCAGATCTCTTTCATCATGCATTGCATCGGCGAATTGATCGAGCCGATGCCACGGTGGCCCGGCTTGAGATAGGGCTCGAGGAGATCGTGGCGGGCGCGCGCCACCGCCCTCATCATGCGGTCCGAGCCGATGGCCATGACGCGATCCGCCGCGCTGAACGGGATCGGCTGCTCGCCCAGGCCGCCGCTGGCATACGCGTGCATCGCCTGCACGATGTTGCCGACGAAGCTGCGGTCCTGGGGGCGGTCGGGCGTGAAGCCCGGCTCCTCCTCGCAGCACCACACCACCGCATCCGCGGCCGCCTCGATCTCCCCGATCTTGTAGCGGTCCATCATGTGCTTGTAACCGGCGAAATAGAGCACCCGGTTCCCGGCGCGCCGCATTGCCTGCCCGATCGAGAACAGCACCGCGTTGCCGAGCCCTCCCCCCGCGAGTATCACGGTTTCGTCTTTCGGAATCTCCGTGGGCGTGCCGGTGGGTCCCATCACCACCACCGGATCGCCGGGCTTCAACAGCACACACAGGTCCGAGGAGCCGCCCATCTCGAGCGTGATCAGGGAGATCAGTCCGCGCGCCACGTCCACCCAGGCGCCGGTGAGCGCAATGCCTTCCATCATGAGGCGCGTTCCGTCGGCCTGCCGGGCGAGCATTTCGAAATTCTGCAGGCGGTAGAACTGGCCGGGCCGGAAACGCCGCGCCGCGGCCGGTGCCCTGACCACGACCTCCACGATCAACGGCGTCAACCGCACCACCTCCTGCACCACCGCCCGCAGCTCCTGGTTCAGCTGGCCGAAGAACTGCGGGTCGCTCAGCGCCGAGGCCGGCCTGACGCGGTCCAGCACACGGCTGACTGTCGGGTAGCCCTGCTTGGCGCTGCCCAGCGCCTTCACTACGTTGCCGAAGTACGATGGGTGCACGTCTCCGAAGTAGCTCAGAAAGCGCCCGTCATCGCGGCGCGCGAGCAGCACTCGCGGCTGCGATGGCTTGGAGATGGCCTGCTCCGCCGCAACCGGCGCCCCGCTTTCGTCGCAGGCCTGGAAATACTCGCCGTCGAGCCGGTAGAGCTTCGGGTCCTCGCGCGCGATCACGGTGTTCGGATGCGTGCCGGCAGCGATCAGGAGGGTCCGCGCCGGCAGCTCGGCCCTCGAGACTTCCGTCCATTCGCCGTCGTCGTCCCGCCGCCGCACCGATACCTTGAGCGTGCGGGCGTGCCCGTGTTCATCGACCTCCACCGCCAGCGGAACCAGGCCTTCCGCGAACCGGATTCCTTCCTCGAGCGCCTTGTGCACTTCCTCGTGATTGAGCGTGTAGGACGGACTGTCTATCAGTCGCTTGCGGTAGGCAATGACGACGCCGCCCCATTTTTGCAGCAGCTCGTGAATGCGCGGCTCGCGATTTTCGGCTGCGGCGCTCGCGCGCTCATCGCGCAATGCCCGTCCGTGAGCCAGCCACTCGTCCGCGATGCCCTGCTCTTCCTCGTCCCATGCGATGCGCGCCGCGGTTTCGCCATGCTCACGCGCAAGCTGCTCGTAGCGCCGCAGGAACTTCTCTACCTGCAGCGGATAGTACGCAAGGGCCTCGGTGGCCGTGTCGATGGCGGTAAGGCCTCCGCCGATCACCACGACCGGCAGCCGCAGCTGCATGTTGGCGAGAGAATCGGTCTTTGCCGCGCCGGTCAACTGCAGCCCCATCAGGAAATCCGATGCCGCCCGCACTCCGCGCGCAAGCCCGTTCGGCAGGTCGAGCACGGTCGGGCGCCCGGCGCCGAGGGCGAGCGCGACATGGTCGAAGCCCATGGCAAATGCCTCGTCGGCGGTCAACGTGCCGCCAAAGCGCACGCCGCCGAAGAGGGCGAACTCGCGCCGGCGCTCGAGCAGCAGGCGCAGTACCCGGAGGAAATTCTTGTCCCAGCGCACCGTGATGCCGTACTCCGCCACCCCGCCGAACCCCGCCATGACGCGCTGGTCGAGTGCTTCGTAGAGCCTGCGCATCTCGCGCACCGGCTCGAACGGCGCCCGCTCGCCGCGCGCATCGATGCCCGACAACCCTTCCGGCAGCGGCTCGATCTTCAACCCGTCGATACCGACGACCGAGTGTCCGTCGTTCATCAAATGATGCGCAAGCGCGATTCCCGCCGGCCCCATGCCGGCGATCAACACGCGCTTGCCGCTCGCCGGCCGCGGATACGGCGCGCGCACGTTGAGCGGGTTCCAGCGCGTGAGCAGCGAATAGATCTCGAAGCCCCACGGCAGCTCGAGGACATCCTTGAGCGTGCGGGTCTCGGCTTGCGGGATGTCCACCGGGTCCTGCTTCTGGTAGATGCACGATTTCATGCAGTCGTTGCAGATGCGGTGCCCGGTCGCCGCCACCATCGGGTTGTCCACGACGATGATCGCGAGCGCGCCGATGGCGTGCCCCGCGGCCTTCGCCTGGTGGAATTCCGAGATCTTCTCCTCGAGCGGGCATCCGGCAAGGGTGACGCCAAACGGGCTTTTCCTGAAGGAAGCCGCGCCGCGCCCGGTCGCGCCCTTCTCCAGCAAGCCCTTCGAGCATGAATCCTTGCCCTGCTCGTGGCACCAGATGCAGTAATTCGCCTCGTCGAGCGCGTGCACGAGATCCGCGCCGGGGTCAGTCAACTTGAAGCCGTCGCGTCGCCGCAGGTGGTGCGGGGCGAGCCGGTGGCTCCGGTAACCGGCCGATTCGTCGCCGACGACGGGCACGAGCTGCCGCGGATCGAGCTTGGACGGCGCCTTGAACAGCACACCTGACCCGCGGCGCGCCCTGCCCGCTTCCGTATGCGCGGCCCACGCCGCGTAGCGCAGCGCGCACTCGAGGTGCGCCGCATGCGCCGCTTCGTTCTTTTGCCACTGCGCGACGTAACGCGCGTATGCGAGCTCGGTGAAAGGCTCTCCGAACGCCGCTTCCAGCTCGCGCTCGAGCGCCGGGCCGTCGAAAGCGGCCGATTGCAGCGCCGTATATCGATGCATCGCCTTGCGCTGCACGAACTGACGCTTGACCTGGTAGAGCGGCGCGAGCAGGTGATGCTTCGCTGCAAGCGCCTGGACTTCCGGCTCGATGCCGAACAAGCGCGCGACGAACCGCTCCAGGCGCGGAGCGAGCGCAAGCAGGAGGGCCGATTCCTCCTTCGGCGAGAGTCCCGAGGGATCGTCGCGCGCGCGGGAAAGCCGGTCGTGGAGAACGGCGTCGCTTTCCCTCAACCCTGCGAGAAAGCGCTGGTCGAGTTTCAGCAGACCCTCGCGCGTGTAGAGCTCGCCGAAGGTGCAATCGAAACCAGCTGCCGGAATCGAGCGTGAGGCCAAGTGCGTGCGACGACCCTGTAAAAAACTGGAAATTATATCAACCGCCGGGACGCGCTTTCATAACGTGCCGTTCTGTGCATATGCGTCCTCGCCATACTGCGGCGCCCACCGAAATCCTGTGGACGGGCGTGCGAGCGTGGTATGCGATAATGACGGTCCGAATCCGGCGAGGCACCCGTGCTTGAAGCGCGCATGACGCAATCCACGCGCCTCCTCCTGTGGGCGTTGCTCGCCGTGCTTGCCACGGTCGTCGCCTACCTGGGATTCCGGGGTTATTTCAGCCCGGAATTCCTGTTCAACTTCTCCAACGCCTTTTCGTGCTGAGCGGCGACCTGCCGCTCATGCCGCCCCTGGCGCGACGCTGCGCTCGGCGGCCCGAACCGTA
>DATICE010000001.1:0-2588 GCA_035456985.1 Burkholderiales bacterium | reverse complement strand
CCCCGAATTCGGTCAGCGAATTTGCCGAGAGCATCAACGGGGCCGATGGCCTTGCCATGGACAAGCGCGGTCGCCTGTGGGTGGCGGCGAATCAGGCCGATGAGGTCGTTGCGTTGAACGAGAAGGGAAAGATCGTCGCGAAGCTGGGAGAATTCCGCGGCGTTCGCGGCAACGGGGCTCCGAACGGGCTGCTCTTCCCGGCGAGCCTGGTTATCGTGGATGACGAAATTTTCGTCACGAACCTGGCGCTGCCGCTCAATGGAATCCAAGGCGACGAGTCCGAAGAGGATGTCACCCGCTGGACGGTTTCGCGCCTGAAGATGCCCCATCACTGACGCTCTGGCGCGCGGCGAGGAGGGCGCCCATTAAGGGCGATTCCCCTTGCGCGCGCATGTCACTTTCCCGTAGTGGTTGACAGAGCGCGAGCATAGCGGGCCCGCGGATCTGTCCGGGCCGGCACCAATTCACTTCTCCTCGTCACTCCTCGGGCAGTGATGGGCTGGCGAACGAGCGCATCGCCATGGGAAAATACGTGGTTTAGCTCAGCCCCGATGCCAGCGACAGTTCGATCCAGTCCCAGTATCCCCGCGGAGCCCGGCACGGCTGCGGCTCTGCTGAGCTTCCCCGAAAGCCCGTACCGGCTGCGCGAGCTGTTTCCCCCGGCGGGCGACCAGCCCGAGGCCATCGAGAAACTCGTGGCCGGCGTGCGCGACGGGCTTGCCTTCCAGACGCTCCTCGGCGTCACCGGTTCCGGCAAGACCTACACCATGGCGCACGTCATCGCGCGGCTCGGCTGCCCGGCGCTGATCATGGCGCCCAACAAGACGCTCGCCGCGCAGCTCTATTCCGAGATGCGCGAGTTCTTCCCCGATCACGCGGTCGAGTATTTCGTTTCGTATTACGACTACTACCAGCCCGAAGCCTACGTGCCGTCGAAGGACCTCTACATCGAGAAGGACTCGAGCATCAACGAGCACATCGAGCAGATGCGCCTCTCGGCCACCAAGTCGCTGATGGAGCGCCGCGACACGATCATCGTCTGCACCGTCTCGGCGATCTACGGTATTGGCGACCCGGTCGACTATCACAGCATGATCCTCCACCTGCGGGAGCGCGAGCGGCTCTCCCAGCGCGACGCCATCCAGCGCCTGGTCGCCATGCAGTACGAGCGCAACGAGATCGAGTTCCGGCGGGGCGTGTTCCGGGTGCGCGGCGACGTCCTCGACATCTTCCCGGCGGAGAACTCGGAAACCGCGGTGCGCTTGACGCTCTTCGACGACGAGGTCGAGTCGATCCACCTGTTCGATCCCCTGACTGGACACATCCTGCAGCGCGTCCCGCGCTTCACCGTCTATCCCTCGAGCCATTACGTCACGCCGCGCGCGACGACGCTGCGCGCGATCGAGGCAATCAAGGCCGAGCTGCGCGATCGCATCGACGGGTTCCACAAGATGGGTAAAGTGGTCGAAGCCCAGCGCATCGAGCAGCGCACTCGCTTCGACCTGGAAATGCTGGCCGAGATGGGATTCTGCAAGGGCATCGAGAATTATTCGCGCCATCTCTCGGGCCGCGCGCCGGGGGAGCCGCCGCCGACGCTGATCGACTACCTGCCGCACGATGCGCTGATGATCATCGACGAGAGCCACGTCACCGTCCCGCAGCTGGGGGGCATGTACCGCGGCGACCGCTCGCGCAAGGAAAACCTCGTGGACTACGGCTTTCGCCTGCCGTCGGCCCTCGACAACCGCCCGCTGCGCTTCGACGAGTTCGAGCAGCTGATGCGGCGCACGGTCTTCGTCTCCGCCACCCCCGCCGAGTACGAGCGCGAGCATCAAGCGCAGGTGGTGGAGCAGGTCGTTCGTCCCACCGGACTGGTCGACCCGGCGCTGGTGGTGCGGCCCGCAGCGACGCAGGTCGACGACCTGCTGTCGGAGATCAATGAGCGCGTCGGGCGCCATGAGCGCGTGCTGGTGACAACGCTCACCAAGCGGATGGCCGAGGACCTTACCGACTACCTGGGCGAGCACGGCGTCAAGGTGCGCTATCTCCATTCCGACATCGATACCGTGGAGCGGGTCGAGATCATCCGCGATCTGCGGCTGGGGCAGTTCGACGTGCTGGTCGGGATCAACCTGTTGCGCGAGGGGCTCGACCTGCCGGAGGTGTCGCTGGTCGCAATCCTCGATGCCGACAAGGAGGGTTTCCTGCGATCGGAACGCTCGCTGATCCAGACGATCGGACGCGCAGCGCGGCACGTCAACGGCACCGCGATCCTTTACGGCGACAGCGTGACCGATTCAATGCGGCGCGCGATCGATGAAACTGACCGCCGCCGGCGCAAGCAAACGGCTTACAACGCTGCCAATGGCATCACCCCCAGGGGCGTCTCCAAGCGCGTCAAGGACATCATCGAGGGCGTATACGATCACGAGGAGGCGCGCAGCGAATTGAAGGCGGCGCAGGCGCGGGCCCGTTACGATGCGATGGACGAGAAGGAGCTCACGCGCGAAGTGAAGCAGCTCGAGAAGTCCATGATGGACGCCGCGCGCAATCTCGAGTTCGAGCGTGCGGCGCAGTTGCGCGACCAG